>NZ_JBIAVW010000013.1:0-210604 GCF_042894785.1 Streptomyces sp. NPDC001502
GGTCCACAGCTCACTGCTCGTCACGGGCGGCCACTTTGCCGGGTACCGAGGGACGCTGTCGACGCATTTACCTTCCACCGGCTCCGATCACAGGGGTGCGGTCGTCCTCCCCGGCCCAGCGCGCGCACCGCCCACAGCGCGTCGTCGGCCCTTGGATCCACGATCCCCGCGTCCGAGCCGGCACCGGCACCGGCCGGTGGCCGCGGCGACGGGGATCGCGGCGGACACCGGCCGGTGGGGTGCGCGGGGGAGGCGTACGGGCTACATGGGGTCCATGCCCCGGTCGTCCATACGGCCCTCCTGCTCGCTCTGCTCCTGGAGGCGGCGGGCCTTCTCCTTCAGCCGGCGGCGCTCTTCCGGGTCGGTGGACCGCTCGGCCGCGTCGTTCAGCTCCTTGGCCTTGGCGCGCATCTGCTGGGACCGGCCGCGGGACTCACCTGAAACGCTCATGATCGCTCCTTGGATCTGTGGGGAGAGCGGGCGGATTCAGCGAACCAGTCCTGCCGTGCCCTCGCATCTCGAAGGGTCACCGAGTGTGAGCCGCCCCCCATGCCTGCGACGGACGGGGCGGTCAGTCCGTGTCCGACCCGAGGGCGGTGGTGAGGGTGAACAGGGCCCCGTCCGGGTCGCGGAGCGTCACCCACCGCTCCGCGGCGTTCGAGGTGACGTCCGAGACGGCCCGCCCGCCCAGCGAGACGGCGGCCTCCACCGCCGGACGGAGCTTCGGCACCCGGAAGTGGACGTGCCAGCGGGGCCGGGTGTGCGGGGAGTAGGAGGCGATCTCCACGGGACCGCTGTTCAGGCGGGCGACGGGTTCGCCGTCCTGCCGCAGCACGACCTGGTCCTCCTCGTACGAGACCTCGCAGCAGCCCGCCCGGCCGGTCGCCCACTCCAGCACCGCGCCGTAGAACATCGCCGCGTCCAGCGCGTTCCTGGTGCGCAGTTCCAGCCAGGCGGGTGACGGGCCCCTGCCCACCCGCCAGCCCGCCTCCACGTTGCCCTCCCAGATCCCGAAGACGGCGCCGTCCGGGTCGGCGACGAGCGCGGCGCGGCCGCCGGACTCGAAGGAGACCGGGCCGACCGCGATCGTGCCCGTCCGCTCCCGGATCCGGTCCACCGCCACGTCGGCGTCGTCGACGGCGAAGTACGGGGTCCAGGCCGCCGCGACCCCCAGGTCAGCGGCCAGCGCCCCGATGCCCGCGACCGGGACCCGGCCCTGGAAGGCCACCGAGAACGCCTCGCCGAGACGGGTCGGGCGGAACCTCCAGCCCACGACCGCACCGTAGAAATGCTGGGCCGTACCGAGGTCGCGCGTCATCAGGCTCACCCAGCACGGGGCCCCGAAGACTTCCTTCGTCGAAATCTCCACCGTTCGCTCCGTCTCTGGTGAGCCACCGCTGCCCCTCCTATTCTGGTGCTTTTCATGACGATCTTCGCGCTCCACGGCGGCGAATGCGTACAGAAGGTGTCCAAGAATCACGCTCCGTGGCGATCCCGTCCGGTGGCACGCGGCGATAGCCTCGGTCCCGGACGCGCCCGCAGCCCCGGAAGGCAGGTCTCCCATGGCCGGATCCCAGATTCCCGTGATCGATCTCGGGCCGTGGCGGTCCGGCGGACCCGAGGCGCGCGCCCGTACGGCCGCCCGCGTCGACGAGGCCCTGCGCGCGGCCGGCTTCCTGCTGGTGACCGGGCACGGCGTGGACCCCTCGCTGCCCGCGCGGATCCGGGAGGCGGCGGGTGAGTTCTTCCGGCTGCCCGCGCGCGCGATGGAGCCGTACGCCGTCACCGTCGGCGGCCGGGGCTGGCTCGGCCCCGGGGCGGAGGCCAACAGCTACGCCGAGGGCACGGCCTCGCCGCCCGACCTCAAGGAATCGTGGTCCTTCGCGGCCGAGGACCCCACCGGGATCCCCTCCGTGGACGCCGAATGGTTCGCTCCCAACGCCTGGCCCGCCGAAGTGCCGCAGCTGAGGCCGCTGGTGACGGAGTACCTGCGCCTGATGCGGACGCTCTCCGACGAACTGCTGGAACTCCTCGCCGTCGCGCTGGGCCTGGCCGAGGACCACTTCACCCGCCACACCTCACACCCCACCTGGGGGTTCAACCTCAACTGGTACCCGGGCACCGAGATCGTCGGCCCGCCCCTGCCCGGCCAGTTCCGCATCGGGGCGCACACCGACTTCGGTACGGTCACGGTCCTCGACCGGCAGCTCGGCGCGGGCGGGCTCCAGATCCACACCGACGCCGACGGCTGGCAGGACGCGCCCTTCGACCCCGCGGCGCTCACCGTCAACATCGGCGACCTGATGGCCCGCTGGACGGGCGACCGCTGGCGCGCGGGCCGCCACCGCGTACTGCCGCCGCCCGCCGACACACCCGCCGAGGAGCTGATCTCCCTCGTCTACTTCTACGAATGCGATCCGCACACCCGGGTGGAGTCCCTGCCCGCCCCCGTCGGCCGGGTGGTGCACGACCCCGTCGACTCCCACACGTACCTGCGGGGCAAACTCGACGCCATCAGCGTGGCTACGACTCAGGAGTGACCCGGCGCCCTGACCTCCCTCCGGGGGCTGACGGCAGATCCGCCTCACAGGCTGACGATCCGCCAGAACCGCCCGCATAGCGTGACGTTCATGAAGAACCGCAGAACCGCCGCCGCCCTGACCCTGGCCGCGATCCTCCTGCCCCTCCCGCTCGCCACCGCCGGCAGCTCGGTCGCCGCGGACACCTCCGTCAGTGCCGGCCCGGTGGGGACCGACGACCGCCGCACCACGGTGGAACTCCCTCGCCCCACCGGCCGTTTCGCGGTCGGCCGGGAGGACCTGCACCTGGTGGACCGCAGCCGCACCGACCCCTGGGCCGGTTCCGGTCCGCGCGAGCTGATGGTCACCCTGCGCTACCCGGCGCGGCAGGACAGCGGCCGGACCACCCGCTACCTCACCCCCGAGGAGGCCCGCCTGCTGCTCGTCGACCGCGGGCTGGACCAGGTGATCCCGGTCGACACCCTGACCGGCACCCGGACCCACGGCAGGACGGGCGCCCGCCCGGCCGCCGGCCGGTACCCGCTGATCGTGCTCTCCCCGGGCTTCACCGTCCACCGGTCCACGCTCACCGCGCTCGCCGAGGACCTGGCCTCCCGGGGCTACGTCGTCGCCGCGGTGGACCACGCGTACGAGAGCGTGGGGACCGCCTTCCCCGGCGGGCGCGTGCTCACGTGCCTGGCCTGCGAGAAGGTCAAGGACGAGGCCGGGTACCGGACCGTCAGCGACACCCGGGCCCGTGACGTGTCCTTCCTCCTGGACCGTCTCACAGGACGCAGCCCCGCCTGGCGCCACGCCGGACTCATCGACAAGGGCCGCATCGCGATGGCCGGCCACTCCATCGGCGGCGCCTCGACCGCCGCCGCAATGGCGGCCGACGGCAGGATCCGGGCCGGGATCAACATGGACGGCGGATTCTCCACACCGGTCCCCGGGGCCGGACTCGGCGGGCGCCCCTTCATGCTGCTCGGCGCGCAGGAGCGCGGCCCCGGCGGCAACGCCAGCTGGGACCGCGACTGGCCGCTGCTCGACGGCTGGAAGCGCTGGATCACCTTCGCCGACTCCGGCCACTTCACCTTCACCGACTTCCCGGCGATCGGCGAGCAGCTGGGCCTGCCCGACGAGGAGGCCCCGCTGCCCGGCGCCCGCTCCGTGGAACTGACCCGCCGCTACGTCGCCGCCTTCTTCGACCAGCACCTGGGAGGCCGCCCGCAGCGCGTGCTCGACGGCCCGTCCCCCGATGCGCCGGAGGTCCGCTTCCACACCCCCTGACCCGGTGGGCGAGGGGCCCGGTCAGACCACCGTCACCGGGTGGCGGACCACCGCGTCGAAGAGGTAACCCTGCGTGTTGTGGACCGACCGGTCGGGCTGCGTCCGCCCGGTCGCGTCGGTCGCCCGCGCCAGCAGCGAGGTCGCGCCCGTGGCCCGCGGGGTCCACGGCACCGACCAGCGCACCCAGCCACCCCGGCGCGGGGTGTCGTGCAGCCGGGCCCGCCGCCAGCGGACGCCGCCGTCCGTGCTGACGTCGATCCGGGTGACCGGCGCCGCCGCAGACCAGGAACGGCCGGTCAGCAGCCGGGTCCGGTGCACGGGAACAGTGGCCCCCAGCTCCAGTTCGAAGGCGCTCTTGAGGGTCTGCCGGGTCAGCGGGGCACTGCCCTGCGCCGGGTGCTCGGGCCCGAACAGCCGGTACATGTCCGTGTTCCAGGGCGAGTACAGGGGCTCCCCGCTCACCTCGATGTCCCCGACCCACTTGATCGACGAGATCCCGACCCAGTCCGGAACCACGAGACGGACCGGCCCGCCGTGGTCGGGCGGCAGCGGCTGCCCGTTCATCTCGTAGGCCAGCAGTACGTCGTCCAGCGCCTTGGAGACCGGCAGCGGACGCCGTACCCGGCCCAGGTTCACCCCGTTCGCCACCACCTCGTCGTCCAGCCCGCGCGGCAGGACGTCCACGGCGCCCCGGGTCACGCCCGCCAGGCGCAGTACGTCCGACAGCCGCGCTCCGCGCCAGCGCGCGACACCGATCGCGCCCAGGGTCCAGGCGGTACCGGTGACCGGCTGGCCCTGCTGGGTGGTGTAGAAGCTCCGGCCGTTGCCCGCGCACTCGATGAACAGCGTCCGCTCCACCGGCCGCAGGGCCCGCAGCCGCTCGTACGACAGCTCCAGCGGGCCGCCCGCCAGCCCCTCGCCCCACACCTTCAGCCGCCATGCGGCCGCATCGACCCGCGGGGTGGAGGTGTGATTGCGCACGAAGAACCGGTCGATCGGGGTGAGCGGGCCCGTGCCGCGCAGCGCCGCGAAGTTCGTCTCCGCGTTCGTACCGCGCAGGGTGAACAGCTCGGGCGGCAGCGGCTTGACGGTGCGCGGCACCGGATCGGCGACGGGCAGGCCCGGAGCGGCCGAGGCCGTGCCGCTTCCCGCGGCCACACCCAGCGATCCGGCGGCGGCCCCCACCGCGAGCAGCTTCAGCAGATCACGGCGGTCCACTCCGGCGGAGCGGGCACGGCCGTGCACCCACTGCCGCAGGCGCGTGCGGTCGTACCGGCTCTCGTCCGACAGGTCGAGGGGCATGGCAGGAGCACTCCTTGGTCGCGGTTCCCACGGACCGTAGGGGCCCGGGGCGGGCGGCGGGAACCTTCCCACGGTGATGTCCATGAACCCGCAACACTGCCGCAACGGCCGATTACCGCTGGTCGGCGGAATTTCGGCAGGATGTGGGCATGACCGAGATCCTTACCCCCCGACTCATCCTCCGCCGCTGGACCGACGACGACCTCGTCCCCCTTTCGGAGATCAACGCCGACCCGGAGGTCATGCGCTGGATCGGCGAGGGCGAGACCCTCGATCTGGACGAGACGGCCGGGGAGATCGAGCGCTGGGAGGAGGAGTGGGACGAGGAGGGCTTCGGGCTCTTCGCCGTCGAGCTCCTCGGCTCCGGCGAGCTGATCGGTGCCGTCGGCCTCTCGGTCCTCGAGAACCTGCCGGACGCCCGGGCGGACGTGCAGATCAGCTGGCGGCTCGGCCGCCAGTACTGGGGCCAGGGCTATGCCTCCGAGGCCGCCCACGCCACCTTGGAGTTCGCACTCCAGGACCGCGGCCTGGACCGGGTCGTCGCGATCAACCGGATGAGCAACACCGATTCCGAGAACGTGATCCGCAAACTGGGCATGGTGATGGAACGCGACACCACCGACCCCCGCTACGGGACCTCCGTACGGGTCCACGGCATCGACCTCACCGAGTACGAGGCCTGAGGGGCCTGAGAGGCCTGAGGGCCGTCCCACGATCCCCGCACGGCCGCATCATCCGATCGGCCGACCCCGGGATCCTCCGGACCGCCCGCACGCTCCGTCCGCCGGTCGGACCCGCCGGGGGCTCCGGCGCGGAGAGCATGGACCGGGGGAGCGGGAGGACGTAACCGGCCCTCCCCGCCCGGAGCCGAGAGGGACACCATGAACGCGCACGACCGACTCCTCCTCGACGGGGCCCGCCGCGGCGACGCGGCGGCGGTGGGCGCGGCGCTCGCCGCGGGCGCCGCCGTGGAGGCCCGCGACGAGGAGCTGCGCACGCCACTGCTGCTCGCCGCGCTCGGCGGCCACGTGGCCGTGGCCGAACTGCTGGTCGCCGCCGGAGCCGACCCGAACGCCCCGGACTCCCGGGAGGACAGCCCCTGGCTGGTCACCGGCGTCACCGGCAGCGTACGCATGATGCGCCTGCTGCTGCCCGCCGGACCCGACCTGAAGCAGCGCAACCGGTTCGGCGGGATCTCCCTCATCCCGGCCGCCGAGCGCGGGCACACCGCGTACGTGCGCGCCGTGCTCGACGCGACGGACACCGACGTCGACCACGTCAACCGGCTCGGCTGGACCGCCCTCCTGGAGGCGGTGATCCTCGGCGACGGCGGCCCGCGCCACGAGGAGATCGTCGCGGTCCTGCTCGGGGCGGGCGCGGATCCGCTGCTGCCCGACCACGAGGGGGTGACCCCGTACGAGCACGCCGTCCGCCGGGGCTTCGACGGCATGGCGCGGACCCTGAAGGCGGCGGCCGGCGCGGCGGAAGCCGGGACCGGCCGATGAACCGCCGTACGCGTCCGCG
The DNA here is from genome assembly GCF_042894785.1 of Streptomyces sp. NPDC001502. NCBI lineage: Bacteria > Bacillati > Actinomycetota > Actinomycetes > Kitasatosporales > Streptomycetaceae > Streptomyces > Streptomyces sp. NPDC001502. Next base: position 6,636 of record NZ_JBIAVW010000013.1, read on the forward strand.
TAACCGCACCGGCACCCGTACCCGTACCCGTGGCGCCCTCGCGGCGATGGCCGCGACCCTGCTGCTCGGAGCCTGCGCCCAGAACACGGCGCCCGCGCCGCCGGCCCCGGCGCCCTCCGCCGCCTCCCCGCTGCCCGCCACCGCCCCCACCCCGCAGGGGCTCCTGCTGACCGCCGACTTCGAGGCCGACACCGTGACCTTCGTGGATCCGGAACGCGGCGCGGTCGCCTCGGTCACCGTGGGCAGGGCCCCGTACGGACTGGCCGTGGGCACCGACGGCCGGGCGTGGGTCGCCACCGCCGAGGGCGTGGCCGTCGTCGACACGCGCACCCGCGTACGGCTGGCCCTGATCCCGTACCGCACCGCGACCGGCCCGGCCACCGACGGCGAGTACCGCGGCGGCGGCATGGGCATCGCGCTCTCGCCCGACGGCGCGCACGCCTACGCCGGGGTCAACGTCCCCGGCACCGGCGGGGTCCTGGAGGTCCTCGACACGGCGAAGAGCGAGGTCACCGCCGTCGTACCGGTGGGCCGGCGGCCCTTCGACGTCGACGTGTCACCGGACGGCGCCGAGGTCTACGTCACCGGCCACGACTCCTTCGACGTCACCGCCGTCTCGGCCGGAGAACTCCGGCCCCGCCGGATCGAGGTCGCCCCCTACGGAACCGAGGGCGGACTCGCCTCCTGGCTCAAGCCGCACTACGCCGTCGTACGGCCCTCCGACGGAAAACTGCTGCTCCCCTTCGAGGGCGAGCGGCTCGCCGTGGTCGACCCGCGGACCGGGCAGACCCGGATCGAGCCGATGACCGCCGACACCCACCAGCACGGCGCGGCCGTCATGCCCGACGGCCGGCTCCTGGTGGTCGGCACGGGCGCGGTGCGGCCGGGCGACGGCAGGGGCCCCTCGCTGACGGTCCGTTCCCCGGACGGCGCCGAGCGGGTGTACCCGCTCCAGGGCCCGCACGAGGACGTGGCCGTCTCCCGCGACGGCCGGACCGCCTACGTCACGGGCGGCTACACCCGGGACGGCTACTGGAACGGCATCACGGTCGTCGACCTCGACACCGGAGCCACCCGCCGACTCGCGGCGGGCGCCCGGCCCCTGGGCATCGCCGTCCTCTGAGCGGCTCTCTGAGCCGTCCTCAGAGCCGTCCTCCGACCCGTCCACGGAGCTGTCCTCGAAGCTGTCCTCGGAGCCGTCCTCCGAGCAGGCATCTCAGCCGGGAGCCTGCGCCCCGCCGCCCGCGCGGATCGCCGCGAGGGCCGCGGCGTGCAGGGCGGCCGGGGCGCCTCGGCGGGTCCGAGGGCTCCCGGTGAGCGTGTACCACTCGTCGGCGTCCTTGTACTGGACCTCGAACCGGACCGGGTCCCCGGCCGACGCCGTGGTGCGCAGCGTGAGGGGACCGGTGATCACGCCGACCTCGTCGGTCATGGCGCCGCCCGGCCCGGCGAGCACCTCGTCCTGCCACCGGTGCGGCCGCGTCATGAGGCGCAGGTGTCCAGCATCGTGGTGAGCATGTTCTTCTCCGGTTCGGTCACGGTCAGTCCGTACGTGGATTTCACGGTGGTCCAGGCCCGCCCGTACGGGCACCAGCTCGCCTTGTCCGGCGGCTGCCACAGGTCGGGGCTCTGGTCGCCCTTGGAACGGTTCGAGGCCGCCGTCACGGCGAGCAGCTGAGGATGGGTCAGATCGTTGGCGAAGGCCTTGCGCCGCGCGGAGTCCCAGCCGGCCGCGCCGGAGCGCCAGCCCTCGGCGAGCGGCACCATGTGGTCGATGTCCATCTTTCCCGCGTCCGTGACGACCACCCCGTCGTAGAGGCTCTTCCAGTTGCCGGACACGGCCTTGCACTCGGCGTCCTGGTTGACCTCGGTTCCGTCGCGCTTCAGGACCACCTCACGCGTGTCGCACTTGTTGCCCTGCTGCGCCCAGTGCGTGAACTTGTCCCTGCTGTAGCCCGCCATCGTGCCCACCGGCGCCACCTTGAGCGCCGCCAACTGGGTCCGCGCCACAGCGGTGGTGACCATACCGGGCAGTACGTCCCCACCGGCCGGTTTGGCGTCGCCCCCCGGTGAGTCCGGCGACTTCGGGGACTTCGGCGCCGCGGTGGACGGCGAACCCGCGGGCGCCGACGCCTTGGGATCCCCGGCGCCCGGCGCGGCCGGGTCGGAGCACCCGGTGGCGGCGGCCAGCAGCAGCGCCAGCACCGCACCCGGCACACGTATCTGACGTCCCATAACCCCACCCCGAGCCGGTACCGCTCCGCACGCTGTCCCGGAGACACTACCCAGAACCGGACAATCAACCTACCAAGGGCCCTCCGGCGGGCGTTGTCAGTGGCTCTCGCTAGTCTCCGGACATACCGCAGCTCAGGGGGGTCGGCTCCCCCCTGTCAGGGCTGCGCGGAACCGGACAGGACAGGCGGAGGGGCACGGTCTGATGGCATGGCTGGCGGCGGGCGAGGGGTACGAGATCGCCCTGGTGGAGGGACGGGTGGCGGCGAGGTCCGCCGCCGGGCGGACGGCGGGACGGCAGTTGAAGACACTGCCCAAGGCCCTGAAGGACCATCCCGAGGTGGACCGGCTGCGCAGGCTGGCCGAATGGCTCGACCGGCACGAGGCGGTCTGCGCCGCCCAGGTCGACAGCTGGATGGTCTCCTCGCTGCCCGTGCCGACCGAACTGCTCGCCCGGGTCTGGCCGGACGAGGCCTGGCAGAGCGCCCTGCGCGATGTGGCCGTCGTCGGCGACGACCCGGACGAGGTGGGCTTCCTGCGGGACGCCACCGCCTCGGGTGAGCTGAAGGTGGTCAACCTCGACGGCGAGACCGTCCGGCTCTCCCCGCGCACGGTGACCCTGCCGCACCCGGTGCTGCTGCCCGACCTGGACGACGTACGGGACTTCGCGGCCGAGCTGGGCATCGTGCAGCGGGTCGAGCAGATCCACCGGGCCACCTGGCGCAAGCCCGCCGAGATCGCCGCCACCGCCACCGAGGTCCGCGACTACGCGGGCGGGGTCTTCCCCACCCGCTTCAGCCTCGCGGCCCGCGCCACGAGCCTCGGCTACCGGGTCTCCGGCGGCTACGCCACCTGCAAGGTCCGGGACTCGGGCACCGGGACGGAGGCCGCCGTGTGGATCGGCGAACCCTACTACGAGGACGAGATGACCACCGGCGCGCTGAGCTGGCACGACGAGGACGGCCGGGCGGTGCGCCTGACGGAGGTCGGACCGGTGGCCTGGTCCGAAGGCATGCGGATGGCCGCGGCGCTCTACGCCGGGCGCAAGATCGAGGAGGGCGGGGACGCGTGAGCACCCACCAGGAAGACACCGAGATGAACAACGCCGAACTGCTGCTCAAGGCCGGTGCCGTACTGCCGCGGGACACCACCGGCGCCGGTAGCGACGTCGTGGAACTGACCGCGCGCGCCTACCGCCACCCCGGCCTCGGCGACGACCGCGTCGTCGTCCGGCTCGCCCCCGGCGAACTGGGCGCGGCCGAGGACCTCGCCGCAGGCTTCCTGGGACTCGTACGGGACGAGGGCGAGCCGCCCGTCGTCGGCCTGAGCCGGCGCCAGGCGCTCGGCTTCCCCGAATGGGTCCTCGTGCACCACCCCGAGGACGGCCACCACGCCCTCGCCGTCGTCCCCGAACTGGACCGGATCGCCCGGCAGGCCAAGACCAAGCCCAAGGCCGCCCTCGACGCCTGCCTCGAACTGGCCGGCCGCCTCGCCGCGTCCGTCCCGCACTTCCTGCCCCTCTTCCACGAGCAGGCCGCGCGGCTCTTCCTCGCCGTCGAGAACACCACCTACGCCGCCCAGCTGTTCGGGCGGGCCCGTGACGCCGAGGCCCAGCACGGGCTGGGCATCGACGAGGACCGCCTCGACGCCGTATTCCTCGAATTCGCCCTCGTCGGCGCCCTGCCGGTGAAGGTGCTCACCGGCTACGGAAAGGCCCTGGCCGGCCGCGTCACCCCCGCCGAGGCCTACGAGCGCTTCCGCCGCCTGTGCGTACGCCGCACCGCCGGCGGGCTGGCGCCCTCCGCCCAGGCCGCCGCCGAACTGCGCCGCCTCGCCCGCGCCGCGGGCCTGACCGGCACCGAACCCGAGCAGGACTACCTCGCCGAACTGCTGCCCCTGCCCGCCACCCTGCGCGCCGCGCTCGGCTGGTGGAAGGCACACCGCGGCGCCCTCGTGGCGCTCGCCCGCCGCGTGCCCGCCGTCCGCGGCACGCTCCTCGGACTGACCCCGCCCAGCGGCGACGGCGGCGAGTTCACCACCCTGTGGCTGGAGATCCTGGAGGAGTCCGGCGCCACCGCCGGCCTCGTCGACGGGGACCTGCCCGCCGAGCAGTGCTGCGCCGACGGCACGGCCGGCTGGCTGGAGCGCTTCCACGCCGCCCGCCACTCCGGCTGGGGCAGCCGCCCCACGCTCCCGCTCCTCCTCGACCTCGTCGAACGGGGTGCCGAGCAGCTGCGCACCGAACTCGCCCGGCCCGAACGGGAAGCGGGCCTGCGGATCGGCGTCGAGGACGCCGACCTCCTCGACCTGCTGCTCGCCCTGGACGTCCCGGTCGCCGACCCCGAGGCCGAGAGCGAGCACCGCCGGCACCGGCACGACCACCTGAACCTGTCCGAGTGGGCCGACGGCGACCAGCGCCGCGACCTGCTCGCCCTCGCCGCCGACCAGCGCTTCCACCCCGCCTTCCGGCGCGCCCTGGACGCCTTCGGCGCCGGCCACGCCGATGTCGTCCGGTCCCTCGCCGCCTCGCCCGGAGGCCGCCCGCTGCTGGCCGAGTGGATGCGCGACATCGCTCTCGCCTCCACCGCCGCCGGCCTGCCCGGAGTGCCCGAGGCCATCGCGCGGCTGGGGTGGCTGCCCACCGAAGCCCTGGAACTCGCCCCCGAGGAAGTGGCCGCCGCCGCGGCCGCGGACCTCGCCGAAACCCTCGCCCGGACCCTGCGCGGCGGCCTCTTCGAGGAACTGGCCTGGCCCTCCTGGGAGGAGGCCCTCGCCGAACTGAGCCCCGGCCAGGGCCGGGAGGCCCTCACCGTGGTGGAGGCCTGGCCGTACCTGATCGTCGCCAACCAGACCCAGGTCCGGGTCATCGACGCCGACTCCACCGTCCTCACGCACGACCTGCGCGTGCCGACCGGGACCTCGTACAACCACGGCTTCCACTACGTCGACGGTGAACTGCTCGTCTTCTGGTCCTCCTGGAGCAGCAACGGGACCGAGGGCTACTGGCACCACTCGCCCGGCACCGTCCTCACCCTGGACACCGACCGCAGCCACTGGTCGCTGCGCAGCGACCACCTCTCCCTGCCGCTCCCCGGCGGCGGGCGCGCCACCGGCGGCGGCGTCCTGCACCGCGGCGACACGAAGCTGCCGGACGAGCGGCCCCTGCTGTCCGACGGCACCTCGTACTGGGTGTGGCAGCGCCGCGACGAGGAGACCGGCCACGGCTGGGTCGAGTACGACCCCGCCGGCGGGACCCACGGACGGTACTCGCTGCCCGCGTTCTTCACCGACGCGCTGCGTGCCGACGGGGACGCGGCCCTGCGCACCGGGCACTACACCTGGCTGCGGCCCGCGCCCACCGTGGACGGTTCGGTTCTCGGTGAGCCCGCCGACGGCCTGCTCGGCTGGCGCACCGTACGCCTCCCCGGCAACGGCTGGCAGGGCACCGACACCGGCGGCCGCACCGTCGCCGTGCCCGAGGGCCGCGAGGTGCCCGTCGCCGCCCTCACCTTCCCCGGCGACAACCGGCCCCGGTCCCTGTCCCAGCACTGGCAGGAGCTGAGCATCACCGACCCGGACGGTGTGGTCACCGCCACGTCGCGCGACGGCCACCGCCGGCGCTCCGCCTTCGGCACGGGCAGCGTGGACCTTCCGCCGCTGTCGCACTGGTACGCCCTGCGCCCCCGCGACACCGAGGGCTCGGCCGTCCTGCGCGCCGCCGACCGGGAGACCGTGGCCGCACTGCTCAAGGCGGCCGCCGCCGCCGACAAGGCCGCCGACCTGCCCGACCTGGTCGGCGCGGCCCTGCCGCGGATCACCGCCCCCAAGATCATCGGCGGCATCGTCGAAGTCCTCCGCTTCACCCTCACCCAGCAGAAGGCCCTGGACGAGATAGCCGCCCGGCTCCACCCCGACAACACCCCCGTGGAGGAACGCGAGCAGGGCCCCGGCGACCGGCTGATCGCCGACGGGCTCAGCGGTCTCATCGACTCCTACTACCGCTGGGGCGGCGAGAACGACGCCGCCCACTACACGCTGACCGAACTCGCCGCCGCCCGCACCCGGACCGACGCGACCCCCGCGCCCGGCCTGCTGCACTTCGACACACCCGCGCTGCCGCACTGGTGCTTCACGTGGACCCCGCTGCTGGACCAGCCCGCGGCCGTCGCCTACCGCGCCGTCACCGTCGCGCCCACCGACGAGCAGCGCGAAGGGCTGCTCACCCTGCTCGGCACGGTCGACGCCCTCGGCCTGGCCTCGGCCGAAGGCTCCGCGGACCGCTGGCGCCGCGTCCTGCTCCGCCTCGACCGGCAGCACCTGCTCACCCCGGACGGCGAACGCAACGTCTACCACCGCAGCCTGCTGCCGCTGGGCGGCGGAGCCGTCCTCGCGCTGACCGAGCACACCGAATCCGTGCCCGAAGGCCACGAGTTCGGCGCCTTGCTGTACGACCCCACGGGCCGGTTCACCGTCCCCGGCCCCTACACCGTGCGCGGCGCCGCCCCGCTCGGCGACCGCGAACGCGGCGCCGGCTGGCTGACCGCGTTCCTCGGCGCGGCCGCCGAGCACGGGCCCGCGCCCTTCCGCCCCGAAGCCGCGGAGGAGTTCTCCCGGCTCACCGGAGTCTCCGGCGCCCTCGCCCGCCTGGTGGTCGCCGGACTCCCGGGCGTCGACAGCTCCGAACGCAGCTTCCTGACCCCCGAACTGCGCACCGCCCTCGGGGTCAAGGCCACCGACGCCGCGCACGCCCGCGACGAGCTCAAGACCCTCGACACCGAGCTGCGGCGTGCCGTCGTCGGGGCCCTGCTCCCCGCCGATCCGGCGCAGCTGTGGAGCGAGGGACCCGACGTCGCCGCCGCCGCGGAGCTCTGGAACCGGCGCGTGGGCCGCCGTACCCCCGTCCCCGACTGGCTGGCCACCGAAGCCGCGCGCGCCGTGGGCGGCACCTGGCCCGCGCACCGCGCCCTGGCCGCGCTGCTCGACCCGGCCGCCTCGCGCGAGCTCTCCGTCGACGTCGCCTGGACGGTGAAGGGCGACCACGTGGAGCCCGCCGAGCCGGCCACCGATCCCTTCACCGGGTCCGTCCTCACCGGAACCCTGGCCATGGCCTCCTGGCTGGCCCACCGGCTGCCCGCGGGTGATGCCGTACGAGCGGTCCTGCCGCCCGTCCTGACCGCCGTACGGCAGCGGCTCGCCGCGCCCGAACTGCTCCTGGAGATCGGGCACTACACCAGCCTGCCCGCCTTCCGCTCGGCGGCCGGAACGCCGACCGAGACCGGCGAGGGCTACGAGCGGTACGGAGCCGTCGTCATGGCCACCCATGACGACCAGCCCAAGCCCGCACTGCGCCCGGCACTGCTCGACTCCACCGGCTCCGACCCGTACCTGCCGGTGCTGCGCGGTGACGACCAGCGGCCCTCCGCCGCCGAGGCCGCGCTGCGTGCCGTCCACGACCCGCGGTTCGCCGCGCTGCTCGCCGACCCGGGCGCCCCGGCGGCCGGCGCCGTGGCCGCGGACGGCACCTGGTGGCCGCAGGACCCCGGCCGCTCCGTTCCGGAGCTGGTGGAGGAGGCGAGCGCCCGGCACGGCCTGGGCGCCGACGCGGCCACCCTCTACCTCATGCTGCTCGCGATGCCCGACCCCACCGACCGCAACACCGCGCGGTGGACCGGCTGGAAGCCGGCCCGGCTCAAGGCGGCCCGCGCCGAACTGGGCGCCACCGACCTGGTGGTGACGGCCGGCCGCAGCCGGGCCGGGCGCTCGCTGTTCCTGCCGGGCGGCTGGGCCGACCTGCCCTCCCCGACACTGCCGGTGGAGCAGTGGAAGCTCGCGATGTACGGCCTGAGCGCCGGTGGCCGGCCCCCGCTGGGCGTGCTGGTCCCGGCCGAACCGGCTGCCGAGCTCTACCGCCGTGCCTGGCAGCGGGTCCAGGAGGGCGACCTGCCGCGCTTCGAGGAGCTCAAGGTGAAGCGCACCCGCGCCCGCCGCCGCTGAACCGGCCGTCCCGGGCCGCCCGGGACCCCCGTACGGCGCGGCGCGCCTGCCCGCAGGTGCGCCGCGCCCCCGCACCGCCCTCCCGCCACACCTTCCAGAGGACCCGATGACCGTCACCGAAGAAACCGCCCCCGCCGCCCGGCAGGTGCTGCCCGCCGAGGAGCGCCACGCCGCCGAGCTCGCCTTCCTCGCCGCCCAGGACCCCGGCCCCCGCCCGCCCGGCTGGGCCCTGACCCCGCGCGCCGTCGTCACCTTCGTCTGCGGCAGCGACGGGGCCGCGCTGACCCTGCCGGGGCGCCGCGCCGGACTCCCCGCCAAGCTGGCCATCGCCCCCAAGTTCGTCGGCGAACGCGCCCTCGTGGAGCGCTGCGTCGTCACCCTGGCCGGTGAGCGCGGCCTGCTCCTCACCGGCGAGCCCGGCACCGCCAAGTCGATGCTGTCCGAGCTGCTGGCGGCCGCCGTCAGCGGCACCAGCGCCCTCACCGTCCAGGGCACGGCCGGCACCACCGAGGACGCCTTCCGCTACGGCTGGAACTACGCGCTGCTGCTCGCCCAGGGCCCCACGTCGCAGGCCCTGGTCGACTCCCCGGTGCTCTCCGCCATGCGCACCGGGCGCGTCGTCCGCGTCGAGGAGATCACCCGCTGCCTGCCCGAGGTGCAGGACGCGCTGGTGTCGATCCTGTCCGACCGGCGGCTCAGCGTGCCCGAACTGACGGCCACCGAGGACGCGGTGGTCTCCGCGGCGCCCGGCTTCACCGTCATCGCCACCGCCAACCTGCGCGACCGCGGCGTCTCGGAGATGTCCGCCGCCCTCAAGCGCCGCTTCAACTTCGAGACCGTCGCCCCGATCGCCGACGCGGACGCGGAGGCCACCTTGATCCGCCGCCAGGCGGTGGCCGCCGTCCAGCGGGCCGGCGCCGCCTTCGGCGTCGACGACGCCGTGCTCGACGCACTCGTCACCGTCTTCCGCGACCTGCGCTCCGGCCGCTCCGCCGAGGGCTGGGACGTGGAACGCCCCGGCACGGTCATGTCCACCGCCGAAGCCGTCCAGGTGGCGGCCTCGCTCGGGGTCGCCGCCGCGTACCTGCCGGGCGGGGACGTGCTGGACCTGCTGCCGGGGCACCTGCTGGGCGTCGTACGCAAGGACGACCCGGCCGACCACGGACGCCTGCTGGGGTACTGGGACGGCCCGGTCCGTCGCCGCGCCGAGGACGGTTCGCCGATGTGGCGCCGCCTCTGGGACCTGCGCGGGAGCCTGCGTTGACGCACACCGACCCGCGGGCCGCGGTCGAGGCCCTCGCCGCGGCCCGTGAGCCGTACCTCATCGGGGTGCGCCACCACAGCCCCGCGCTGGCCGCGGTGGTACCGGCCCTGCTGGACGCCTCGGGCGCCGACGTGGTCTGCGTCGAGCTCCCGGCGGACTTCCAGTCCTGGCTGGAGCACCTCGCCGACCCCGAGACCGTCGCCCCGGTCGCCCTCGCGGGCACGGGGGAGGACGGCCGCCTGGCGTTCTACCCGTTCGCGGACTTCTCCCCGGAACTGGCCGCGATCCGCTGGGCCCGTGCGGTCGGCGCGGCCGTCATCTGCTGCGACCTCCCGCTGGCGGACCGCGGCTGGACCCGGCCGGACCCCGCCGGGGCGCCGGACCGGATTCTGGCCCCGGACTCCGTCGCGGCGCCGGCCGCGGGCACGGACCCGATCCCGGGCCAGGGCTCCGGGCAGGGCTCGGCCCACGCCCAGGCCCCGGTCTCCGCCACGGCTCCGGACTCGGGCCCGGGCCCCGGTTCGCCCCGGGCCACGGACCCGGCCGGGGTCCGGAACGCGCTCCCGGACCAGGGATCCGGGCAGGGTCCGCGCCCGGCCACGGCCCTGGACCGGGGCACGGACCCTGCCAGTGGGTCCTTCGCGGACGCTCTGACCGCAGCCGGTACGGGCCGCGACGGTGACGACCTGTGGGACCGGGCCGTCGAGGTCCTCGCACCGGGGTGCTCCCCGGAGGCCGTACGCCGTGCGGCGCTCGGCGTCGGCTGGGCGCTGCGCGCGGACACGGGCGCCGTCCCGGCGACGGACCTGGCCCGCGAGGCGCACATGCGCAGCGTGATCGCGGGCCAGGTCGCCGCGGGCCACCGCGTGGCAGCGGTGATCGGGGCGTTCCACGCCCCGGTCCTCCCGGGCACGGCCGCCGACGGCTCGCCGGCCGAACACGGCTCTGGCGTCGACTCCGGCTCCGGCTCCACCGCCGATTCCGGCCTCGGCGCCGACTCCCGCTCCGCCTCCGGCCCCGGTGGCGGCTCCGACACCGGTTCCGGCTCGGGCGACGCGGTCGGCTCCGACCCCGGCTGCGGCTCCGGTCAGGCTTCCGACGTGAACTCCGGCCATGGGCCCGGCTCCGCCCACGGTTCCGCTTCCGGCTCCGGCACCGCCTCCGGCACCGCCTCCGGCACCGCCTCCGGCACCGCCTCCGGCACCGGCACGGCCTCCGCCTCCGGCACGGGCTCCGGCTCCGGCACGGGCTCCGGCTCCGGCACGGGCTCCGCCTCCGGCACGGGCTCCGCCTCCGGCACGGCTTCCGCCTCCGGCACGGCCTCCGCCTCCGGCACTGGCACCGGCACCGGCACCGGTTCGGGATCCGGCCACGGCTCCGACTTCGGGTCCAGCGCCGGCTCAGGCTCCGCCCATCGCGCCGGCGCCGGTTCCGGATCCGGATCCGGTTCCCGCTCCGACGCCGTCACGGCCCTCGGGCCGAACCCGGTCGTGCCGGGGCCCCGGCACGGCAGGACCACCGCTTCCGGGGCGCCGGGCGCGGACACGGCACCGGCCGTCACCTCCTTCGTGCCGTACTCCTTCGACCTGCTCGACTCCCGTTCCGGGTACCCCGCCGGAATCCGGGACCCCCGCTGGCAGCAGGCCGTCCTCGAAGCCGGCGGGGATCCCGACCGGGTCCGCGAGGCCGCCTCCGTCGCCGTCACCGGGCTCTGCCGGGAGCTGCGCCGCGCCGGGCACACCGCCGGCACCGGCGAGGCCGCCGAGACCCTGCGGCTCGCCTGCGACCTCGCCACCCTGCGCGCGCTGCCCGCGCCCGGCCGCGGCGAGCTCCTCGAAGCCGTCACCACCGTCCTCGGCCAGGGCGAACCGCTCGGCCGCGGCCGGGCGCTGGCCCGCGCCCTGGAGGCCGTGCTCGTCGGCACCGCCCGCGGCAGGATCACCCCGCACGCCCCCCGCTCCGGCCTCGGCCCCTCGGTCGAAGCCGAACTCGCCGCGCTGCGGCTGCCGTCCCCCGAGGACCCGGCGCCCCGCGAGATCCGCCTCGACCCGCTCCGCTCCGCCCTCGACGGCCGCCGCGAGGTCCTGCTGCAGCGGCTCCTCGTGTGCGGCGCCTCCTACGGGGAGCCCCTGACCGTCGCCGCCACCGGCGACGGCACCGCCCTCGGCACCAAGTGGCGGCTGTCCTGGACGCCTTCCGTCCCGGCCCGGCTGGATCTCGCCGGGGTGCGCGGAGTCACCGCCGCCCAGGCGGCCGCGGGCACGCTGCGGGACACCGCCCGCCGCGCCGCCGCCGACGGCGGGCCGACCCCGGCGCAGATCCTCGCCGGGCTGGCCGCCGCCGCGCGGTGCGACCTGCCCGAGCTGGTCGACGTACGCCTCCACGAGGCGGCCACCGCCCTGCCGCAGACCGCCACCCTGCCCGAACTCCTCGACGCCCTCGACCTGCTGGAGGCCCTCCACCGCGGTCATCTGCCCGGCACCTCCGCTGCGGCCCGGGCCGCAGCCGCGGACCTCGCCGGGGACCTCCTCGAAGCGGCCGTGCGCTGTCTGCCCGGCCTCGCCGGGAGCGAGGACCCCGCCGACGCGGCCGCCCTCGTGGCTCTCGCCGACCGGGCCGCCGCCCACCACCTGGGCCTGCGCACGGACGACGCCCTCGCCGACCTGGCCGCCACCGCGTCGCCGATGATGCAGGGCGCGGCCCTGGCCGTACGGGTCCTGCTCGACCTCGACGCGGCCGCCGAGCTCGGCGGCCGCGCCGCCGGATGGATCGACGGCGCGGGCACCGCCGACAGCCGGCGCGCCCTGACCCGGCGGCTCGGCGGACTGCTCACCGCCGCCGGGCCCCTCCTGCAGTCCTCGCCCGCCGCCCTCACCCCGCTCCTCGACCGCGTCGAGCATCTCGCCGACCAGGACTTCCTCGACCGCCTCCCGGCACTGCGCGGTGGCTTCGACGTCCTGTCACCGGCCGCCCGGGACCGGCTGCTCGACACCGTCACCGAGCGGCTCGGCGACCGGATCGACCTCGCGCTCGACGCGTCACCCGCCCTGCTCGCCCTCTGGGCCGCGGCCGACGCGGCCGGACTCGCCGCCCTCAAGGCCCTCCCGCTGCCCGGGACACAAGAGCCGACGCCGGTTCCGGCCGCCGAGGCGCTTGAGGCCCCGCCCGCGCCGTCCCCCCGGGCCGACGGCCCGCGGCTCGCCCCCGCCGACCGCTGGCGGCTGCTGCTCGGCCGCGAGCGGGACCGGCTCCCCGCCGGCGCCCGCCGCTACGCCCACGCGCTGGACGAGCTGTACGGAGCGGGGCGCGGCGAAGGCGCCTCCGACCTCGACCTCGGCCAGGGGCGCGGCCAGGGCGGTGGCCAGGAGGCCTCCTTCCCCACCGCCCGGGAGTGGTCGCAGGAGCTGGAGGCACTGTTCGGCGCCGACGTACGGGAGGAGGTGCTGGCGGGAGCGGCCGAAGCGGGCCGCACCGACGTCCTCACCCAGCTCGATCCGGCGGCCGTACGGCCCTCGGTGGAACTGCTGAGCTCCGTACTGTCCCTCGCCGGCGGGCTGCCGGAGGCTCAACTCGCCCGGCTGCGCCCCCTGGTCAGGCGGCTCGTCGACGAACTCGCCAAGGAGCTCGCCACCCGGCTGCGCCCGGCCCTCTCCGGCCTCGCCACGCCGCGCCCCACCCGGCGGCCCGGCGGCAAGCTCGACCTGGCCCGCACCCTGCGCGCCAACCTCGCGCACACCCGGCGCAGGGCCGACGGCAGCGTGGTCGTGGTCCCGGAGCGGCCCGTCTTCAGCACGCGGGCGAGCCGCGAGGCCGACTGGCGGCTGATCCTGGTCGTCGACGTCTCCGGCTCCATGGAGGCCTCCGTCATCTGGTCGGCCCTGACCGCGGCCGTGCTGGGCGGCGTACCGACCCTGTCCACCCACTTCCTCGCGTTCTCCACCCAGGTCGTGGACCTCACCGACCGGGTCGAGGACCCGCTCTCCCTGCTGCTGGAGGTCCGGGTCGGCGGCGGCACGCACATCGCCGCCGGTCTCGCGCACGCCCGCTCCCTGATCACCGTCCCGAGCCGCACCCTGGTGGTCGTGGTCAGCGACTTCGAGGAGGGCGCGCCGATCGGCGGGCTCCTCGGCGAGGTCCGCGCGCTGGCCGCCTCCGGCGCCCACCTGCTGGGCTGCGCCGCGCTCGACGACGAGGGGACACCCCGGTACTCGGTCCCGGTCGCCCGGCAACTCGTGGCGGCCGGTATGCCCGTGGCCGCCCTCAGTCCCCTCGCCCTCGCCCGCTGGGTGGGCGACCGCCTCCGTGGAGAGTCCCGTTGAGCACCGAACTGCCGCCCGTCGCCCCCGAGGTGCTCGCCGAAGCCGTCGAGCACCTCACCCCCCGCCTGCGCAAGAAGCTGGACGCCGCCACCGAGGGCTGCGCGGCGGGCGCCGTCCTCGCGGCCGACGGAACCGTCACCCTCCGCTTCGGCGAGGACGCCCTGGTCACCCTGAGTCCCGGTCCGGCGGGCACGATCACCACGGCGGAACAGGCCACGTGCAGCTGCCTGCTGGCACCCCGCTGCCTGCACCGGGCCGCCGCCCTGGGCGCGGCCCCGCTCGCGGACATCCCGCCGGAGCCGACCACGTCGGCCGCTCCCGCCGAGTCAGCCGCTCCCGCCGGGTCGGCGGCCGCTTCCGCCGGGACCGCAGAGCCCGCCGATCCCACCGGGCCCGCGGAACCGGTCCGGCCCGTCGGGACCACCGCACCCGCTCCGGAACTCACCGCGGCCCAACTGCGCGCCGCCGGCGCCCTCTGGCACGTGGCCGCCGAAGCCCTCGCCGCCGGGGTCACCGCCGGGGGAGCGGTGGTCCAGGCCGAGCTGCTGCGCGCCGCCCACACCGCCCGCCTCGCCGGGCTGCCGCGCGCCGAAGCGGCCGCCCTACGGGTCGTACGCGGCCTGCGCGCCGCCCGTGAACGCCGGGCCGGCCAGCGGCTCGGCGACCTCACCGGGGCCTTCCGCGAGCTCCTCCACACCGCCGGGATGCTGGCCTCCGGCGCGGCAGACCCCGCGCTGACGGGTACCGCCCGCCGCGCCTACGCGCCCGGCGGCAGCCTCCAGGTGCACGGCCTGTGCCGGGAACCCGTCCTCTCCGCCACCGGATACGGCGGTGTGGTCACCCACCTGCTGGCCCCGGACGGCACCCCCTACTCGGTCTCCGACGTCCGGCCCGGCGGCCTGGCCCGCGCCCGGGGCGCCGGGTCGGCCTCCGTGGCCCTCGGCGGCGCCGCCCTCGACCATGCCGGCCTCGCCCGCGGTGGCCTGCGTATCGTCGGCGCGACCGTCTCCCCGGAAGGCCGGCTCGGTGCCGGACGCGGGGTCAGGGCGACCCCGCTGCCCGGCATCGCCTGGACCGAACAGCCCGCCGCGCCGCTCTTCGCCCGGCCGGCCGCCGAGGCCGTCGCCGAGCTGCTCGCCGTCCCGGACGCGGCCGAGTCCGCGCTGCTCGGCTGCGACGTCACCGTCGTCGGCGCGGCCGGCGAACACCTCCTCGTGCGCGAGACGCGCCCGGACGCGCCCCTGCTGCGGCTGCTGCCCGCGCATCCGCACCCGGAGCTGGCGCACACGGAGAACCTGCGCCGCATCGCCTCGTACCCCGGGCTGCTGCTGCGCGTCCTGGGCCGCCCCGACCTGGACCGCACCGCCACGCTGCGCCCCCTGGCCGTGGGCCCGGTGCCGGGCGCGGAGTACACGCTGCGGCTGCCCGAGGAATGGCTGGGCCGGGCCGACCTCGGCTACGACCGCCTCCAGGGTGCGCACTTCCCGCAGGGAGCCGCCGCCCCCGTACCGCTGCCGGCGGCCGAGGGCCCGGACCCGCTGGCCGACTCCCCGCTGTGGCGGGTGCGCCGTCTCCTGGAGACCGGGGTCGCCGGTGGCCGCCGCGCCGTCGCCGAGGCGGCCCGCGGCACGGCATCCCTGGCCGCCGCCTCGTACGGCCCGCTGCGCCGGGCCGGGCTCACCGGGGCGGCGGACCTGGCCGCCGCGCTGGCCGCCGAGGCCGACCGCCGTCCCCGCGATGTCTTCGGCCGGCTGGCCGACCCCTCGCCCGACGGCTACGCCTGGGCCTGGCTGGCCGCGGCCACCCACCTGGCGGCGGCGGAACGCTGCCTGATCGCCGCGTCCTGGGCGGCGACCCCGGGGGCCGTCCCGGTCAGCGGGCGGTGACGGCGGGGGTCAGCACGCGGGCCAGAAGGTCCAGCGCCGACGTGACCTCGCGGAAGGTGTCCGGGTCCGGGGCGGTTCCGTCGGGACCGGCCAGCGCCGTGGCGAGGGCGCCGTCGATGGTAGCGGCCCGGACCTCGGCGACCCAGGCGGTGATCTCCTGGCGCGGCGCGGCGAGGCGCGGGGGGAGCTCCAGCGGCTACTCCGAGCCCAACCAGGCCCGCAGCACGCCGAGGTCGGCCTCGGTCAGGCCCCGCCCCGGATCGACCCGGTGCAGGAGCGCCCGGCCGGGGTGGCGGGCGGCCACCCAGGCCCGGTCGGCGCCGGTGATCTCGTCGTCGACCCAGATGAAGGGCCGCCCGGCGGCGTGGCCGACGAGCGCGGGTGTCTTCCAGTGGACCCCGCCCCGCCCGTCCTCCTCGGAGGGCTCCGGCCAGAGCACCACGGGCAGTTCCGGCAGGCCGAGCCGGGGCGCGACGCAGGCGTTGGCGTCCGCCATCCAGGTCGTGGCCCACACCGGTTCGCAGGGCAGCGCCGCCAGCCGGGGCCCGAGCGTCGGATCGACCCGGGAGAGCAGGGGATGGGCCTCGTCGTCCGCGCCGGACGGGTACGGGCCGGCCCCGAAGGGGATGAGCGGCCCGTCGACATCGAGGTACAGCAGCACGGGGCTGGTGGAACCGGTCATGGGGCCAGGGTAGTCCTCCTGTACATGGAGAATGATCTTGATGGGTGGGGCGTCGGGGCGGCGGCGGTGGCGGGGAACGTGGGCGTGATCGAGCGGCTGTGGCGGTACCCGATCAAGTCGACCGGCGGCGAACGCCTGCACAGCGTGGACGTCGACGAGCGGGGCCTGGTGGGCGACCGGCTGTTCGCCGTACGCGACGCGGAAGGCAGGTTCGGCTCGGGCAAGAACACCCGGCGCTTCAGGCGGATGGACGGCCTGCTCCGGCTGAGCTCCCGCTACCCGCGCAACACCCCGGAGCCCGGTCCCCCTGAACTGCTCGACCCGCACGGGAAGGTGGTGGCCGACCCCACGGCGTACCTGCGCACCCACCTCGGCCGCGACGATGTGGAGCTCGCCCGCGAGGGGGAGGTCTCGCACTTCGACCAACTGCCGCTCAGCATCCTCACGACGGCCACCCTCGACTGGATCCGCCACGCGGTGCCGGGCGTTCCGGTCGACGAGCGCCGGTTCCGCCCGAACATCCTCGTGCGTACCCCGCCCGGCACCCCGCCCTTCGTCGAGGACGAGTGGATCGGGCGCGAGGCCACCGTGGGGGACACCCTCCGTATCGCGTTCCTGCGCTCCAGCGAGCGGTGCGTGATGACCAACCAGGCCCAGCAGGACCTGCCGCACTCGCCGCTGATCCTGAGGACGATCGCCAGGGCGCACGACAACCGGCTCGACGCGCTCGCCAGGATCGTCACACCGGGAACGGCCCGGGTGGGGGACCGCGTCGTGCTCGGCTGAGAGCGCCGGCTGCGCGCGCGTCCCCGGCCCGGGCCCGGGCACGACCGTACGGTCCCGGACCCGAGCCCGGCCGGCCTCGGCCGCTACCGGGCGGGGAACAGGCACAGGCCCGGAGGCTCCTGGGACGTCCCGAGACGGCGTGCGGTGGGCCGGTGCCGGGCGGCTCGCGACCGCGAGGTGGAACCCGGACCGCCGCGATCGCCTCTTGCTGGCCGAAGGGGGGATGGACATGACGAAGACAGCGGTGTCCGTGACCGGTCGGCTGGTGGTGGCGGGGCTCCTGTGCGCCGCCCTGGCGGCGTGCGGGACCACACGGGCGGGACAGGCCGCGCCACCCGCGGGCGTACCCACGCTCGCAACGGCGGAGTGCGATCTCGACGTGCCGACGGACGAGGAGACGGGCGGGTACGCGGGTCCGCCGACGGATGAGGAGACGGGCGGGTACGCGGGTCCGCCGACGGATGAGGAGACGGGCGGGTACGCGGGTCCGCCCACGGACGAGGAGACCGGCGGGTATGCCGGTCCGCCCACCGATCAGGAGACCGGTGCCTACGTGGGCCCGCCGACCGACGGTCAGATGGCCAACGGTGGTGGCCCCTGCGGCCCGGCGGACTGGTTCGACATGACCCGCGACTTCACCGCCTACTACGTGAAGCACCAGGCCGACGACGGGTGCGCGGACTCCGAGGTGATCAAGGAGGTCCGCGTCCGCAAGGTACGCACGGTCGGCGAGGCGAGGATCACCTTCACCACCAAGGAAGTGGGCAAGGGGCGGGGCGATGCCGCACGCGCGATCGCCAAGGTGTTCGCCGCCTGGCGGCACGAGGTCTACGGGGACACGGGCACGGCGACGCTCCAGACCTCGACGGGGCCGCGGCTGAACGTCACCGAGCCCTGGTGACCCCGGGCCACCGCGCGTCCCAGAGCGCGCAGTGGTGCTCCGCCCGGGCGTCCACCGTACGGATCCCGCCCGCCCCCGGCGCCAGCGACAGCACCGAGGCCGAAGTCCGGTCGCGCGGCCACCGAGGTGCTCCCGGCGCCGCAGGAACGCCCGTGCGGGCGAATCCGGTCCAGTAGCCGGTCATCCGGTCCGCGAGCTGCCGCTGCGGTCCGGTCAGCGGCGCGATCGTGAACAGATAGGGCAGTTCGAAGCCGTGGGCCGCGCCGTACGGCAGGTCCGCCGGCTCCGGCTGCCCCGTGAAATTCGGCGCGCCCCGGTCGCCGAACCGGTACGCGTACACCGGCACGTGCCGGCCCAGCGCCGTGCCGTCCCGCAGCGTCGGGCAGGCGAACGACGCATCGGTCAGTACGGTGGCCCACGCCACCGCCGGGGTCGCGAAGGCGGACACCGGATAGCCGGCCTCCACCGCACGGGCGGTCGGCGCGTCGAAGGACAGCTCCAGCCGGGCCCGGTAGGCGGCCTCGTCGGGGATCGGATACGCCGCCAGGGTCTGCGCGAGGAAGAGGCGCATCTCGTCCTGGGTGCTGCCCTGGAGGACCGGCACCCGGTGGAACCGGCCGGCCTCCAGCGCCCGCCGGGGCTCCGTCGGCAGCACGCTGTTTCCGTAGGAGACCAGCGAGAAGCGCTGCATCAGGTCGGCGGTCGCCAGCACGTCGGTGTCCAGTCCGCGCAGGCAGTCCAGCACCGCGCCGGGCCGGTCGCAGCCGAGCCGGGCCGCCGCCAGGGCGCCGTCCGCGACCGTGCGCCGCTCCGGCACGAAGGGCTCGTACGTGCCGAGGCCGGGCAGCAGGGACCACGGCGGCGCCGTGGTCGAGCACGATCCGCTCTGCACGATCGCCCGGTGGAACAGGCCCGCCGAAGCCGGGGAGGTGAGGTGCGCGCAGACGCTGAGGGCCCCCGCCGATTCGCCGAAGACGGTGACGTTGTCCGCGTCCGCGCCGAAGCGCGCCGCGTTCGCCCGCACCCAGCGCAGCGCCGCCCGCTGGTCCGCGAGGGCGAAACCGGGCGCCCCGCCGAGCTCCGGATGGCCGAACAGGCCGAAGACGCCGAGCCGGTAGTTCACGGTCACGACCACGACGCCGCCCTGCGTGGCCAGCCGGTCGGGCCGGTACGCGTCGCCCGCGCCGCTGAAGAAGCCGCCGCCGTGGAACCAGACCATGACGGGCCGCCCCCGACCGCCCCCGCTCCCGCTCCCCCTCCCGGCGGTGGCCCGGCCCGCCGGAGCGGTGACGTTGAGGTACAGGCAGTCCTCCGAGCCGCTCGGCCCGCCGGGCCAACTCGCGGGCAGCTGCACACAGCGCGAACCGGGCGCCCCGGCATCGCGTACGCCCTCCCAGCGCGGCGCCGGCTCCGGCAGCCGCCAGCGCAGCGGACCGGTCGGGGGAGCGGCGAAGGGGATCCCCTCGAAAGTGTCGTACGCGCCGTGCCCGAGGCCCCGCACCGGACCCCGGTCGGTGTCCACGACGGGCCGGTCCGGACCGGGCGCGGCGCCCAGCAGGAGCAACACGACGGGCAGCAGCAGGGCCCACCGGCGACGGAACTGGCGAAAGTCGGTCACGGCCGACGCCCTTTCCCCTTCGGGCCCCGGGTGGAGACCCCCGTTTGCCCGCCCCGAATGGCGCAGTGAGCGGAAGTGACACTCAATGTAACAAAGCGTGCGCTTCCCATGACGCACGATGACCGGCGCGCGATTGCGTAGACCCGCGCGTCGGCGAACGGAGCTTTCCATGAATGACCCCATCACCCTCGCGGCGAAACAGTACGAAGACCGCCACGGGACCCCCGACCCCATCGCACCGGACGAGCCGAGCACGCCGCCCATGCGGACCCTGCTGGAGACGGCGGCCACCTGCCGTCCGGTCGAGGAGGTCACCGCACTCGTGAGCCTCCTCAAGGAGGGCGGCCCGCTGCCCGACGCCGGACACGACGCGCTGCGCACGGCCGCCGTGACCCGACCGGTGCAGGACGTACGACGGATGGTCGCCCTCCTGGGCGAGTCGCCGCACGAGGTGGCCGAGGCGGATCTCACGCTGCGCGCCGCCGCCGTCGGACGGTCCATCGAGGACGTCGCCCTGCTGGTGACCATCCTCGGCAAGGAGGACGCGGCCGAGGCGGAGCGCCGGGGCCGCGCCGGGCCCGCAGGTCCGGCCGACCCGTACGCCGCCCCGTCCGGCCCGCAAGCGGAGCCCTCCGCCGAGCCGTGCGCGGAGCCCTTTGAGGAGAGGTACGAGGAGCCGTACGAGCCGCAGCCGCGCTACCCGGAGCTGTCCGACGCCCCGTACCAGGAGCCGCCCCGGCGCACCGCTCCCGTGGACCCGCCCGCCGCGTCCCGCGCGCGGGCGCTGCGGCGCGTCCTGCGCTGGCCCGTGGCGATCGCCCTGCTGGTCAGCGGAGCCCTGCACCTGCCGAACGACCTGACGGCCCTGCAGTACGCGGCCCCCGTCGACTACCTGCCCCTCCTCGTCACCGTGCTCTGCCTGGTGAGCGGCGCGCTGGTGGCGCTCCGCGACACCACGGCCGTGTGGCGGGCGGGCGCGGCCACCGCTCTCGGCGTGGTCGCCCTGCACGTGCTGGGCGGATCGCTGCGGTACGACCCGCTGGCGGGCGCGGTGGGCGGCACCCTGGCCTGGGCCGGTGTCACCGTCGTGCTGTGCGCGGCGTTCGGTGCGGTCCTCGCCGGCCTGGCCCTCAGGAACCGCCGGGAGCCCTCGGCCTGACCCGCCGCAGGCTCCACCGCAGCGGCACCCCGCGCCCCGTGCGCGGGGTGCCGCTCCGTTCGCGGTCGGGCGCGGTCCTCCGCTGCCGGTCGCCGCCGTTCGCCGCCGTTCGCGGTCGGCGCGGTCACGCGAGCAGGTTCACCGCCCGGGTGAACACGCGGGGGAGCCGGGCGGCCAGCGGGACGATCCGTGGGGCGAGCCGCGGCTGGTGACGGGCCCACAGCAGGGACGCGGTGAGCGTGCGGTAGCTGCGCGACAGGTCCCGCCAGGCCTGCTCGTAGGCCTGCGGACGACCCGCCCGGACGCACCGCACCAGCTCGCCCGCCGCCGTCACGGCCAGGGTGAGTCCCTCACCGGTCAGCGCGTCCACGTACCCGGCCGCGTCCCCCACGAACAGCACGCGCCCCGCCACCCGTACGCGGGCCCCCTGGCGCAGCGGCCCGGCCCCGCGCACCGGCGTTCCCGCCGCCGCGGCCAGGCGCGCCGACAGCACCGGGAAGCGGGCCAGCTGTACGTCGAACGGGGCCTGATCGGACGTCAGGACGGCCACGCCGATCCGGTCGGGCGCCAGCGGGGTGACGTACGCCTCGCACCGCGCCGACCAGTGCACCTCGACGAGGTCGCTCCACGGTTCGACGGCGTAGTGGCGCCGCAGCCCGTAGCGTGCCGGGCGGCGGGGCGCGGGCGGCGCCGACAGGCCGAGTCCGCGCCGGACGGGGGAGTGCAGGCCGTCCGCGGCCACCAGGTAGCGGGCGGTGAGCCCGGCCGCGCCGACCTGGTGGACGTCCTGGCGCACCTGGTCGACGCGCCCGGGGAGCACCCGTACGCCGAGCTGCGCGGCGCGCTCGGCCAGGGCGGCCTGCAGTTCCGTGCGCCGCGCGCCGAGCCCCGGGCCGGACCGGAAGAGCCCTTCGGCGCGGCGGCCGCTCACGCCGTCCACGTAGCGGATGCCGCGGAACGGCTGCCCGGCCACGGTGACGCCCAGCTCCCGGAGGCGGCGAACGCCGCCCGGCATCAGGCCCTCCCCGCAGGCCTTGTCGATGGGGGTGGGCCTCGGCTCCACGACCACGACCTCCATGCCGGCGAGCGCGCCGTGGATGGCGGTGGCCAGTCCGGCCGGGCCGCCGCCCGCGATCAGCAGGTCGATCACGAGGCGGCGCCGGCCGAGTGGACGGAGGCGGGCGCCCGCAGCCGGCCGCCGTCGGTCAGGGCGGCGTCCTCGCAGCCGATCCGTACGCGCAGCAGCACCAGGTTGAGCACGGTGAAGCCGAGCGCCGTCATCCACGCGCCGTGCACCAGCGGCAGCGCGACCCCCTCCGCGACCACGGCCACGTAGTTGGGGTGGCGCAGCAGCCGGTACGGTCCCGCTTCCACCAGTGGCAGCCCGGGAACGACCAGCACCCGGGTGTTCCAGCGCTTCCCGAGGGTGGCGATGCACCACCAGCGAAGGCCCTGGGCGGCCACGGCACAGGCGAGGGCCGACCAGCCGAGCAGGGGGACGAACGGCCGTCCGGTCACCCAGGGTTCCACCACGCAGCCCACGAGCAGCGCGGTGTGCAGGGCGACCATGGCCGGGTAGTGGCCGCGGCCGTACTCGCGGCCGCCGCGGGCCAGGCTCCACGCGGTGTGGCGGCGGGCCGTGATCAGCTCGGCGAGCCGCTCGGCGGCGACGAGCCCGATCAGCAGCAGGTACGGGGTCAGGGAGGTGGGGGCGGTCATGGCGGGGATCGAGATCATCGGGCTCACCAGCGCAGGAGGACGAGTTCGGAGGCGAAGCCCGGACCGAAGGCGAGCATCAGCCCGACCGATCCGGGCGGGGGCGGTCCCGCGCTCTGGACGCCGTCCAGGATGTGCAGGACCGAGGCGGAGGAGAGGTTGCCCACGGCCGCGAGCGAGCGCCGGCTCGCCGCGAAGGCCGATTCCGGCAGCGCGAGGGCGTCCGAGAGCGTGTCGAGGATCTTCGGGCCGCCGGGATGGCAGATCCACGCGTCGACGTCCGCGGGCTTGAGGTCGTGCGCGGCCAGGAAGGACTCGACCTCCTCGGCCACGTGCAGCCTGACCAGGTCCGGGAGTTCGCGGCCCAGCACCATGCGCATCCCCCAGTGGCCGATGTCCCAGCCGAGGAGGTGCTCGGTGTTCGGGTACAGGCGGCTGCGGGCGGCCACCACCTCGGGTCCGGCGCCGGTGGCGTGCAGGGGGTGGTCGCGGCCCACCGCCACCAGGGCGCCCGCGCCGTCGCCGAACAGGGCTCCGGCCACCAGGTTCGCCATCGAGGCGTCGGTGGACTGCAGGGTGAGCGAACAGAGCTCGGTGGACAGCAGCAGGGCCGCGTGGCCGCTGCGGCCCGTCAGATGGTCGTGGACATGGCCCACTCCGGCGGCGCCGGCCGCGCAGCCGAGGCCGAAGAGCGGTACCCGCCGTACGTCGGGACGCAGGCCCGCGCGGGTGGCGAGACGGGCCTCCAGCGAGGGCGTCGCGAGCCCGGTCACCGTGGTCGACATGACCAGATCGACCTCCTGGGCCGCCAGGCCGGCGTCGGAGAGGGCGAGTTCGAGGGCCTGGGTGCCGAGCTCCAGAGCCGTCTCGATGAAGAGGGCGTTCGTCGCGCCGAAGTCGTTCCCCGGACCGTACCGCTCCAGCGGCAGCGCGAGATGTCGGCCGTCCACGCGCACCGAGCCGTGGACGCGGCGCAGCAGGGCGGTGTCGGAGCCCGGTGGAAGGAAGCGGGCGAGCGCTTCCGTGATCTCGGACTGGGGGTGGCGATGAGGCGGGAACACGCTGCGCACTGCCAGAACACGTGTCATTCGTTCACCATAGAAAATAACTGACACATCGTTATGAATCAGGCGAACCGGGCGCGGCGCCGCGTAGCGTGTCGCCGTGCCCGCGCGAACCACGAAGACCCGCGAGAACACCGCAGTCACCGGGACCGCAGCGCGCGGCCCCGGCCCCGGCGTCGTACGCGGCCTGGCCGCCGCGTGCCACCCGCTGCCCGCGGCCGCCGTGACCCTCTTCGCCGCCGCCCTGACGGCCGCCGCGGGGCAGGGCCCGGCGCGGGCGGCCGTCACCGTGGGCGCGGTGGCCGCCGGACAGCTGTCGGTGGGCTGGTGCAACGACCGGGCCGACCTGCGGCGCGACCTGGCCACGGGCCGACAGGACAAACCGCTCGTCGCCGGCCGGGTCACGGCCGCGGCCGTGACCCGGGCGGCGGCCGTCTCGCTGCTGCTCTGCGTCCCGCTGTCCCTGGCCTGCGGACCGCTCGCCGGCACCGCACACCTCGTCGGCGTGGCGGCCGCCTGGGCCTACAACCTCCGGCTGAAGAGCACGGCCGCCTCCTGGCTCCCGTACGCCCTGGCCTTCGGCCTGCTGCCCGCCTTCGTCACCCTGGGCCTGCCCGGCGCCCCCTGGCCGCCCCCCTGGCTCACGGCCGCCGCGGCCCTCCTCGGCGCGGGCGCGCACTTCGCCAACGTGCTGCCCGACATCGAGGACGACCTCGCCACCGGAGTGACGGGGCTGCCGCAGCGGCTGGGCCTGCGGTTCTCTGCCGCCCTCGCCGGGCTGCTCGTCCTCGGCTCGACCGCCACCCTGGTCGTCGGACCACCGGGGCGGGTGACGGCGTACGGCTGGACGCTGCTCGCCGCGACCGCGACGGCGCTGCTCCTCGCGGCCCGCAGGCCCGCCGGAAGGCTCCCGTTCCTGGCCACGATGGCGGTGGCCGGAGCCGACGTCATCCTGCTGGTCGTCGAACTCCGCCCGTGAGCCACCGTCCTTCCGGCGGGACCTCGGAGAGAATGGGGCCATGGAGCCAGCCGCAGCGCAGCGGTCCGCCGAAGCGGCGTGGTCGCGGCACGCGTGGGGTGAGGTGTTCGCGATCCTCTCGGAGGCCGACCGGCAGCACCCGCTCGATCCCGAGGATCTGGAGCGGCTCGCCCTCGCCGCGCACCTGACCGGCCGGAACACCGAGAGCGACGACCTGTGGACGCGCGCTCACCATGCGTGGCTGACCCGCGGTGACGTCCCGCGCGCCGTCCACTGCGTGTTCTGGCTCGGGCTCGACCTGGTGCTGAGCGGGGAGTGGTCCCGCTGTGCCGGCTGGACCGCGCGGGCCCGGCGGCTGCTCGACGACGGGCACCCGGACACCGTCGAGGAGGGCTACCTGCTGGCACTGGAGGCGCTACGCGGCTACTTCGCCGGGGACACGGAGCACACCCTGGCCGTCTCCGAACGAGCCCTGGCCCTCGCGAGGCGGTTCGCGGACCCCGACCTCACGAACTTCGCCCTGGTCTGCATCGGAGAGACCCTGATCAGGCTCGGCCGCGCCCAGGAGGGCATCCGCCTCCTCGACGAGGCCATGGTCGGGGTGACGGCGGGCGAGGTGTCCCCGATCGTGTCCGGACTGGCGTACTGCGCGGTGATCGCGGCCTGCCACGACGCCTTCGATCTGCGCCGGGCCCGGGAATGGACGGCCGAGCTGTCCCGCTGGTGCGCCGCGCAGCAGGAACTGGTGCCCTACCGGGGCATCTGTCTGGCCCACCGCGTCGAGGTCATGCGGCTGCACGGGGACTGGGACGACGCCCTGGACGAGGCGGACCGTGCCTGCCGGTGGCTGCGGTCGACGCCGACGGCCGGCTCCGCCGACGCCGCGTACTACCAGCTCGGCGAGCTCCACCGGCTGCGCGGCGAAACCGCACGCGCGCAGGAGGCGTACCGCGAGGCCAGCAGGCTCGGGCACAGTGCACAGCCGGGACTCGCGCTGTCCCTGCTCGCGGCCGGGGACACGGGAGCGGCCGCCCGCTCGATCCGCACCGCGCTCGACGCGTCCGCCGACGGGGGCGCGCGCTGCCGGATCCTCCCGGCGTACGTGGAGGTCATGCTGGCGGCGGGCGAGCCGGAGGAGGCCCGCGCCGCGGCGGAGGAGCTGGCCGTGACGGCCGAGACCGTCGCCTCCCCGCTGCTGAGCGCCATCGGCGGACAGGCACGGGGTGCCGTCCTCCTGGCGTCCGGCGACGCGCGTGGCGCCCGGGCCGTGCTCGGCCACGCGGTGGCGACGTTCCGGGACCTGGACGCACCGTACGAGGCCGCGCGGACCCGCCTGCTCATCGGGCTGTCCTGCCGGGAGAGCGGCGACGACATCACCGCACGGCTGGAGATCGAGGCCGCCACGGCCGTCTTCCGCGAGCTGGGGGCCGTACCGGACCTGCTCCGCGCCGAGGAGCTCGTGCTCAAGGCCGCGAACAGGGCGGCCGGCCTGCTCACGGTCCGGGAGCGGGAGGTACTGCGGCACGTCGCGGTGGGGAAGTCGAACCGGGCCGTCGCGGACGACCTGTTCCTGAGCGAGAAGACGGTCGCCCGGCACATCAGCAACATCTTCACCAAGCTCGGGGTGTCCTCGCGCTCGGCGGCGACGGCGTACGCACACCGGCACGGCCTGGTCTGACCATCTCCCGCACCTGCTCGTGGGCACAATGGCCCACACCCGGGAGGGGAGGTTCTGCCGACGCGGACGACCCGGTCCGCCGCCTAGCGTGTGGACCGTACGAACCCGATGCGGTGCTCGCGCACCCTCCGGGACCGACCGACGGTGGGTGACGTCATGTCGAACCAGATCTACGACGCCGTGGTCGTCGGCGCACGGTGCGCCGGCGCACCCACGGCGATGCTGCTCGCCCGTAAGGGCTACCGGGTGCTCCTGGCCGACCGGGCCTCATTCCCGAGCGATACGGTCTCCACCCACCTCGTCCACCCGCCGGGCCTCGCCGCCCTGGACCGCTGGGGGCTGTTGCCCCAGGTCATCGCGAGCGGCTGCCCGCCGATCGCCACCTACTCGTTCGACTTCGGGCCCTTCACGATCGAAGGGTCGCCGGCGGGCTGTGGGTTCGCCGCCGCGTACGCGCCGCGTCGTACGGTCCTGGACAAGATCCTCGTCGACGCCGCCGACCGGGCGGGCGTCGAGGTGCGGGAGGGATTCACCGTCGAGGAACTCGTCGTCGAGGGCGATGCGGTCACGGGGATCAGGGGCCACGGGGCGGGCGGGAAGCGCGTCACGGAGTACGCCCGCGTCGTCGTCGGCGCGGACGGGGCCCACTCCCTGGTGGCGCGCTCCGTCGGTGCGGCCGCCTATGAGGAGAAGCCGAAACTCCAGTGCAGTTACTACGCGTACTGGACGGGCCTGCCGATGGACGGCCGCTTCGAGACCTACGTCCGGCCGGACCGTGCCTTCGCCGCCTGGCCCACCAACGACGGCCTGACCGTGGTGATCTGCGGGGTGCCGATGCGCGATTTCCGGGCCAACCGGGCGGACGTCGAGGCCGGTTACCTGGCCACCCTGGCTCTGGTTCCGTCTTTCGCCGAGCGGGTCGCGTCGGCCCGCCGCGTGGACCGCCTCGTCGGTACGGCGGTTCCGAACTTCCTGCGCCGGCCGTACGGTCCGGGCTGGGCGCTCGTCGGCGACGCGGGGTACCTCAAGGATTTCATCACGGCCCAGGGCATCCAGGACGCCTTCCGCGACGCGGAACTGTGCGTGCGGGCCCTCGACCGGACGTTCACCGGCGGCCGGACCTTCGACGCGGCCATGAAGGAGTACCAGGAGAGCCGGGACGGGCAGGTCCTGCCGATGTACGAGTTCACCACCGAGCTCGCCACCCTGGATCCGCCGCCACCGGAGATGCTCCGGGTGCTCGGCGCCGTGTCGCGCAGCGGCCCGGCCATGGACGGCTTCGCCAGGGTGGCGGCGGGCGTCACCTCGCCCGCGGACTTCTTCGCGCCCGAGAGGATCGGAGCGCTGCTCGTGTGAGGACACCGGCCGGTGCCGGTGGTCACGGGCAGCCGGGTCCGGTGCCCGGGTGGACACAGGCGTCGTTGCCGGGGCCGCCGTCCGGCGTCGCCCTGGCGGAATCCGGCGTGCGGACCTCATGGGGCGCGTCGGGTGCGGGTCCAGGCCAGGAGCGCGTCCGCCGGCCAGGTGTTGATGACGCGCCCGGCCGGAACCGTGCACTCCACGGCCCTCTCGCAGCCGACGATCTGCCAGTCCAGCTGGCCCGGGGCGTGCGCGTCCGTGTCGATCGCGAAGAAGGTGCCGGCCGCCACGGCGAGGCGCAGCAGCCGCCGGGGCGGGTCCAGCCGCTCGGGCCGGCTGTTGATCTCCACGGCGGTGCCGCTCTGCGCGCAGGCCGCGAAGACCGCCTCCGCGTCGAACCGCGACTCCGGCCGGGTCCGGCCGGTGACCAGTCGTCCCGTGCAGTGGCCCAGGACGTCCATCAGCGGGTTGCGCACGGCCGCCAGCAGCCGCCGGGTCATCGCCGGCGAGTCCATCCGCAGCTTCGAATGCACCGAGCCGACGACCAGGTCGAGCCGTTCCAGCAGCTCCGGCTCCTGGTCCAGGGCCCCGTCGTCGAGGATGTCGCACTCGATTCCGGTGAGCAGCCGGAAAGGTGCCCAGGTGGCGTTGAGCTCGGCCACCACCCGCAGCTGCTCGCGCAGCCGCTCGGGGGAGAGCCCCCGCGCCACCGTCAGGCGTGGCGAGTGGTCGGTCAGCACGGCCCACTCATGGCCCAGCGCGGCCGCCGCCCGCCCCATCGCCTCGATCGGACTGCCGCCGTCGGACCAGTCGGAGTGCACATGGCAGTCCCCGCGGAGGGCCGCCCGCATCGCGGTGGCGGCGGGCGTGGCCGGCGGCCCTTCGGGGAGCGCGGCGATCTCGTCCTCCAGCGCCTGCAGATAGGCCGGGACGGCGCCGCCGAGTGCCTCCCGTACGACCTGGGCCGTTTTGGGGCCGATGCCCTTCACGGCCTCCAGGGAACCGGCGGCGACCCGCTCGGCCGCCTCGCTCTCGCCCATCCGCGTCACCGCGGCCGCCGCGGACCGGAAGGCGCGTACCCGGTAGGTGGGGGCCTGCGCACGCTCCAGCAGGAAGGCGATCCGGTCCAGCGCCGCAACCGGGTCCATCGCGTACCTCCTGCCCGCTGCCCCCACCGCCCCGCCACCCGCCTTCCGGACCCAGTGTCCGGTGCGGGAGGCCGCTACGCCTCTCCGGCCTCCCGGGGCACGGCGGCGTCGAGGGCGGCGGTGAGGCGGTTCAGCCGGGCCTGGAGGTCGAGGACCTCGGTGAGCTCGAAACCGGTCGCGGCCGCGATCCGCCGGGGCACCTCCACCGCGCGGACGCGCAGCGCGGCGCCCTCCTCGGTCAGGTGGGCGTGCAC
Organism: Streptomyces sp. NPDC001502; assembly: GCF_042894785.1. NCBI lineage: Bacteria > Bacillati > Actinomycetota > Actinomycetes > Kitasatosporales > Streptomycetaceae > Streptomyces > Streptomyces sp. NPDC001502. The sequence goes on from NZ_JBIAVW010000013.1 coordinate 35,675, forward strand.
GGACCGCTCGTCCTCGGTGCTGCGCTCGCGGCGGACCAGTCCGGCCGCCTCCAGCCGCTTGAGCAGCGGGGACAGCGTTCCGGAGTCAAGCCGCAGGTGCTGCCCGATCTCCTTGACCGGCATCTCGCCGTGCTCCCACAGCACCAGCATCACCAGGTACTGGGGGTAGGTGAGCCCCAGGTCCTTGAGGACGACGCGGTAGAGGCCGCCGAAGGCGCGGCTCGCCGCGTTCAGCGCGAAGCAGATCTGGCCGTCGAGGCGCAGGAAGTCCTGGTCGGCATGGGTCGCGGTGGGCTGCTCGGTCATGACGCCCAGTGTACCCGGGACAGACTTGCGAGGCATTGAATTGTGCACAACTGAATTGTGTGCTCTAGTAGTGGAGCGCGGCCGACCACCGGCCGCCGCCACGGTTCATTTCTGCGAGAGGACCTCTCATGGACGCGCTCTACACCGCTGTCGCCACCGCCAACGGCCGCGAGGGCCGCGCCGTCAGCTCCGACGGCCAGATCGACCTCGCCCTGGCCATGCCCCCGGCGCTGGGCGGCAACGGGCAGGGCACCAACCCCGAGCAGCTCTTCGCCGCCGGCTACGCCGCCTGCTTCGCCAGCGCGCTCGGCCTGGTCGGCCGCCAGGCCAAGGTGGACACCAGCGAGGCCTCGGTCACCGCGGAGGTCTCCATCATCAAGGAGGGCGCCGGCTTCGGCCTGCGCGCCACCCTGCGCGTCGAGCTCCCGGACTCCCTGGCCGGCGAGACGGGCGCCCTGCTGGTCAAGCAGGCCCACGAGGTCTGCCCGTACTCCCGCGCCACCCGCGGCAACATCGACGTGGACCTCGTGATCGAGTAAAGATGCCGGACACCTGGCGGGCGGCCACCATGGAAGGGCATTCACTTCCCCGGGGGCCGCACGCCAGGAGGCGTCAGTGGCGCACACCTACGCAACGGACGTCCTGGTCGTCGGCGCCGGCCCGGTCGGGCTGACCGCCGCCGCAGAGCTCCGCAGACGGCGTGTCACCTGCCGGATCGTCGACCGGCTGCCGGCCGGGCTGCCGTTCGCGAAAGCCGTGGGCATCCAGCCGCGCACGCTGGAGGTGTGGGACCGCATGGGGGTGGTCCGCGCCGCACTGGAGGCGGCCGTCCCGATGCGGGGGCAGTTCCTCTACGTCAACGGCGTCGAGAAGGCCCGCACCGAGCTCTCCGTCCCGCCCGAGGTGCCCTACGGATTCGCGGCGCTGCCGCAGTACGAGACCGAGCGCATCCTGGACGAGTTCCTGGGCCGCTTCGGAACGAGCGTCGAACGAGGCACCGAACTCGTGTCGTTCACCCAGGACGCCGACGGGGTGACCTGCCGGCTGCACACCCCGTCCGGGGCGGAGGAAGAGCTGCGCACCCGGTACCTGGTGGGCTGCGACGGCGCGCACAGCATCGTCCGCAAAGGGCTCGGCCTCACTTTCGAAGGCGGGGCCTTCGCCGAGGAGTACATGCTCGCCGACGTACGCGTCGACTGGGACCTGCCGCCCGGGTACAACCTGCGCGCCATGCACCTCAACGACGACCGGGCGGTCGACGACGTGCTCGTCTGCATCCCGCTGCCCGGCCGGGGCCGGTACCGGATGTCGATGATGGTGCCGCCCGAACTCTCCACCGCACGGCAGGACGCGGCCGCATCCGACGGCATCACGCATGGCCTGCAGAACGTCCGGGGCCCCGCACTGGCCGACATCCAGGCCGTCCTGGACCGGCTCTCACCGCAGCCGACCACCGCCTTCGACATCCGCTGGACCTCGGTGTTCCGCATCAGCCACCGGATCGTGGACCACTACGGCGACGGCCGGGTCTTCGTCGCCGGGGACGCGGCCCACATCCACCCGCCGACCGGCGCCCAGGGCATGAACACCGGCATCCAGGACGCCTGGAACCTGGCCTGGAAGCTCGCCCTGGCCTGCGCGGGCGCGGCCCACCCCGGCCTGCTCGCCGGCTACGACGCCGAGCGCCGGCCCGTCGGCGAGGAAGTCGTCGGCCGCACCGTACGGCACGCCGTCGAGGGAATGGAGAACGACCCCGACGACCCGGCCACGGTGATGATGCGCGAGGCCCAACTCCTCGTCGGCTACCGGGGAAGCCCGACCGTGGACCCGGCCGGCGAGGGCCGGGGCCCCCGGCCCGGCGACCGGGCACCCGACTGCGCGGGCCTCACCGGGCCCGGCACCGCCTACCCGCTGCGCCTGTACGACGTCCTGCGCGAGCGGGACCACGTACTGCTGCTCTACGGAGCCGCGTTCGGGCCCGGGTCCGCGACCGGCTCGGGCCTCGACGCACTCGTCCGGACGGCCCGGGAATCCTCGGGCGGCCGGATGGAGGTCTGCCTGGTGCTCGCGGCGGAGGCCGCCGCCGGCGCCGACGCGCATGCCATCGTCGAGGCCGACGGCACGACCCTGCCGGTCTACGCCGACACCCGGGGCGAGTTCGCCCGGCTCTACGCGGCCGAGGAGCCCACGGCCTTCGTGATCCGCCCGGACGGATACCTCGGCGCCCGGCTCCCGCTCTCCCCGCCCGACCCGCGTCCGCTGGCCGCCCACCTCGCGGCCGTCTTCGCCGCGCCCCCGCCGAACTGATCCGTCAGGCCCGGGCGGCCTCGCGGCGCTGCCGCTTGCCCAGCGGGGCCAGCGACATGTCCTGGGCCTGGGACCTCAGCTGCTTGAAGCCGTACCCGCGCTCGTCCAGCCAGCTCTCCGCCGCCAGTTCCGCCCGGGCCGTCGCGTCGAGGATGTCCTCCTCGGCCTCACCCGTGTCCACGAAGCGGAAGGTGAAGAAGGGGCGAGCCGCGAGGTCGTACGTGAGATGCCCCTCGGCGGTGAACTCCGCGCGCAGCATGTCGTGCTCGGGCGCGGCGGCGAGCAGCTCGGCCGTCTGCTCGTCGGTCAGACCGTCGAACGAGCCGCGGACGGTGATACGGAAGGTACGGGTAGCACTCATCCCCGGAGCCTAGATCGGGCACCGCGTCCCCTGCATCCGGATATCCGCCGGTCCGCCCCGCCCGCCACCCCGCGGACGGCCGCACAGGGCCGCGCAGGGCCGCGTACACCGCACGGACACCCCGAAAGCCCCGGCCGGGAGCCCGTTTTGGATTGCCGGACGATCCTCAATACGATCCGGCGATGATCACAAGAAAACGGCTTGCGGTCGGGGCGTGCGGCCTGCTCGCCGCCCTGGCCGTCGGGCTCTTCCCGGCGAGCGCCACCGCCGCCGACGAACCGACGGCGAAGGAACCCCCCAAGGTCGACCTCGTCCTCGACGTGAGCGGCTCCATGCGGGCCAACGACATCGACGGACAGACCCGCATGGCCGCGGCCAAGCAGGCCTTCAACGAGGTCATCGACGCGGTCCCGGCCGAGGTGCGCCTCGGCATACGGACCCTGGGGGCCAACTACCCGGGGGACGACCGGGCCCTCGGCTGCAAGGACACCAAGCAGCTCTACGCGGTCGGCCCCCTCGACCGGACCGAGGCGAAGACCGCGGTGGCGACCCTCGCCCCCACCGGCTGGACGCCGATCGGACCGGCCCTGCTCGGCGCGGCCCAGGACCTGGAGGGCGGCAACGGCTCCAAGCGGATCGTGCTCATCACGGACGGCGAGGACACCTGCGCCCCGCTCGACCCGTGCGAAGTGGCGCGCGACATCGCCGCCAAGGGCATCCACCTGGTCATCGACACCCTCGGCCTGGTACCGGACGCCAAGACCCGGGCCCAGCTGACCTGCATCGCCGAGGCCACCGGCGGCACCTACACCTCGGTGCAGCACAAGGCGGACCTCTCCAGCAGAGTGAAACAACTCGTCGACCGGGCCGCTGACCCGATCGTCAACCCGGTGGCGACCGAGGGCGCGAAGCAGTGCGAGGGCGCCCCGCAGCTGAAGGCCGGCCTCTACAGCGACCGCGAGACCTTCGGCGAACACCGCTGGTACCGGGTCGACGTCCTTCCGGGGCAGGAACTGCGCGCCTCGGTCAGCATCGGCGCCGACCGCGCCGTCAACAACGACTACGGCGTCCTGCTGCGCGCCACCACCGTCCACGGGCGCGAGATCGTGCGCGGCTCGGAGGCGGGTGACGGGCGTACCGACGTCCTCTCGACCGGCCTGCGCTACCCGAAGGCCGAGATCGACGGCCAGGACTCGGACGCCAAGCCCGTGCCGGAGACCGTCTGCCTCCAGGTCAGCAACTCCTTCTCCGCTCCCGCCTCCGTCAAGACGACCCCGGGCATGCCCGTCGAGCTGACCATCGACCTGGTGGACGGACCCGACGAGGCCTCCGACGTCGCCGCGTTCGGCCTCGGCCGGGGCTGGTGGCTGCTGGCCGTGCTGGCGCTCGCCGGGCTGCTGGCCGGTCTGGTGTGGGGATGGATCTCCCGCTGGCGCATCTCCGTCTGGAGGACCAACTGATGCGTAGAGTAGGCACACTGACCGCGTCCCTGCTGGCCGCGGCCGCCGCCCTCACGGTGGCGGGTACGGCCGTGGGTACGGCCGTCGCGGACACGCCCTCGCCGAGCGCCAGCGCCAGCGCGAGCCCGGGCGGTGGCAAGGCCGAATCCGCCCCGACCGAGGCCGGCACCAGCTTCCGCACCGCAGCGGCGTTCCGCCCGGGCCAGAAGGCCACGGCCGGCGCGTCCAGCGGCGACTACCTCTACTGGGTCGTGCCGATCGACGCGCAGCAGCGCGCCACGGTGAAGGCCGCCGTCACCCTGCCCGATGCGGCGTCCCGGCACGGCGCCACGACCTGGCAGCTCGACGTGTACGACGGACTGCGCCGCCGGCAGGCCTGCACCTACGGCACGCAGACCGCGGCCGCGGCGAAGGAAGCCGCCACGGTCGAACTGTCCTGCACCCTGCGCACCGTACGCGCCGGCGCCGAGCCGTGGGCCAACGATCCGCTGCCGGGCAGCTACTACGTACGCCTGACGGTCGTCGACCAGCCGGACGAGGACAAGGGCCTGCCGGTGCGCGCGGCCGTCGAGGCCGAGGTGAAGGAGACCGGCGGCGTCCAGGCGGTGGACGGCGCCCTCTCCACCCCGCTGGTCGCGGGCACCGTGACCGCGACCCTGCGCGAGCCGGAAGACGGCTGGTCGGGCGGCTGGTGGACGGACCGCTGGATCTGGACCGCCGCGGGCGGCGTGCTGGCCGCCCTCGCGGGCATCCTCGGGTACTCCCTGACGCGCGGTACGGGCCGCCCGTCCAGGATCCCGCCGGGCGCCTGAAAAACGGGGAGGCCGTGGCCCGCAGGCCACGGCCTCCCCTCACGTGTCCGCGATTCAGCGGCCGCGGGTCAGCCGGGTCCCGAACGAGGGCTCGGCCAGGGCCCCCTTGACCGCCACCGGCACGCTCCGGGCTCCCTCCCCGCTGCCCACCGTCAGCACGGCCACCTCGGAACCGGCCTTCGCGGTGTGCGGCAGCGGTCCGGCACCCGCACCGGCACCGGCACCGATCGCGAGGGACAGCTTCAGCTGCTGGCCCGGGACGCCGATCACGTTCAGGTCCTTGGTCGCCACCAGCGGGGTACGGCCGCCGAGCCCGTCGTCCACATGGCCCACGACGTCGCCCTTGCGGACCACCGGGACCGACGCGAGCGCCGTTCGTACCGCCTCGATGATCTTCTTGCTGTTCGCCAGCACCAGCTTCAGGCTGCTCTCGGCGTTCAGGTCCGGCCCGTCCACCCGCTGGTCCATCAACGTGCCGAGGATCAACGGCGTCTCGTCACCGATCGACTTGTACGCCGCCCACATCAGTGTCCCGCCGGCGGGCGTGCTGGAACCGGTCTTGATGCCCCGGATGCTGAGACCCTGGGCGGTGAGCAGGATGTTGTTGTTCTCGAGCCGCTGGGGCAGCCCCTTGATGGTGGCGTTCGGCAGCGCGACGATCGAGCGGAACACCTCGTCCTTCATGACGGCTTCGGCGAGCTTCAGCTGATCGGTGGCCGTGCTGACGGTGCCCGCGTCCAGACCGCTGGGGTCCGTGTACGTGGTGTCGTTCATCCCGAGCTCCTTGGCGGCGGCGTTCATCTTCACGACGAACGCGGCTTCGGAGTCGGCGCCGGCGTCCCAGCGGGCCAGCAGGCGGGCGACGTTGTTGCCCGAGGGGATCATGAGCATCTTGAGCATGTCCTGCTGGCTGAACTTCTGCCCGGCGGTCAGGCCCGAGATGCGGGACTCGTTCTCCGAGTTGCCGTCCGCCACGGTCTTCGCGTCGACCGTGATGTCCGGACCCGGGTCGTTCTTGCCCAGCGGGTGGCCCTTGAGGATCACGTAGGCCGTCATCACCTTGGCGACGCTGGCCGTCGGGACGGGCTTCTGCTCACCGAAGGTGCCGACGTCGCCGGAGCCGGAGATGCGAACGGCGCCCTGGCCCTTGGCGGGCCAGGGGACGGAGAACTGACCGTCGATGGTGCGGTCGGCCTCGGCGGCGACGAGCTGCGGGGTGGGCAGGGGGCGCAGCAGCTGGGCCCCGACGCCGGCCCCCGCGAGGAGGAGCAGGATCGGCGTCCATATCTTGACGCGGCGCAGCGCGGTCCGGCGCGGGGTCTCCGCCGGGGCAGGGGTGTTGGTGAGCTCGGCCAGCAGATCGAGCGGAGGCAGCGGCGCGGCCGGGGCCGGCGCGGCGACCTTGGCTTCGGTGGGCTGCGGCTGAGCCCGCGGCGCGACGGGCGCGGGCAGGTCCACGTCCTTCAGCGCGACGAACTGGCTCGTCCGCTCGGGGTCCGGCTCCGTCTCCCGAGCCCAGGCGGGAGCCTTCCGCGGGGCGTCCGGCTCGGCGGGCTTCTGCTTGGGCAGGGCGATGAGCATGGTCTCGTCGGACGCGTCTTCGCCCCCGGTCCCGGCCTCGGGCGCCTTCGACCCGGCTTCGTCATCGGGCCGCCGCTCGTCGGCCCCGTCCTGGACGACGGGTTCGCCGTCTCCGTCGTCGCCGTCGGTGTCCGCCTCGGACCGGTCGTCGGAGTCGGCCTCCGCTTCCGTTTGCGCCTCCGCCTCGGAGCGGTCCGTGACGTCAGGTTCGGTCTCGGCCTCGGCGTCCGTCTCGGTGCGGGCCGCGCCCGGGAGTTCGGCGTCGGCTTCGCCCGGGCGCTTCGGCTCCGCCTCCGCCTCGGAGGACCCGGCCTCGGACCCGGCCTTGTGGTCGGCTTCCGCCTCGGGGTCGGCGTCCGTCTCGGTGCGGGCTTCGCCGGGGAGTTCGGTGTCGGCTTCGCCTGCGTGCTCGGACTCGGCTGCGGCCTCCGCCGTGGAGGACCCGGCCTCGGACCCGGCCTTGTGGTCGGCTTCCGCCTCGGGGTCGGCGTCCGTCTCGGTGCGGGCTTCGCCGGGGAGTCCGGCGTCAGCCTCGCCCGCGCGCTCGGACTCGGCTGCGGCCTCCGCCGTGGAGGACCCGGCCTCGGACCCGGCCTTGTGGTCGGCTTCTGCCTCGGCTTCGGCCTCCGTCTCGGTGCGGGCTTCGCCGGGGAGTCCGGCGTCAGCCTCGCCCGCGCGCTCGGATTCGGAATCGGCCCCGGGATCGGCCTCCGCCTCGGGACCGGGCTTGGGCTCGTCTTCGCCCTCGGGGTCGGCGTCCGTCTCGGTGCGGGCTTCGCCCGGGAGGTCGGCGTCCGCTTCGCCCGCACGGTCGGCCTCGGCTGCGGCCTCCGCCTCGGAGGACCCGGCCTCGCCCGGGGATGCGGAGTCGGCTTCGGGCTCGGCGTCGAGCCCGTCCTTCGGCTCGGCCTGAGGGACGGCTTCGCCCTCGGGTTCCGCGTCCGCCTCGGCCACGGCGTCGGCCTCCGGCTCCGCCCGGCCCTCGCTCTCGGCCGTCGTCTTGGGCTCCCCCTCCAGGACGGTGGTCTCTGCCTCGATCTCCGGGTCGTCAGAGGAACCGCCCGCCACCGTTACCGCCTTCATCCCAGCCCCGCCTTGCTGCTCACATCATGCCGATACGACCGGCGAGGCCCCGCGGGACCTCGCCGCACTGCCAGATGTCCCCGGATCTCCGCCCGTTCCCTCCGCTGGATCTTGTGACCGTTCGGTCATATTCGCTGAGTACGCCTACTCATGCCCCCGCCCGCCCCACCGGCCGACCATGGGACACATCGCACCGCACCACCACCTCACCATCCGAACGGGGTCGTCCATGCTCAGCCGAATCGCCGCCGCCCTCGTACCCGCCTTCGGGCGGCTGACCGTCACCGCCGACCCCGGGGACCGCCCTGCTCCCGGCGCCATCCTCGTCGCCAACCACACCTCCCTCGCCGACCCGGCCGTCGTGGTCGCCGCGCTGCGCCGGCACGGGATCGAGCCGGTCATCCTGGCCACCAGTGGCCTCTGGCGGGTCCCGCTGCTCGGCTCCGCGCTCCGCCGCGAGGGCCATATCGCCGTCCACCGCGGCACCGCCCGAGCGGCCGATTCCCTCGACGCGGCGGCCGTCGCCCTTGCCTCGGGCCGCAGCGTGCTGCTCTACGGCGAAGGCGGGCTGCCCGGACGCCGCGACGCGGGGGAGACGGCCCCCGGCCCCTTCCGTAGCGGCCTGGCCCGGCTCGCCGCCGCGACGGGCGCCCCGGTCGTGCCCATCGGCCAGGCGGGTGCCCGCCGCCTCTGCTCGGGCAGCGGCGCCAAGCAGCTCGCCGGCGTCGTCACCGCCCCGCTGCGCAGGCCCTGCTTCCACGTCCACATCGGCTCGCCGCTGCACCTGCCCGACCGGGTGCCGGAGGCCACGGACCGGGCCCGTCAAGCGGTCACGGCCGCCTGGCGAACCGCGGCGTCCGCCCTCGGGGAAGCGGGCCGGGAGACGGTCTGAGGCCCGTCCCGCACAGCTGCGCCGTGGAAGCGCACGCTGTCGCGGAGGAAGCCGATCGGCCCCTCGCGTGTCGCCGAGCCCGTCACCGGTCACGGCATGCGACCGTCTCCGCATGACCGAAGGCTCGACACCACACATCTCCCCGGCGCGGATCACCGTACGGGGGGTGCAACCCGGAAACCCGCCCTTCCGCATCGTGGAGGTCGACGGCGAGTTCGTCGGCAGGGCGACGTCGATGACCGACGTGCTCCTGATCGCCGCGGAGGCCGGGATCACGATCCACGACCTCGACGACCTCGAAGTGGTCCACTGGGTCAGTGGCGGCAAGTTCACCTGGTCGATCCCGCGCTAGTGCTGTGACCGGCAAGGTTCACCGGGTTGCGACGCCCGGTACGGCACCTCATCCCCCAGACTCCGTCCGGGGGGACCCCAGGTTGTCGGACCGCGCAAGTACGTCCCGTACGAGCCCCCCCGCCAAACCTTCCCGGCCACAGCACTGGCCACGGCGCTCAGCGGGTGCTGTGCCCGAGCACCACATGGGCCGCGACCTCACCGTCGGCGTCCGTGTCGATGAAGGACACCACCACCGGGCTGCTGCCCGTGGGTCCGCCCGCCGTGGCGCGCAGCCGGTAGCGCTCGGTGCGGACGGCGTCGCGGACGAGCGGGCCGCCACCCGAGAACAGGGCCGGCGGCTTGGCGTCGTTGGCGATACGGAAGTCGGCGGGCCGCCAGCTGCCCGAGGCCGGGTCGAATCGCTCCAGCAGGAACCCCGGCCCGCTGCCCGCCCCGGCACCGCCTTCGCCGACCAGCATCTCCATCTGGAAGGCGACCACCACATGCCGGTACTCGGCGGAGTTGCCGTTGCGCAGGGTGACGGTGAACTCCTGCGGGGCGCCGCCCCGTACGAGGGCGAGCCGACCGCCCCGGGTGTCGACCGCGACCGTGAGCCGGGTCGGAGCCGGGGGAGGCGTCACGGGCCTGGTCACGGCCGCGGTCGGGGTTGCCGACGCGGAGGGCCCGGGCGGCGAGGAGGCGGGGATCGACGGCGAGGCGGAAGCCGACACCGGGGCGGACACCGACGCCGACACCTCGGCGGAGGTCGAAACCGAGGCCGCGGCCGGCGCCGTGCCGTTCTTGTCCCCGCACCCGGTGGTGCCCGCCAGCAGCACGGCGGCCACGGCCGCCGCGCCCAGTGCGCCGCGGGGGCCTCGGGAAACTGGCATGGGATCGGTCCTCCAGGGGTCGGCTTCGCCAGGAAGCTAGCAAGGCGGCGCCCCTGCCGACGAGGTCGATCACGCTTCGAGGCGGCGACGGTTCGGTCACGGTTCCCCCGGGGCCGGCCAGACGGGGAGCGTGGCCTCCAGGACGGTGACCCCGAGGCCGGGCCGAAGGGCCGTACGGCGGCCTCGGGCCGGATCCCCCCCGGCATCGGCGAGACCCTCGGATACCGGAGCATCGGTTCCGGGGGAGGCCGGGAAGTCCAGGGGGACGGTCAGGCGGGCTGCCACAGTTCGACCCGGTTGCCCGCAGGATCCGTGACCCAGCCGAAGCGGCCGACGCCTTCCATGTCCTGCGTCTCCTCGTCCACGTCCGCGCCCTTGGCGCGCAGTTGCGCGAGCATCGCGTCCAGGTCGCGGACCCGGAAGTTGAGCATGGTCTGCTGGGTTCGGGAGCCGAAGTAGTCGGTCTCGGACTCGAACGGCGCGAACACCGTCGGGCCGGCGCCCTGCTGCCACAGACCGTGCTCGTCGGCGTCCAGGCCCAGGCAGTCGCGGTACCACGCACCGAGGGCCGCCGGGTCGGCCGCCCGCATGAAGTACCCGCCGATTCCAAGCACACGTTCCATGCCGCCATGGTGCCAGGACGGCCGCGGGACGGGCGGGCACCACACCCACACCCGCCCGGCGTCCACGACTTCCCCGCGGGCGAGCGCGTCAGCCCAGCGGCTTCTCGAAGCCGAAGGCGGTGACGGCCATCCGCTCGCGGAAGTAGAAGCGGTGCGCGTCGGTCCGCTGGGTGCCGGATTCCAGCGTGAGGGCGGTGCAGCCGGCGGCCACGGCGTGCTGCTCCAGGTGCGCGAGCAGCTCGTGGCCCACGCCGGTGGAACGGGCGGTGGCGGCGGTGACCAGGTCGTCGACGTAGAGCGAGCGGACCGCCGAGGTGTTGACGACGATCCGCCAGCCGGCCGCGCCCACGCACCGGCCGTCCGCGTCGTAGGCGGCGGAGAAGCGCAGCCCCTGGCCGTGCCCCTCCGTGAGGATCCTGAGGAACACTTCCTCGGTGAGGTGGGGGCGCAGTTCGAGCAGCACGGGAAGCAGGTCGGCGGTGAGTCGCGGATCGCCGGGCTCAAGGTCGATGATCTTCATACGACGAGCCTACTGGGCCGTACGGGACCGCCCTGGGCCGCGGCCGTCGCGCGCGGCCGCGGCCGACGTGTCGAAATGGGAGGGACGGCTCCGACGTCCCCTGTGAAAGGCTCCCGATCCCGGTCCCGGAGCCGCCGCGCACGCAGCACTGAAGGAGTGGCACCCCATGAAGTACATGCTGATGGTTCTCGGGAAGCAGGCCGACTACGACGCCATGGGCGGCGCCGCGAACAGCGACGGCCCCGGATGGTCCGAAGCCGACCTCAAGGCGATGTTCGACTACATGGGCGCCCTCAACGACGACCTCGCCGAGTCGGGTGAATGGGTCGACGGGCAGGGCCTGGCCGACCCCCGCCACGCCCGCCTGGTCACCGCGGCCGCCGACGGCACCCCCGTGATCTCCGACGGGCCGTACGGGGAGGCCAAGGAGGTGCTCGCCGGGTACTGGATCGTCGACGTCGCGGACTTCGACCGCGCCGCCGAGATCGCCGCCCGCGCCTACGCCTGCCCGGTGCCGGAAGGCGCACCCAGCTACCCGGTCGTCGTCCACCCCGTCGACAGCCGCTCGGGGACCGAGATGTGCTGACCGGCCCCGAACCCGAGCCCGCACCCGCGAGCGAGGACCTGCTGCGCCGGCTGGCGCCGCAGGTCCTCGGAGCGCTCGTCCGCCGCTACGGGCACTTCGACGCGGCCGAGGACGCCGTGCAGGAGGCCCTGCTCGCCGCCGCCCGGCAGTGGCCCGAGCAGGGCCGTCCGGCCAACCCGCGCGGCTGGCTGATCCGTGTCGCTTCCCGCCGGCTCACCGACCAGCTGCGCAGCGAGGACGCGCGCAGGCGCCGCGAGGAGACGGCCGCCGCGCTGACCCCGCGCGACGAGTTCGTGGCTCCGCCGCCGGGGGAGGGTCGGGCCCCCTCCGAGGACGACACGCTCGCCCTGCTCTTCCTCTGCTGCCGGGCCGAACTGCCCCCCGCCGGCCGGATCGCCCTCACCCTGCGGGCTGTCGGCGGCCTGACCACCGCGGAGATCGCCCGCGCCCTCCTGGTGCCCGAGGCCACGATGGCCCAGCGGATCAGCCGGGCGAAACGGCGCATCAAGGCCTCCGAGGCCCCGTTCGGCATCAGGCCCGACGGCACCGCCGGCACCGATCGCGCTGACGGGACCCGTGGCGCCGACGGGACCGGCCCGGAAGCGGCCGAAGGCCGTGCCGCCCGGCTCGCCGACGTGCTCCACGTGCTCTACCTGATCTTCAACGAGGGCTACACCGCCACCTCGGGCAGCGATCTGCAGCGCGCCGACCTCGCCGCCGAGGCGATCCGCCTCACCCGCGCCGTCCACGCGCAGCTCCCCGCCGACGGCGAGGTGGCCGGCCTGCTGGCCCTGATGCTGCTCACGGACGCCCGCCGTACCGCCCGCACCACGCCCGACGGCGACCTGATCCCCCTCGCCGAGCAGGACCGCACGCGCTGGGACCACGCCGCCATCGCCGAAGGGGTCGCCCTGGTCAGCGACGCCCTCACCCACGCGCCGCTGGGGCCGTACCAGCTGCGTGCCGCCATCGCGGCCGTGCACGACGAGGCGGCGGGCGACGAGGACACCGACTGGGCGGAGATCCTCGCCCTGTACGAGCTGCTGATCCGCCTGGTCCCCGGCCCCGTGGAGCGGCTGGGCCACGCGGTCGCGGTGGCCATGGTGCACGGGCCGCGGCGGGCCCTGGCCCTGCTCGCGGAGCTGGACGGGGACGAGCGCCTGGCCGGCCACCACCGCCTGGAAGGCGTACGGGCCCACCTGTTGGAGATGGCGGGCGAGCGGGCGGCGGCACGGGCCGCCTACGCGAAGGCCGCCGGTCTCACGCTCAGCGTGCCGGAGCGCCGCTACCTCCGGTTCCGGGCCGCCCGGCTCGCGGAATGAGCGGGCGGAACCCCGCTCCGGGCGTCCGCATGACGGACATGGTCCACCGTTGTCAGAGGCGCCGCCTACTCTTGATCACGTGAGCCCGACCTTTGACGATCACCCCGCCCCCGACCGTTCCCTCGCCGAGATCAACGCCGACATCCGCTGCCTCTTCGCACGCGCCGAGGGCCGCCTCTCCGACGCGGAGCGGATCCGCCACGCCGCCCTGCTGGGCGAGTGGGCCTCGGCGATACGCGCGTCGGTGGTCCCGGCCGCATAGCGGTCCCGACCGTGCCCGGTCGTGTCGGACCGATGAATCCGGCGCCCGGCGGCAGTCTTCCCTACGAGCATCCGCACGTACGAGAAGGTGGACCATGAGCGACCTGCGCAGTCTCCTGGAGACCCACGTCGGCGACGGATCACTGCCCGGCGCGGTGGCCCTGGTGGCACACGGCGATGACGTCGAGGCCGCGGCCGTCGGCTCCCTCGACACGGCCGGCACCGCACCCATGGCCCGGGACTCCCTCTTCCGGATCGCCTCCGTCACCAAGCCCGTGACCGCCGCGGCCACCATGATGCTGGTCGAGGACGGACTGCTGGCCCTTGAGGTCCCCGTGGCCCGCTGGCTGCCGGAACTCGCGGCGCCGACGGTGGTCCGTACCCCGTCCGCACCGCTCGACGACGTGGTGCCCGCCGACCGTCCGATCACCGTCGCCGACCTCCTCACCTTCCGCGCCGGGTACGGCTTCCCCGCCGACTTCTCGCTGCCCGCCGTCGCCCCGCTGTTCGACGGACTGAAACAGGGGCCGCCCAGGCCGCAGGAGGTGGCGGAGCCGGACGTGTGGATGGCGGCCCTGGGACGGATTCCGCTCCTGCACCAGCCCGGCGAGGCATGGCTCTACAACACGTGCTCCGACATCCTGGGGGTGCTGATCGCCCGAGCGACCGGACAGCCGTTCCAGGACGTGCTCGCCGAGCGCGTCTTCGCGCCGCTCGGCATGCGGGACACCGCGTTCGCCGTACCGCGGGGGCAGCTCCACCGGTTCACCGGCTACTACCGGGCCGCCCCCGACGGCGGAGCCCTGGAGCTCGTGGACGCGCCCGACGGCGAGTGGAGCACCCTCCCCGCCTTCCCGTCCGGGGCGGGCGGCCTCGTCTCCACCGTCGACGACCTGTACGCCTTCGGCCGGATGCTGCTCGCGGGCGGCGCGTACGGGGGTGGCCGGCGGCTGCTCTCGGCGGACTCGGTACGGCAGATGACCACCGATCACCTCACCGCGCCCCAGCGCGCGGCGGGCGCCGTGTTCCTGGAGGGCCAGGGCTGGGGTTTCGGCGGATCGGTCGACGTGGCCCGCCTCGACCCGTGGAACGTACCGGGCCGGTACGGCTGGATCGGCGGCACCGGCACCGCCGCCCACATCGTCCCCGCGACCGGGACGCTCACCCTGCTCCTCACCCAGCGGGAGCTGGCCGGCCCCGCCTCGCCCGAGGTGATGCGGGAGTTCTGGACCTACGCCGCCACCCGTCCCTGACCACCCGACCGGTCCCAGACCGCCCCGCCAGCCCCGCCCGCCCCACCGCCCCTACGCCCGCCTGCCCCCGCCGCCCGTTCCCGCAGCCGGCGCTTGTCCGGCTTGCCCCGCGCCGTCAGCGGGAGCGCCCGTTCCCAGAACACCGCGGTGGGCCGGTGGGCCGGGGCCAGCTCCTTCTCCACCAGGTCACAGGCCTCGGCGGCGAGCCCGGCGCCCGGCTCGTACCCCGCCGCCGGCACCAGGAAGGCGCACACCTCCTCGCCGGTGACGTCGCTGTGCCGCCCCACCACCGCGGCCTGCGCGACCGCGGGATGCCGGGCGAGCGCGGCCTCCACGGGCACGCAGTACACGTTGTCCCCGTGGACCATCACCACGTCGTGGATCCGGTCGTCCAGGTACAGGTAGCCGTCCGCCCCGAAGTGCCCGAGGTCCCCCGTCCGCAGCCATCCGTCCCGCAGTACCCCGGCCGACAGCCCGGGCCGGCCCCAGTACCCGCTCATCATCGCCCCCGACCGCATCCACACCTCGCCCGTGCGGCCGGCCGCCACCGCCGTGCCCCGCCCGTCGCGCACCTCCACCGCCACCCCCGCGACGGGCCGCCCCACCGACGCCAGCAGCTCCGGCCGCCCGCCCACCGCCGCATCGTGATCGGCGGGGGAGAGCCGGCAGATCACCGCCGCCTCGTTGGTGCCGTAGCCCTGCCGCCACCGGCCGCCCCAGCGGGTCACCGCCTCGCGCAGCCGCTCGGGGTGGACGGGCGAATCGCCGTAGGAGACCGCCGCCAGCCCCGGTACACCGTGGGCGGTCGCCGGGTCGTCCAGCAGCCGGTACACCATCGAGGTCGTCAGGTACGTGGCCACGGGCCCCAGGCGGAGGCACGCCGCCGCGAACTCCGCGGGCGCGAACGGTTCGAGGATCTCCACCCGGCCCCCGGCCCGCCACTGCTCCAGGCACCGCCCGCCCGACCGCTGCGCCAGCGAGGTCACCGACAGGTACACCGAATCCGCCCAGGCCGCCGGCCGTACGGCGTTCCGCGCGGCCATCGCCCCGAAGGTGAAGGCCACCCCCTTGGGCCGCCCCGTGGTCCCGCCCGTGTACGTCACCCGCGCCACGTCCTCCTCCCGCGCCCGTACCGGCACCGCTCCGGGCTCCGTCCGGCCGGCCCGGCGCAGCAGCTCGGCCAGTCCGAGCCGGGGCGCCGCGGTCGCGGGCACCGGCACATCGTGCACGACCAGGTCCGGCCGGCAGTCCCGCAGCACGAAGTCGAGCCCGTACAGGGCGGGTCCGGCGAGCACCTGGGTCAGCCGGGCGCCCAGCAGGTGCGCCGCGATCCGTACCAGCAGCACCTCCGGCCGGTTCGAACCCGTGACGCAGGCCAGTCCCGAGCCGCGCCCGATCCCCGCCCCGGAGAGCACTCGGGCCAGCCGGCAGGCTCCGTCGAGCACCTCCTGGAATCCGAGGACGACCGGGCCGGCGCCGAGCGCGGGCCGTCCGCCGTACCGCTCCAACGCCCCTACCAGCGACGTGACATACCGCGCGGCCACCATGGGGGACTGCCTCTCCGCGCCGCTCCGGGACACCGGCATCATGGACGCCATGACGAACGAATCCCGTGCTCGTTCCTTCAGCTCCGCGGCCGCACGCTACGCCGCCCATCGCCCCGCGTACCCGCCCGCGCTCTTCGACACGCTGGCCGAGATGGCCGGCTTTCCGCTGGCCGGAGCGCGGGTCGCCGACGTCGGAGCGGGAACGGGGATCGCCACCGCCCTCCTGGAGGCCCGCGGGGCCCTGGTGGTCGGGGTGGAGCCGGGCGAGGGCATGGCGCAGGAGTTCCGGCGCCGCAACCCCGGCACCCCGCTGGTCCGCGCGGACGGCAACCGGCTGCCGCTGGCCTGCGGCTGCCTGGACCTGCTGACGTACGCGCAGTCCTGGCACTGGACGGACCCGGCGCACGCCGTCCCCGAGGCCCTGCGCGTGCTGCGCCCCGGCGGGGCCCTGGCGGTGTGGCAGAACGACCCGGACACCGGGGTCGGCTGGATCGCCGATCAGCAGAACCGGATCGAGGAGCGGTTCGGCCCGGGCTGGTACATCAACGAGCGCGCCCTCTCCCAGGAGGGGCTGCGCTTCACCGACCGCCGGCTCGCGTGGTCGCGCCGCGTCCCGGTCGACACGCATCTGGCCAAGCTGTCCACCCACTCCCTGTTCCTCGTCGGCGAGCCCGGCACGGATGCCTTCCTGGAGGACGAACGGGCCCTCCTCATGGACCGGTTCCAAGACGGATGGGTGGAGGAGCACTACGTCGTCGAGCTGAGCGTGGCCGTCCGGGGGCGCGAGACGCGGTAGGGGCTGTTCGGGTGAAGTGTCGCAACCTGCGCCCACCCGCGGCCGTTGATCAAGGTGCTTATCACCGTGCACTCGTGCGACAGAAGGACCACTGATGATCAAGAAGTTCATGGCCACCGCCGCCGTCACCGCGTCGATCGTCGGCGCGGGCGCGGCCGTGGCCGCCCCGGCCATGGCCATCGGCAACGACAACGGGATCAACACCGTCAACGGCAACAACGCCCAGCAGATCTACGGCAACCAGGAGACCCGCGGCGACCTGAGCCCGCAGCTCGGCGTGATCCAGGGAACCCTGAACAAGCCCTGCATCGGCCTGCCCGTCAAGGTCAACGCCCAGTCCCTGCTCGCCGTCCTCGCCAACGTCGGTGTCCAGGACATCAACGTCCTGTCGAACCCGCAGAACCAGCAGTGCACCGAGAACTCCACCCAGGCCAAGGGCGACGAGCCGCTCTCCCACATCCTGGACAACATCCCGGTCCTGTCGGGCAACGTCTCGGCCGGCAGCTGACGCAGTCCCCTTGTGCGAGCCGGGGCCTCCGACGCCTGCGCGAGTGCCCACGGGGCCCCGGCTTGTTCCACCCGGATCCACGGTTCCCCGGATCCGCCTCCTCCACCGGCGCGCGGCGGCCGACCGGCCGCCAGGGTGGGCACCGAACCGTACGTCACAGAGCCTCCTGCCCGACCGGGCCGGAGGCTCTGCGCGTGCCCTTCCGCCCTTGTCAAGACACGAATGTTCGAGACATGACGGGCAGCGTTCCGATCATGCCCACTGGAATCTCCTGCTTCACCCGGACGGCGTGAGGCCCACCAGGTCCAGGAGGCGAGTGGCGATGAATCCGGAATGCGCAGAGGAGGACCGCTGGGCGGCCATCGGCCACGCGAAAGGGGAGGACGGAGAGCCGGACGGAATCCACCTGGCGCGTACCGTCACACAAGAGGTCCGGCGGACCGGGAAGCATTTCCTGCCGCAGCCCCTCCTGCTGAGGCTCAGCGAGATCCGCAACCGCCACGCCGTGCACGGCCCGCCCCATCTCCAGGCGTTCCTCGACTGCATGCTCGACAAGCACGAAGGGCGCTACTGGAACCGGACCTACCTCTCCCTGCCGCTGCTGGAGCTCCTCCTGGGCGACACGGATGACGCGCCGGACCCGAACCGCATGGCCACGCTGCTCATATCCGACGTCATACGCTTCGAGATCCAGTCGGAGGCCCCGGCGCGGGAACCGCGGCAGTCGCGGGAGTCGCGGGACTCCGTGGACCGGGATCCGCCGGACCCGGTGACCCTGCGCAAGCGGCTGCGCCACGCACTGCGATTCGTGGCACACGACCTCGACGTCCCGGACGCCGCTGACCTGACCTCCCGGGCGGCCCACGCGCCGTGGTCCCGCTGGGCGGACGTCGCCGAGCTCCTTCCCCGGCCCACGGCCACAGGGGCCGGCCACTGGTTCGACGTGACGGTCCAGCCCGTGTACGTGCTGCACGACGAGTACTTCTTCATCCGGGCCCTCCAGGCCCACGAAATGATCTTCACGGCGATCGCGGCGGACGTCCGGGCGGCGATCGGGGCGCTGCGCGCCGGCCGGCTGGACACGGCGGCCGACCATGTGGACCGCGCGGCCGGTCTCTTCGACCGGGCCTCGGCGCTGTTCCGGATGGTGGCCACGATGCGGCCCGGACACTTCTCCGCGTTCCGGCAGTTCACCCAGGGCGCCAGTGCCATCCAGTCCGAACAGTACAAGCGCTTCGAGATCCTGTGCGGCCTCCCGACCGCCCCGCGGCTGGGGTCGGAAGCCTTCACCAACGTCCCCTCCGTACGGGCCGAGGCCGAGGGCGAAGCCCACGACACGGTGGTCCGGGCCTACCTCGACCTGCGCCGCACGGCCCGTCTCGGCGAGGCCGAGTGGAACCGCTTCCGCAGCGCGCTCGGCGCCCTGGAGGAGCGGCACCAGCACTGGAAGTCCACCCACCGGAGCCTCGCCGCGCGCATGCTCGGCGGGTCCCGCGGTTCGGGTTACACCGCGGGTGTCCCTTACCTGGCCGAGTGCCTGGACAACCGGCTCTTCTGGCAGCTCGGTCAGCAGCGCGGCGCGGGCGAGCGTGCCTGAATGATCGTCAGAAGGGGCGGGTCGGGAGGTACTTGCCGTCCAGGGTGATGACGGCGCGCTCACCACCCTCGGGGTCGGCGACCTTCCTGACGTCCAGCTTGAAGTTGATCGCGCTGATGATGCCGTCCCCGAACTGCTCGTGGACCAGCGCCTTCAGCGTGGTCCCGTAGACCTGCAGCATCTCGTGGAAGCGGTAGATCGTCGGATCGGTCGGGATGCCTCCGGGGAGGGAACCACGGGTCGGGATCGTCTGCAGGAGCCGCACCGCGTCCTCGTCCAGGTCCAGCAGTCCGCCGACCGCCTTCGCGGCGGCCTCGGGCAGGGCGTGCTGGCCCAGCAGGGCGGCGGTGACGAAGGCGACCGACAGGCCGGCCGCGTCCGCGAGCTGCTGCCAGGACAGGTCCTTGCGGGTCTTGGCGTCGACGGCGGTGACGGCCAGCGCCTGGCGGGCGGTGGGGTCGAACTGGGCGTGCTGCATCAAGGTGTCCTTCGGAGAAGAGGGGAGAAGAGGGGGAGTGGGGTGGGAGCGGGGTGAAAGAGGGGGCGCGGGGTCAGCCGGCCGCTGCGGCGCCGACGTCCGTGACACCGCCGGAGCGGATGTCGTAGACCCAGCCGTGCAGCGTCAGGGTCCCCGCGGCCCGTGCGCGGGCGACCGAGGGGTGGGTGGCCAGGTTCGCGAGCTGGGCGCGTACGTTCTCGCGGACCAGGGCGGACAGCCGGTCGGGGCCGGCGGCGCCCGCCGTACGGGCCAGCGAGGCGTCCGCATGCCGCAGCCACCCCGCGACGGAGGCGGCGGCGCTCAGGTCGGCGCCCTCGGCCAGGGCGGTCATCGCCCCGCAGGCGGAGTGCCCGCACACGACGATGCCGGTGACCCCGAGGACCGCGACGGCGTACTCGATACTGGCCGCCACCCCGTCCGCGCCCGGTGCGTGGGCGGGGACGAGATTTCCGGCGGTACGGACGACGAACAACTCGCCGGGCTCGCTCTGGGTGATCAGCTCCGGCACGACGCGGGCGTCCGAACAGCCGATGAACAGGGTCGTCGGCCGGTGCACCTCGGCCAGGTGGGCGAAGAGGTCCGCCTTGGCCGGAAACACCTCGCGCTGGAAACGCGCGACGCCGTCCGCGAGGTCGTGCGGTCCGGGCATGGTCCGCAAGGTCTGCATGGTCACTCCCTCCGGGGATGCGCCCCGTACGGGGCTTGACGTGTTCCACCATGCATGACCTGCATCTATTGTGTCCAAGACGCAATATCCATGTCTGTCATCGATGCCATCTATAGTCGAGTCCATGGCTCTGGAACTGCGTCACCTGCGCTACTTGATCGCCGTCGCCGAACACGGCAGCTTCACCCGCGCCGCCGAAGAGCTGCGGATCTCCCAGCCCACCCTGTCCCAGCAGGTGAAGCAGCTCGAACGCACCGTCGGCGTCCAGCTGTTGGACCGGACCGGGCGCGCCGTGCGGCTCACCGACGCCGGCGCGACGTACGTCCACTACGCGCGCGGCGCCCTACGTGACCTGGCCGCGGCCGAGCGCGCCGTCCTGGACCTGGCCGACCTCTCCCGCGGCCACCTGCGCCTCGCGCTGACCCCCACCTTCACCGCGTACCTCGTCGGCCCGCTCGTCGCCGGGCTCCACAGCGCGCACCCCGGCATCACCCTGGAGATCCGGGAAATGCCCCAGGACCGGATCGAAGCCGGGCTGCTCGCCGACGAGCACGAGCTCGGACTCGCCTTCGAGGGGCCGCACCTGCCCGGGATCGCGGCGACCCCGCTG
This sequence comes from Streptomyces sp. NPDC001502, assembly GCF_042894785.1. NCBI lineage: Bacteria > Bacillati > Actinomycetota > Actinomycetes > Kitasatosporales > Streptomycetaceae > Streptomyces > Streptomyces sp. NPDC001502. The sequence continues at coordinate 56,489 of NZ_JBIAVW010000013.1, forward strand.
TTCACGGAGACCCTGGGCCTGGTCACCGCCGTCGGCGAGGATCCCGGACCGCTGCCCGTGAGCGACCTCGCGACGCGCCGACTGGCCCTGCTCAGCGGGGACTTCGCCACCCGCGAGCACGTCGACGCCTACCTCGCGGCCCACGGCGTACGGCCGCACATCGCGGTCGAGGCGAACTCCGTGCAGGCCCTCACCGAGATCGTCCGGCGCACCACGCTGGCCACCGTCCTGCCCGACGCCGTCACCCACGACCACCCTTACCTGCGCCCCGTACCGCTCGACCCCGCCCTGCCGGCCCGAACGGTCACCCTGCTGCGCAGGGAGAGCGCGTACGAGAGCGCCGCGGCCCGCGCCTTCACCGAGCTCACCGCGCGGCTGGTCCGCGAACGCGGGTACCGCCCCCCGCTGCGCGCGCACGCGCAGCGGGAGACGGCCGGGAGCGGGGTGGATCACTTGCCGGGGCACTCCTTCCAGGCCAGGTGATAGATGGTGTTGATGCTGCCGTCGGTGGAGTCCATCGTCATGTAGCTGGTCGACGAGGGGGACGAGGTGCCTCTGGTCACGCGGAGCTCGGTGTTGATGTTGAAGTTCCGCTGCACCCCGCACGGCGCCCAGACCAGTTGGGCCCAGTCGGTCACGTCGGTGGCCTGCCAGTTGTCCTCCTGCGGCCCGCTGAAGTTGTGGGTGCGCGCCGCGGTGTCCGGTGAGCCCTGGAAGTAGTACGAGGCCTTCTCGGTGGCCTTGGCGCCCGGCGCGAGCGAGGCGTAGCCGCGGTAGTCGGCACTGGCGATCGCGTAGGTGAAGCCGTGGGGCACGTGCACGATCAGGCTGAGCTGGCAGTTCTTGCGCGCCGCGGTGGGCGGGGCGCCGCCTCCGACCTGGGCCAGGTACTCGCTGTAGGTCACCGTGAAGGCGGTGTTGTCCTGGGACACGGCGACCTGCGCGGTGTCCTTGGGACACCCGGATCCGTTGACCGTGGCGACTTCGATCACGATGCGGTCGGGCGGCGGGTTCACGATCGTGGAGGGGGTGGCGTGCGTGGGCAGGGTGGCGGTGAGCAGGGCGCCGATCGCGCCGCTCACGAGGAATCCACCGGACATGTTTCTCCGATCCACTGCTTTCGGTACCGGGCGGCGCGCAGGCGGGCATGCCTGGGTGCCGGTGGGTGGGGGGTGCGGCCGGCCAGAGCGGGGCCGGGTCGTCACAGACCGGTGTGCAGGGTGGAACGGGGGCAGGCCCAGGAAGGGGAATCTGGGCATGTCCCTGACAATTCCCGATCGGTGAAGACCGGGTGCCCGAATCGTAGGAACCCCGGGCGGCCCGGACCAGGGCGATGTCCGGCCAATCGCGCCGCCCGGCCCGGACCGGCCGGATCCGGACGACCGGCCGGGGGCCGAAGAGCGGAATCAGGCCGCTGCCGGCCGGGCCAGCCGCTCGACGCGGGCCACGAACTCCGCCGGATGGAACGGCTTCGCGAGACAGTCGCTCACACCGGCCTCCAGCGCGCGCACCGTGCACTCCGGATCCGCGGGCGGCAGCGCGAGGATCGGCACCCGCCCGTGATCGGGGTGCCGGCGGATCTCCTCGAACAGCGCCACCTCGTCCAGGCCCGGCCCGGTGCGCTCACAGATCACCAGGCCGATCGGGCCGGCGCTGCCCAGCAGGGAGACGGTGTCCACCCCGGTACCCCCGTCGACCACGGTGAACCCCCGGGCCACGAGGAGGCGCTCCAGCAGGCCCCGGAGGGTGGTCTCCTTCGCCACGAGGAGGATCCTGCTCGGGGTGTCGCCGCTCATGTCGTTCCTCTTCATCCGCGTGGGGGGTCCCGCAGAGCCTACGAGGCGGGGCGTGTGCACACCCGCTCCGGGGCACCTCATCCGGTAGCTTCGGTCCATGAGCACAGAGCCGCAGAGCTTTGAGATCCTGCTGGTGCCCGAGCACATCGAGAACCTGCGCGGCGAGTCCCCCGCGGACCGGGCCTTGCGGTCCGCCACGGTCGAGGCGACCGGTGAGACGGGCGCCTCGGGCTACCCCCGCTACCGCGGGCAGGGCGTGGAGGCCGACATCGACCCGAGCACGCGCACGGTCGAGGCCCTGCTGGTCGACGGTGCGGAGCTGGACTACGGGCTGGTCGCCATGGTCGCCCCCGAGCGGGGCCGCGGCAAGCGCTGAAGGAGTGTCCGCCCAGGCGCGGGATCCGGACCTCGCGAGGAGGTCCGGGCGACTCGCCGCTCCGAGCCGGCACCGGCCATTTCGCCCCCACGCTGCGCACGGTGGCGGCGCTGCCCCCGTAGCCTCGAAGTGCGGCCGCCCCCGTGCGAAGGGCCGCCGTACGCGAGCCACCTCCCTGCCCCGCCCACCCTCTGAGCGGAGAACCACAGATGGCACCCACCCTCGCCCTCAAGCCCGGTACCGCCTGGTCCGACGCGTGGCGGCGGTCCCTGGCCGCCGCCCCCGAGGCCTTCCGTGACGAACGCGTCCTCAACCTCTGGGGCGGCTCCTGGCAGCCCGACGGCCGCAGCCTGCCCGCCACCAGCCCGGTCGACGGCAGCCCCGTCGCGGGCCCGCCGCGGCTCGACCCCGAGACCGCCGGTGCGGCCGTACGGGCCTGCCTCGACGAGCACCGCGCCTGGCGGCACGTCCCGCTGCCCGAACGCCGGGCCCGGGTCACCGCCGCCCTCGACGCCCTCACCGAGCACCGGGAACTGCTCTCGCTCCTGCTCGTCTGGGAGATCGGCAAGCCCTGGCACCTCGCCCAGGCCGATGTGGACCGGGCCGTCGACGGCGTCCGCTGGTACGTGGAGCACATCGAGACCATGGCCGAGGGCCGGTCCCCGCTCGCCGGGCCCGTCTCCAACATCGCGAGCTGGAACTACCCCATGTCCGTACTGGTCCACGCCATGCTCGTACAGGCCCTCGCGGGCAACGCGGTCATCGCGAAGACCCCCACCGACGGAGGGCTCGCCTGCCTCACCCTCGCCGGCGCGCTGATCCGCCGCGAGGGCATCCCGGTCACCCTGGTCAGCGGCAGCGGAGCCGAACTGTCCGGAGCCCTCGTACGCTCCCCGGAGATCGGGTGCGTCTCCTTCGTCGGCGGCCGCGACACCGGAGCACGGATCGCCACCGCCGTCACCGACCTCGGCAAGCGCCACATCCTGGAGCAGGAGGGCCTCAACACCTGGGGCATCTGGGAGCACACCGACTGGTCCGCCCTGACGGCGGTCATCCCCAAACTCTTCGACTACGGCAAGCAGCGCTGCACCGCCTACCCGCGCTTCGTCGTCCAGCGCACCGCCTTCGACGCCTTCCTCGCCGCCTACCTGCCGGCCGTCTCCGCCATCCGGACCGGCCACCCGCTCGCCGTCGCGCACCCCGAAGACCCCCTGCCCGAGCTGGACTTCGGCCCCCTCATCAACGCCGCCAAGGCCAAGGAGCTCACCGACCACGCCGCCGAGGCGATCGAGCGGGGCGCCGTACCGCTCTACCGCGGCACGCTGGAGCCGGCCCGCTTCCTGGAGGGCCAGGACACCTCCGCGTACATGGCCCCGCTCACGCTGCTCAGCCCGCCGGCCTCCTCCCCGCTCTACCACGCCGAACCCTTCGGGCCCGTCGACACCATCGTCCTCGTCGACACCGAGGCGGAGCTGCTCGCCGCGATGAACGCCTCGGGCGGCGCCCTCGTCGCGACCCTGTCCACCGACGATCCGGCCACCTTCGCCCGGCTCGCCCCACAGATCCGGGCCTTCAAGCTCGGCCACGGCAAGCCCCGCTCGCGCGGCGACCGCGAGGAGCTCTTCGGGGGGTTCGGCGGCTCCTGGCGCGGTGCGTTCGTCGGCGGTGAACTGCTCGTGCACGCCGTCACCGACGGCCGGGACGGCGAACGGCTGCCGGGCAACTTCCCCGAGTACCAGCTGATGCCCTAGGGGGTGCCCCGCCTCCCCCGGGCGGGGGAGGCGGACGGTACGCGGGGAGGAGGTGGCGGCGGCGTCCCGGCCAGCAGGATGAGGCCATGACCCGAACACCGAGAAAGCAACTGGTCGCCGCACTCACCGCCTGTGCCGGAGCGCTCGCCTACACCGTGAGCAAGGTGGACCTCGCGCGGGACGGCGAGCTGGGCATGCCGGGCTTCCCCGCCCCGCCCGAGGCCTACGCCCAGGTCGCCGACGTCACGGCCGCCCAGCTGGGCAATGCCGGCCTCGGCCTGCTCATGGCGGTCGTGTCCCTGCTGCTGGTCCGCCCGCCGGCCGCCCACTGGCTGCGACGGTCCGCGGTCGGCGTCTCCTGGCTGGGCGTCGTGATGGTCGGGGCCGGGGTCATCGGCTTCGGCGCCCGGGCGGCCGGTCTGGCCCCGGGCCTGGGGGACCCGCCTCCCCGCATGGCGACGGCCGTCGCGGCGCTGGTGGTCGGCGGGCTCTGGGTGGCGGGCTGGTCCGTGGCCGCGGCAGGGGCTACGCGGGGCAGGCGGGCGCGCTAGTCCGCACCACGGGCCCGGCCCGGCCCCGTGGTGCGGGGCCGGGCCGGGCTCGTTCCGGTCGGGAGCTCAGGTGGGCGTCAGCTCACCTGGAGGGTGACGTCGTCCACCACGAAGGAGGTCTGCAGGGACTGGTCCTCCGTGCCGTTGAACTTCAGGGTGACGGTCTGGCCGGCGAACTGCGAGAGGTTGTAGGACTTCTCCACGTAGCCGGAGTTCGCGTTCAGGTTGGAGAGGGTCTCCAGGGTCTGGCCGGCCACCGAGACGGTGAACCGGTCGTAGACGACGTTCTCGTCCTCGTCCGTGTCGATGTGGAGGAAGAAGCCGAGCCGGTACGTGGAGCAGCCCGACGGGATGGTCAGCGTCTGGGCGGCGCTGTCCGTGTGGGTGGACCCGTACCCGTTCAGCCATGCCTTGTAGCTGCCGCCGTGCGGGGTCTGGCCGGACTGGTTGGTGATGACACCGGCGGTCGCGGTCCACGGGCTGGAGCCGCTCTCGAAGCCGCCGTTGGCCACGAGCTGGCGCGGTGTGCAGGTACCGCCACCGGTGACGGTGAGCGTGTAGGTGGTGGTGTGGCTGACGGTGCCGGAGCCGGTGATCGTCAGGGTGTAGGTGCCGGGCGCGGTGCTCGCGCCGACCTGGACGGACAGCGCCGAGGAGCTGCCGGACTGGACGGACGTCGGGCTGAGCGTCGCGGTGACACCGGCCGGCGCGCCGGAGACGGAGAGCGCGACGGTCTGGGCGGCGCCGCTCACGGTGGCGGTGTTGACCGTGGCGGAAGCCGAACCGCCGGGGGCCGCGCTGCCCGCGGACGGGCTGACGCCGATGGAGAAGTCCTGCGCGGGGGTCTCACCGCCGACCGCCTGCTTCCAGACGGCGTAGGCGACACCGTCGGCGCTGCGGTTCAGCACCGTGGCGTTGATGTTGTTCGTGGTGTCGCAGGAGCTGTGGTAGCAGGGGTCGTAGGCGGCGTTGGCCGTGCCGCCCCACTTCGTGGCCTGCGCCGAGGTCTTGCGGGCGCTGGCGCCGGCCGCGTAGCCGGAGGTGGGGATACCGGCCTGCTGGAAGGAGTAGTCGTCGCTGCGGCCCTGGCCCTCGGTGTTCTCCTCGGGCGCCAGGTTCAGCGAGGTCCAGTACGCCTTCAGCGGGGCGGCGGTGGTGGAGTTGACGTTGTTGATGAAGTAGCCGCCGTTGGTGGAGCCGACCATGTCGAAGTTGTAGTAGCCCTTGATGGCGCTGCGCTGGGCGCTGCTCAGCTGGTTGACGTAGAACTCGGAGCCGTTGAGGCCCTGCTCCTCGTCGGTCCACCAGGCGAAGCGCACGTGCTTGGTCATCGTCGGGTTCTTCTGGGCGAGGACGAGGGCGTTCTCCAGCAGGGTCGCGGAGCCCGAGCCGTTGTCGTTGATGCCGGGGCCGGCCGAGACGCTGTCGAGGTGCGCGCCGAACATGACGGTCTGGTCGGCGGGGCCGCCGGGCCAGTCGGCGATCAGGTTGTTCGACGGGTAGGTGCAGGAGGTGCAGTTCTGCTCGGTGACGGTGTAACCGGCCGCCTGCAGCTTGCCCTTCACGTACGCCAGCGACTGGGTGTAGCCGGCGCTGCCCGCACGGCGGTGGCCGCCGTTCTGGCTCGCGATGGTGTTGAACTGGGTCAGGTGCGCCTGCACGTTGGCGACGTCGATGTCCGGCGGGTCGTTGCCGGGCTGGGTCCCGCCCACGTTCAGCGAGTAGTCGACCGTGTGGGAGAGCGCTGCGCCCTGGCCCTTGACGACGACCGTGGACGCACCGGGAGCCGCGTTGGCCGTCGCGGTCAGGGTGAGCACCGAGGACTGGCCGGACTGCACGGTGGCCGGGTTGAAGGAGGCGCTCACGCCGGCCGGGAGGCCGGAGGCGGTCAGCGTCACCGACTGGGCGTTGCCCGTGGTGACCGCGGTGCCGACCGTGGTGGTGACGGAACCGCCCTGCTGGACGGTGCCCGAGGAGGGGCTCAGCGACATGGAGAAGTCGTTGTTCTGGCCGCTCGGGGTACAGGTCGGGTCGGCGCTCTGGGCGGGCACGCTGATCGCGTCCCAGGCCCCCTTGGTCTTGTTGAAGAGGTCACAGGTGGTGTCGAGCGACTTGGCGGAACTCAGCGTCGCCGTACGGTACTTCTTGTAGGACATGCTGCTGGTCTTGAGCAGCATGCCGCCGTAGAAGATCTTGCCGGCGTTCTGCACGCCCACACCCGTCAGGGTGGAGCCGTTGCAGGTGCTGCTGCTGGGCTTGCCGCCGCCGGGGCTGGTGCCCTCGGCCAGCAGGTAGAACCAGTGGTTCAGGGGACCGGCCGCCGCGTGCACCTCGGTGCCGGGTATCGCGGAGCTGTAGCAGGCCGGGTCGTTGTTGACGGCCGGCGGGTTGTACATGTTCCGGATCGGGCCCCGGCCCTGGAGGTTGATGACCTCGCCGACCGTGTAGTCCGGAGTGTCGTACGGGGCCGGCTCGTTGGCGAAGGCCTCGGTCAGCGCGCCGAAGATGTCACCGGTGGCCTCGCCGAGCCCGGACTCCTGGCCGCTGGTGCCGCCCGGGGTGTTGGAGTCGATGGCGTGCCCGTACTCGTGGGCCACCACGTCGATGCCCGCGATCCACTCGTTGGCGCTGTTGCGCCCGATGGTGACCGAGCTGCCGTCCCAGTAGGCGTTGAGGTCGCTCAGGCCCACCTTGGCGGGGAAGCTGCGCCCGTTGCCGCTGACGCCGTTGCGGCCCAGCCACTGGGAGAGCATGTCCCACTGCTTCTGCGCCGCGAACATCAGGTCGACGCAGCCGGTCTCCTTGCTCGTGGGGTTGCCCGTGCCCCAGGAGTCGGAGGACTTCGTGAAGACCGTGCCGGTGCTGTAGTCCGCACAGCTCAGGCCGGTCCGGTTCGGGTCGCGCAGCGTGTACGTGGAGCCCGAGTTGGTGGTGTCGATGGTGACCGGGCCCGGCCCGTTCCACTTGCTGTTGCCGGTGCCCGCGACCACCTCGTCGTAGCTGTCGACGAAGGCGCCGGTCCGTGCGTCCACGAACACGTGGAGCCTGCTGGGCGCGGTCTTCGTACGGCCGCTCAGCACGGTCTCCCAGGCCAGCACCGGCCTGTCGTCCTTGAGGCGGACCACGAGCCGGCTGCTCTCGACCTTGTCGACCGAGGCCAGCTTCGCCCGCGAGGCGGACTCGGCGTCCTTCGCGGAGACCGACGCCCGGGTGGAGACGTCGATGCGCACGGAGGAGGCGGACTGGAGGGCGCGCACCTTGCCGGTGCCGTCCGCGAGCACGACCGCGTCGCCGCCGACGACCGGCAGGCCGCGGTAACTGCGCTCGTACGAGACGGAGTAGAGGTCCTTCACCCAGGGGGTGACGAGACGCCGTTCGTACTGTTCCTGGGAGGAGTTGACCAGGGAGTCCAGGCCGCTGTCGACGGCCTGGTCGGCGGCCGCGACCGCACGTGCGGCCGGTGTGTCCTTCTGGGACGGGGAGGGCTGCGCCTGCTGCGCAGCCGATGCCGTCCCGGCCAGAGCGCCGGCAAGGCTCGCGGTCAGCGCCATCGCTGCCACGGCCGCCGTCCATCTGCTGGGATGCAACGTCCACTCCGATCGTGGGGGGTCGGGGATGAGTGCCGTTCGCGGCCGAGTATGAGCGTGAACATGACGAGATTGGGACATCTCGGGGGGCATAAGGTCCGCGTTATGGTGCCGTGGCGGCCCGGCTCGTACGCTGCCCGGATGCAGCTGGAGTTGAGGCATCTGCAAGCCGTCTGCCGGATAGCGGAGGCGGGCAGCCTGGGGGGCGCGGCGCGGCGGCTCGGAGTGTCCCAGCCCGCACTTTCCGCCCAGTTGCGCCGCATCGAACGGGTCACCGGGGGCGAGCTCTTCGTACGGGGCCGCAGCGGGGTGGAACCCACGGCACTGGGCCAGTTCGTGCTGGCCAAGGCGCGTCGCGTACTCAGCGAGATGGACGCCCTGGGAGCCCAGGCGCGCGCCATGTCGACCGGCGGCCCGCTGCGGCTGGGCTGCATCATGCTCGTCCTGCTCGACAGCCTCCTCGCCCAGACTGACCTGTCCATGTCAGGCCGGGAGATAGCCGTGGACCTGGAGGATTCGGTCACCGTGCTGGCGCGGATGCTCGGCGCCGGACGCTACGACGCCATCGTGTACGGGGAGGTCAACGGCCACGAGGTGCCGCTGCCGGAGGGAACCCTGGCCAGGACGCTGATCCCGAAGGAGCCGTTCTGCATCCGGCTGTCCGCCGGGCACCCCCTCGCGGGTCTGGACCGCATCGAACTGGCCGACCTGGCCGGGGAGTCGTGGATGACCCTGGTGGAGGACGACGACGGCGGCCCCGAGGCACTCGTCACCGCCTGCGCGAAGGCCGGATTCAGCCCCTCACTGCGCTACCGGATCACCGACCGCAAGATGCAGCACGACCTGATCGCCGCGGGACGCGCGGTCGCGCTCAGCCAGCCGACGGCCCCGTCCGGCGAGGGCACGGTGATGCGCCCGCTCGTCGGCACCCCCATCATCGGCCGCATCCGCCTCGCGTGGAGCCGCGCCGCGCTCTCGGCCGGGCAGGCGGAACTGCTCTACCGGGCGGCGGCCCGCGCCTACCTGGCCAATGTGGACAACAACCCCTTCCACAAGGAGTGGTGGGACGCCCACCCCGAGGTGCATCCGGCCCTCGACTGACCGGCGGGGCGTCGCGGACCGGGCGCGGGGCGGCGCGGGGCGGCGCGGTGTGGTGCGGTGTGGTGCGGGGCCGGGCAGGGGTCAGCTCCGGCGGTGGGCCGTCAGCAGCAGGTACTCCCACTCCATGACCCCGTCCACCGTGTGCTCGGCGGCGAGGGCGTCCAGCGCCGCGTCCAGCTCGGCGACCCGGTCCGGCTCGTCGGCGACGGCGCGGTAGACGGCCACGGTGGGCCCGTAGCAGGCCTTGAAGAACTCCCGGAAGTCCGTGGGACCCGTGAAGCGGTCCACGCGAACCGTCCGGCGGCGCGCGTCCACGTCGGTGACCGCGTCGCCGAGCAGCTCGTGCACGTGTTCCTCGTCCCCCCACAGCGGGGGCGGCTGGGCCCCGGGCGGGGGCGGGGGAGCGTACGGCTTCATCGTGGCGAACATCCGGCCCACGAAGCCCTGCGGGGTCCAGTTGACCAGCCCGACCGTGCCGCCGGCCCGGCAGACGCGCAGCATCTCCTCGGCGGCGGGCCGGTGGTGCGGGGCGAACATGATGCCGACGCAGGACATCACGACATCGAACTCGCCGTCGGCGAAGGGCAGGTGCTCGGCGTCCGCCTCCCGCCACTCCAGGGTGGCCCCGCGTACGGAGGCCAGGTGCCGGCCGATCTCCAGCAGCTCGGGGGTGAGATCGGACGCCACCACGTCGGCCCCGGCCAGGGCGGCCGGTATGGCGGCGTTGCCCGAGCCCGCCGCGACGTCGAGCACCCGGTCGCCGCGCTGGACGCCGCACTCCTTCACGAGTACGGCCCCCAGCTCCGGAATGACGTGGGAGGCCACCGACTGGTAGTCGCCCAGCGCCCACATCGCGCGGTGCCGGGCCTTCAGAGTGCGGTCCGCCTGGGCCGCATCGCTCGCCTCGGTCATGACAGCCGTCCTCCAGGGCTCGGGGCAGCCCCTTCTCCGAGCATAGGTACGTTTCGCGGACCCGGCCCGTCGGCGGCCCCACGGGCGCCCGCCGCTTCAGTCGCGCGACGACAGGCGGCCGAAGTCGCGCGCGAAGCCCTCGCGGAACCCGGGCCGCTCCAGCGCCCGCTCGAAGGCGAGCGCGGCCCGGGTGAGCGCGGCCTCGTTCTCCTGGGCGGTGGCGAGTTCGGCGAGGTACGCGCGCAGGCTCAGTCCGCGGTCCGCGGCGAGTACGGCGAGGCGGTCGTGCACATCGGTGTCGACCTCGACGGTGGTGGTGTCGGCCATGCTCCGAGTATGCGCGCCCGGTGACCGGGCGGGGGCCCGTTCGGCGCAGGACCGGCGGCGGTCCGGCGGGCTCACAGGGCGCAGGTGTTGACCGTGCCGGTCCCGGGCGCCGCCGCAGGCACCGTACGGCTCGCCGGCGGCGCGGCACCGTGCCGTGGCCAGGCCGTGGGCGCGGGTTCCGCCGGTGATCCGGTGCTGACGGTGCACATCGCCGCGCCCGGAGCCCTCGGCCGTCTCCCCGTGGACATCACCGCTCCTGCGGATCGGCGGGAGGGCGTCGAGCGTGCCCTTGACCGCCCACCCGCGACGGAAGGTACGGCCTCAGGCGCGGACGCGTCCGGAGAGCCAGGGCGTGAGCGAGGGGCCCCCGACGCTCTCCCGGTACGTCTCGTCGCCGGGCAGGGGGACGGACAGCCAGTAGCCCGGCGGGAAGAACCGTCCCTTCACGAAGGCCAGTCCGCCGTAGACGGACCTCAGGAACGCGGGGACGGAGTCCCGGGGGACGTCGTCGAACTCCACCCCGTCGACGGTGATCTTCGCGTCGTCCTCGGGGAAGATCCGCACGCTGACGGCCGGGCTGCCGCCCAGTTCCACGAAGGCCTCGTGGGGCAGCGATCCGTCGGGGTCGACGACGGCGAACAGGGGCGCCGAGGTCCGCCGCGACGTCTGGTCGGCGCCGATGTCGTCGGTGACGGACATGGCCAGCCGGTACTCGGCCGCGATGGCCCGAATCGCCGCGACGGCCGACTCGGTGGTCGGCAAGGAGGGATGCGTCATGATCCAGATCATGCCGCACAACCGTTTCGCTTTCGGATCTAGTGCTGTGACCGGCAGGGTTCACCGGGAAGCCGCGGCCCTCCGCCTTGCGACGCTTCCCCCAGGCCCTGCGGGCCTGGGGAGACCCCATGCACCGGACGCCGCGACCCGGCAAACCCTCCCGGCCACAGCACTAGACTGCGGGTCGCGGCCGTCCCTGCTCTGACGGTGGTGGAGGTCCGAACCGTCGGAGGGGGAGGTGGCGGTGTGCGCACCGTGCCCTGGGTGCACGTCGTTCCGGAGCAAGGCGCCCTGCCTGTCGATCTGTTGCTCCCCACGACCGGCAGCACGTACGCAGTACGCCTCGACGGCCGTCAGATGCGGGACACGGACGCGGTCTTCCTGCAGTTCTACGACAAGCTGAAGCTGCCGGACCACTTCGGGTGGAACTGGCACGCCCTCCTCGACTGCCTGCGCGATCCGGACCGGCTGCCGCCCGCGGACCGCTGCGTACTCGTCGTCGAGGCCGCGGACGAGGCGCTGCGGGAGGATGCCGCCGCACGGCGACTGCTCTTCAGGACCCTTCTGCAGGCAGGCCGGCGATGGGCCGGGCCGCGGCGGTCCGACGGCCTTGACCTCAGCAGGCTCGTGCTCGTCATGTCCTGCGCGGCAGGATCCGTTCCGGACCTGCGGGAACAACTGCGCCTGTGCTGGGACGAGACGGTCTCGTCACACCTGCGCATCGGGGAAGGGGCTGCTCCGTGACGCTCGTCATCGAACTTCGGCGTGGGGTGTCCACGGCCCGGACGCGCCGGAAGCCCGGGCCGCGTCCGGCGGCAGGGATGCTGGAGCGGATCATCGTCGATGACGCGCTTTGGGCGGCGATCGAGCGGCTCGGGCGCTCCGGGCTGTCCACCCTTGCCGGCGTGGACCTGTACGGGGACACCGTGCTCCGCGGTGAAGCCGTGGCCCGGATGGTGCGGGAGCTGGAGGCCTCGGACCTCGCCCGCCTGCACGGCGCGGAACGCGAGATCATGGCCACGCTGCTGACCTGGGGCCTGCGATGCCGTCGGGAGACGGACCTGAGGATCGCCTTCTCGGGCGACTGACCGGGGGCCGGTCCGATGCGTCCGTGCGGGGCCGCCGCCGTCATCCCGCCAGGGAGTTCCCCGGGGCCAGGGCTGCCGCGATCCGGGCGGCGATGGTCTGCGCCGTGTTGTTCTCGGGGGCTTTGGGGCCGACCGTGGTGGACACCGCGATGGCCAGGTGCTCGCTCGGCAGGTACGCCTGGATGGCCGCGTAGCCCGCGAAGGACGGGTTCGACTGGATCCAGCCGTTCTGGACGATCACGCCGTAGCCGAAGTGCCGGGCCGGAAGCTGGCGGAAGCAGTCCTTGGGCGCACAGCCGGGGGTGTTGCCGCCGAGGCCCACCGTGCCCGGGTCGAGCTGCACCTTGAAACTCTGCGGCGAGAGCAGCTCACCCGTACCCACGACCTCGGCCGAGCGGGCCAGGTCGCAGATGTGGGTGTTCAGGACCGCGCCGGGGGCGGTGGTCCAGGAGGGGTTCCAGTAGGTGGACTCCTCGTACCTGCCGCGCTCCGCGTCGAAGGAGTGCAGGACGGGCTCCTCGATCTGGGGCGTGAAGCTGTTGAGGGTGTTGCCCAGCCCGGCGGGCCCCGTGATCTGCTGCTCCATCACCTTGGCCAGCGGCATGCCGGAGATCTTCTCCAGGGCCTGCCCGAGGAGCACGAAGTTCGCGTGGGAGTAGCTCCAGCTCGTTCCCGGCTCGTACAGCAGGGGGTGGGCGGCGGAGATGCCCACGAGCTCGTCGGGGGTCCACTGGCGGAACGGGTCGGCGTACAGGGCCGCGAGGAACTTCGGGTCGGGCACGTAGTCGCGCAGCCCCGAGGTGGAGGCGCCGAGCATGCGCAGGGTGATCTCGTCGGCGTGCGGCGCGTCGGGGAGCCAGCGCGAGATCGGATCGTCCAGGCCGGCCTTGCCGTCCTCGACCAGTTGCAGCATGGCGATGCCCATGTAGACGATGGCCACCGAACCGGCCCGGAAGTGCATGTCCGCCGTGGCCGGGACACCCGTCATCGACTCGCCGAGTGCGCCCGTGACGACCTCTTGCCCGTCGCGCGTGACCCGCAGTACGACGGCGTTCAGGTCCAGCTCCTTCTGCGCCGCCTTGGCGATGTCCATGATCTGCTTCGCCTCGCCGCCCGAGGGCGCGGGGGACGCCACGCACGACGCCGGCGCGGACCCCGCCCCGGTCGCCGCCCACGCGCCGCCGGCCGGCAGGACCGTGCCGAGCAGCGCGGTGGCGCACAGCAGCGCCGTCCGGGCGCGGCCCGGGAGCGCGGTCCCCACTGCGGTCATGGCGATCTCCTGCCGCGAAGAGCCCCTCGGGACAAGGCCCACCCTTCGATGGAACGCCCACCGTGCGAGATGGGCCAGTCGGCGCAACGCCGGCGACGGCCGGACCGGCGGCGTCCGGCCGAGATCCGAACGAGCCGGCCTAGCCGGCCCAGCGGCCCGTGAGGAAGGTGATGGCGACCGCGGTGGACAGGGGAGCCACGACGTAGAGGTAGGCGGTCTGGATCCGGGGGCGCTTCAGGCTCCAGGAGGCCAGGCCGATCCACAGCGGCCACCACAGGAGGGTGGAGCGGGGCACGGACGTGTACCAGTAGGAGGTGCCCAGGGCCCACAGGGTGAGGCCGATGTACAGGGCCTCGGGCCAGCGGCGGCCCCGTACCAGCAGGACCAGGAGCAGGACACCGACCACCATGGCCAGGAGTTCGGCCTGCCACATCAGTGCGTACCCGGTGGGGTGGGTGTGGTGGAAGGCGGCTTCCCAGGTGTTCGACCATGCTTCCCACGGTGCGTGGAAGTCCCGGTACCAGCCGCGTTCCTGGGCGTGCTTCCAGGCCATCCAGTCCCCGGTCCGGGTCTGCAGGAACCAGCTGTAGAGGGCCGGTGCGAGGGCCGGGAGGAGGAGCCACGGGGCAGCGCGCCAGGCGGTGCGGCCGCGGGCGGTCAGGACGAAGTGGAGTGCGAGGGCGGCCGCGAGGAACAGACCTGTGATGCGGACCGAGCAGGCGAGGCAGGCCAGTACCGCGGCCGCCGGCCAGTTCTGACGCTGCGCCGCCAGCCAGGCGGGCAGGGCCAGGGCGAGGAAGAGCGCCTCGGTGTAGCCCGCGGCGAGGAACACGGCGCACGGCGAGAGCAGCAGGAACACCACCGCGCGGCGGCCCGTTTCGAGGTCGGCCAGGTGATGGCGGGCGATCCGGGCGAGAGCCAGGACGGCGACGCCCCCCGAGAGGAACGAGATCAGCGCTCCGGCCGCGGCCCAGTCGGGAACCACGGTGTGAACGGCGCGCAGGGCGAGGGGGAACCCGGGCAGAAAGGCCTCCCGGTTGTCCCAGCCCGCCGTCCAGGGCCCGGCCTGGGCGGGGAAGTAGCCGTCCTGGGCTATGTGGAGGTAGTGCCACCAGTCCCATTGCTGCCAGGTCGAGAGCGGCGAAGCGGGTCGGCGGGCCTCGCCGTCGGCGGGGAACAGCCAGCTGACGGCACCCGCGGTGGCCCAGATGCCGACGCGGGTCAGCAGGTACAGCCACATCACCTCACGCTCGCCCGGACCGAGCCGCAGGAACGCCGGCAGGGCGCGGCGGGGGCGGCGAACGCGCTCGCGGACGGGCGGCCAGGTGGTGGGCGAGCCGGGAAGCTCGACCGGCCGGCGGGGGGTTGAAACGGGCATATCGGGATCTCCTGACCGTCTGAAGGCGTACGGAGTCACCGGCCCTGGTTCAGGCCGGTGTCCGCGGGCGGTGTGCTGCGGGGAGAGGGGGAGAGAAGCGGGAAGGGCAGGGGCTACCGGAGCCGCTGGGGCGGCGTGGGCGACATGCTCGCTGTGACGGTCCCGGTGGGATCGAGCGGCGGCGTCGTCGTGCTCTGCGGCGGCATCGTGCTGCTGAGCGGCGGCGGAGGCGTCGTGTTGCGCGGCGGAGTCATGGAGTTGAGCGTCGGCGTCATGGAGTGGGGCGGCGGGGGCGGTGCCGACGTCGGGGACGGGGCCGCGGGCGGGGGAGTGGTCGCGGGAAGGGTCGGGCCCGGGTCCCCCGGGAGGAACGCCGACAGGGCCGCGCCGGATCCTGCGAGGACGAGGAAGCAGGCGGCGGCGACACCGACGATCCGGCGCCGGCGGTGCCGTTCACCGCGCCGCTCGATGACGGCGACGGGCGGGGCCGTGCTCGCGGACTGTCCGGCGGAGGCCGCTTCCCGGAACAGGGACCGCAGCGGGTCGTGGGAGTCAGGCATCGGGAGCCTCCTCAATGCGGGGGTCCTGCAGATGGCGGGAGAGCGTGGTCCTGCCCCGGGACAGGTGGGTCTTGACCGTGCTCGCGGACAGTGAGGTCTCGGCGGCGATCTGCTCGACGGTCAGATCGCACACGTAGTGCAGCGCCATGGTCCGGCGCTGTTTCAGGGGCAGTTGCCGCAGTGCTTCGACCAGCGCCACCGCCTCCGGCCCCGGCCCCTCCACGTGACCGGCGGGTGCGGTGCGCTGCCAGGCGTCGGCGGTGCGCCGCCGCCCGCGCCAGCGGCTGACGGCGAGCCGCCACGCGACGGTGCGGATCCACGCCTCGGGCCGGCCGTCACGGTCCAGCTGACGCCGGCGGCCCCACCCCCTGACGAAGGCCTCCTGCACCACGTCCTGTGCCTCGTGGTGGTCGCCGAGCATCACGTAGAGCTGTCCTGTGAGCCGTCCTGCCGCTTGCGCGTAGAACTCCTCGAACTCCTCGATGGTCAAAAAATCGCTCCCGAATCCATGTGTCCCTCTCACCGGGCATACGCCCGCCGCACCCCATCCGGTCGACACCGGACGACAGATCGTTGTGTGAGTGCCGTCACACGGTGGGTGGGGTGCTCATCGTCGCGGCGGCCACGGCGAGGCGCAGTGGCGGCGCCACGGGCCACCGGGTGACGCAGCCCCGACGCCCGGCCCCGACGCCCGGCCCCGGCGCCCGGCCCTGGAGCCCGACCCGAGCCCGACCCCGACCTCGACCCCGGCGCCCCCCCAACCCGGCCCCGGATCCGCGCGGTCGGGTCGCGCCGCGCGAGGGAGAAGGGCCCGGCACAGCAGAAGGGCCCGGATCCATGAGGATCCGGGCCCTTCCGAGCAGTAGCGGGGACAGGATTTGAACCTGCGACCTCTGGGTTATGAGCCCAGCGAGCTACCGAGCTGCTCCACCCCGCGTCGGTAGACCTCACACTACGGCATCCACGAGGCGCTCCTCGACGCATTTACGGGCGGCCGCGCCCGGAGTGTGGGCGAAAGGGCTGAATCTCGCCCCGAAGGCGAGATCATTCCCCCTGGTGACAGTGCGTGCAGGCGTGTACCTTCACGGGTAGCTGTCGTGGTTCCAAGTGCCTTGCCCGTGCCGTTTGGTGTGGGCAGTTTTGCTGTGTTGTGCCGTAGGACCAGGGCGATCACCTCCGTCTTCCACGCCGTGTGGAAGACGTACGTCAACGGGAAGGCATGAACATGGCTACGGGAACTGTGAAGTGGTTCAACTCGGAAAAGGGCTTCGGCTTCATCGCCCAGGACGGCGGCGGCCCGGACGTCTTCGCCCACTACTCGGCGATCAACGCCTCTGGCTACCGTGAGCTCCAGGAGGGTCAGGCCGTGACCTTCGACATCACGCAGGGCCAGAAGGGCCCGCAGGCGGAGAACATCACCCCCGCCTAATCCCGGACGACGGCCCGGTCTGACCACCGGGCTCCGGAGAACCGTTTCCCCGTCCCGCCCCTTCGCTGAACGGGCCACGGGGAAAGATCAGGGCCGTGCGGCCTCGCCGCACGGCCCTGATCCGTCTCCCCGGCTCCGCGCGGTGCCATGATGCCCGGGTGGATCACAGGCTGAGCACGGATGCGCAGGCGCGGGTCGGCGGGATCCTCCAACGGCTCGTCGACTCCGGTCAGGAGAGCGGCCTCCAGGTGGCGGCCTACCTGGACGGCGAGCCGATCGTCGACGCCCACGCGGGCTGGATCGACCGGCCCGCCGGGCGCCCGGTCCGTTCCGACACGCTGATTCACAGCTTCTCCACCGGCAAGGGTTTCACCGCGACCCTCGTGCACGTGCTCGCCGAGCGCGGACTGATCGACTACGACACACCCATCGCCCACTACTGGCCGGAGTTCGGCGCGCACGGCAAGGAGCGGGCCACCGTACGGCACGCCCTGACGCACGCCGTCGGAGTACCACAGCTCCCCTCCGCCCTCACGCCGGAGGAGCTCTGCGACTGGGACACCATGTGCGCGACCGTCGCGGCGGCGGAGCCCCTGTGGGAGCCGGGCTCCGCCAGCGGGTACCACGGCTGGACCTTCGGCTGGATCCTCGGCGAGACCGTGCGCCGCATCACCGGCCTGACCCCGGCCGAGGCCCTGCGCACGTACGTGAGCGAGCCGCTCGGGGTGGCCGACGAGCTCTACTTCGGCCTGCCCGAGAGCGAGCTCGCCCGTACGGCGCCGCTGGTGGAGGGCAACTGGGCGGCCGGGCTCGAAGCCCTTCCCGCCTCCGCGCCCTTCCGCCGGTACGTCGCCCCGAACCGCACCGTGTGGACCGTCGCCGAACTCGCCAACCGCCGCGCCTACCTGCTGGCCGACCTGCCCGCGTGCGGCACCACGACCGCGCGGGCCGCCGCCCGGCTGTACGCCGCCCTGACCGGTGAGGTCCAGGGCGTGCGGCTGATGTCCCCGCAACGGGTGGCCCTGGCGGCGGAGGTGGCGGTCGAGGGCAAGGACCTCATGCTCCTCGGCAGGTACGCCAAGGGGCTCGGCTACTTCGTCGGCCTGCCCCAGATGGCAGGCGAACGCACGGCCTTCGGCCACCACGGAAGCGGCGGCAGCATCGCCTTCGCCGACCGCGCCCGCGGCCTGTCCTTCAGCCTCACCCGGACCCGCCTGGTGGGCGGCGCGGCCGACACCGCCGCCCGGACGCTGGCGGACGAGATCAGGTCAGCCGTCACAGGGGCGCGGGGGTCCTGACGCGCCGCAGCCCCCGGACCCGGACCGCGGCCCCGATCACGGCGAGTGCGACGGTCGCGATCCCCGACGCGGCCAGCACCTGCCGGGGCCCGAGGAGCGCGATCAGCGGGCCGCCGAGCGCGGTCCCCACCGGCCCGGCGGTCAGGAGGGCGGCGCTGCGGGCGGCGAGGACCGTGGTCAGCGAGGCGGCCGGGGTGCGTTCCTGGAAGAGGGTGTAGGACAGCGCCGTGAACGGTCCGTAGATCAGGCCGCCGAGGGTGAAGCAGGCCAGGGTGACGGCCGCGGGCGCGCCGAGACCGAAGGGTACGAGCGCCAGCCCCCAGCCCGCGACGATCCCCAGCGTGACCGGCCAGAGCGGGAACCGCCGCAGGGCGCCCGCGGCCAGGCCGCCCAGCACGGCGCCCGCTCCGAACAGCGTCCAGTACAGCCCGAGCAGGCCCGCCCCGGCATGCAGGTCGTCGGTGACGTGCAACGGGAGCGCGACCTCCGCCGGCCCGTAGAGGAAGTTGAAGAACCAGGTCAGGGCCAGGACGCCGAGGAGCTCGGGCTGCTTGCGCAGCAGGCGCAGGCCGGCCGCCGACCGGTCGGCGTCGACCGGCGCGGCCGTAGCCTCCTTCCCGTCCCTCCCGTCCCTCCCGTCCTGTCCGGCCGCCGTGCCCCGCAGCCGCCCGACCTGGGCGGCGAGCACGGCGAAGGACAGTGCGTCGAGTCCGATGAGCCAGGCAGGACTGATCACCGCCGCCAGGAACCCGGCGAGCGCCGGGCCGACGACGATGGAGGCCGAGACGCTGGAACTGACCAGCGCGTTGGCGGCCAGCCGCTGGTCGGGCGGAAGTATCTGCGCGAGCAGGGAGTACCTGCCCGCGTTCCCCCAGGCATGGAGGACGGACGAGCCCGCGAGCAGGGCCACGTACAGCACCGGGTGCAGCACCCCCGCGGCCCAGGCCAGCGGCACACAGCCGAGGAGCACCGCGCGGATCCGGCTGTCGGCCGCCAGCAGCCGCCCGGCCGGAAGCCGGCGCAGCCACCGCCCGAAGAGCAGCGCTCCGGCGGCCCCCGGAAGCGCGTACGCGGCGAGCGCGGCACCCAGGAGCAGACCGGATCGGCCCGGGGGAGCGATCTCGATGGCCAGCCACGCCACGGCGACCACGCTCATCCCGTCACCGAGATCGGAGGCTGCCAGCGCGGGCAGCAGCCGTCGGAAGTCGGCATGGGCGAACAGGGGCCGATAGGTGCGGGGGAGGAGACGAGTTGTCTGTACGGGAGTCACCAGGTCAGACTCATGGTTCAAGCGCACTTGAAGTCAAGGGGGAGTGACGGGTGCGACAGCTCGGGATCGGTGAGCTCGCTCGGCAGGTGGGGATGCAACCCTCGGCGCTGCGCTACTACGAGAGCGTCGGCCTGCTGCCGCCTGCCGAACGGGCAGCGGGCCGGCGCATCTACCCGGCCGGCACCGTGCGGCGGCTCGCGCTGATCAAGATGGCCCAGCGGGCCGGATTCACCCTCGCCGAGATCCGCGGCCTGCTCGACGGCGACACCGAGCGCGGCGCCACCCGGCAGTGGCGTGCCCTCGCCGAGAGCAAGCTCCCCGAACTGGACCGGTTCATCGAGCAGACGCAGATCCTGCGGGACGCCGTCGCCGACTGCCTGGCCTGCGGATGCATGAACTTCGAGAAGTGCGCACTGCTCGCCGCCGAAGGACCCGGCTCCTGACCCGGGAAGCCGGCCCTGCTCAAGGCCCTGGTCAAAGCCCTGCCGCCTGGCGGCCAAGGACATGCTGGCGGGCTGAGCGATCGGGGAGCCCCGCGGGATGAGGCATGATCGGGGGATGTCTGATCGCATCATCGCCGCCTGTGACGGAGCGGCCAAAGGCAATCCCGGGCCCGCCGGCTGGGGTTGGGTCATCGCCGACTCCCAGGGCCGCCCCGAGCGCTGGGAGGCCGGTCCGCTGGGGCGGGCCACCAACAACATCGGGGAGCTGACCGCCCTCCAGCGGCTGCTGGAGGCGGTGGACCCGGGGACGTCCGTCGAGGTGCGGATGGACTCCCAGTACGCGATGAAGGCCGTGACCCAGTGGCTGCCGGGCTGGAAGCGCAACGGGTGGAAGACCGCCTCCGGCCAGCCGGTCGCCAACCGCGAACTCGTCGAGGCGATCGACCGGCTGCTGGCCGACCGTGACGTCACCTTCCAGTACGTTCCGGCACACCGTGAGGACGGCGACCGTCTGAACGCGATCGCCGACCAGGCCGCCAGCGACGCGGCGATCAGGCAGGAGGCCGCCGGTACGGCCCTCGGCAGCCCGGAGATGCCGGTTCCGGCTCCGGCCGCGGCGTCCCCCGCGCGCAGAAAGGCGGCCGCGCCGGGGAAGCGTACGTCCGCGGGCACCGCGACCGGGGGCGGCGGCGGATCCCGGGCCATCAAGGCGAAGTTCCCGGGCAGTTGTGCCTGCGGGAAGCCCTACGCGGCCGGTGACCTGATCACCAAGAACGGCAGCCGGTGGGGTCACCAGGCCTGCGGCTCGCCAGTGCTGTGACCGGCAGGGTTCACCCGGGGTGCGATGCCCGGTACGGCACCTTGCCGTGTTGTCGGACCGCGCAAGTACGTCCCGTACGAGCCGCGGTCCTCCGCCTTGCGATGCTTCCCCCAGGCCCTGCGGGGCCGGGGAGACCCCATGCGCCGGACGCCGCAACCCGGCGCACCCTTCCGGTCACGGCACTAGGGCCTGTCTTTCGGATCATGCCGGGCCCGCGACGTCTGGCACCGCACCTCGCTGCGTTCTCGTCGGTCGTCGATGCTCCGCATGGACTCCCTCCTCGGCCTTGCGATGCACGGCACCAGACGCCGCGGGCTGATCCGGCCTGATCCGAAAGACAGGCCCTAGGGTCGGTGGACGCGTAGGTACTCCACCTCGTAGGACATCTGCGAGGTGCCCGGCTCGGGCGCCGGGTGGTAGCGGCCGGCGCACACGGACAGGTTGACGATGAGGTACGCCCGCCAGTTGCGTCCGACGCCCCGGCGGTCGGCGAAGACCCGGGTGCCGTTGACCCACCACACGACCGAGCGCGATCCGAACTCGACCTTGAGGTCCACCCAGCCGCCGGGGGCGATGGAGGAGTCCCGGTGGTAACGCGAGCCGCCCTTGACGTGGTTGGAGAGTTCGAGCAGGTCGGGGTTGTCGGGGTGGTACTCGAAGACGTCGATCTCGTTGCCGCCGTCCCGCCAGGTCCAGATCGCCGGCCAGGCCCCGATCTCGGAGGGCAGCCGCACCCGGGACTCCAGTACGTCGCCGGTCCGCACCATGAACCCCTCGCCGCTGCCCTCGGTGGTCAGCAGGCCCGCGTTCCACTTGCCGTCCGGGCGGCGGGTGGCCCGGAACGTGCCGGTGCGGCTGTAGGAGGGGTCGGCCACGAGGTAGTCGAGTTTGTTGTCGCCGGTGTTGGTGGGGCCGCCGTTCGGATAGGCCCAGGACCGTCCGGCGATCCACTGGGAGGTCGATCCGAAGTCCGCGGTGAAGACCGGGGCCCGGGCGCTCAGCGGTGCGGCCCCACTGTCGGGGGTACCGGTGAAGCGTCCCGTGAGCCGTCGGAGCCAAGTGAGAACCTGAGTGAGCACGAGCGGCTCCTTCCCCATGAATGGACGCTCCTGCAGCATGCCCGTCCGCGATGCAATACATACCGGTGGACCGGTTTGTCTTTGTGGCGGCCGACCGGCACGAGTGCGCCTGGGCCCTGGACTGTCTGCGGTAAGAGGACGATGGGCCTCAACATGCGTTTCCTGTAAGCCAGTTAAGTGCGTCCACGGCGGGGTACGATCCGTGCCGTGGGGGGACTGGTAGGACAGAGCAGAGGGAAGGCCGTCCTGCGCGCGTGTGGCTGCGCGGTGGCGGGTCTGTTCCTGATCGCCGGGTGCACGGCCGACGGCACGCCGAAGGGCGGCACGGCGAGCGGCACCCCGGGCACGTCGGCCACGCCGTCCGGCACGGGCGGTGCGGGAGCGGGAGGTTCGGGTCCGGGCAGCACCGGCGCGAGCGGCACCCCGGCCGCCCGGCCCAGCAGTTCCGCCTCGATCCCGATGCCCCCGGTCGACGAGTCCAAGCAGCCGAAGACGGTCGCCGAGGCCCGCGGCCTGCTCCGCCGGATCATCATCGCCGAGCAGGACCTCGGGCCCGAGGTCGTGCGCAACACCCCGTTCGAGAGCGATCCCGGCCGCTGGCCCGTGCTCGACGAGGGCTGCGTCTGGCAGACCGAGGGGCTGCCGGCCGACGTGCTCGCCACGAGCACCCGCCACTTCCACATCCCGGCCAAGGACGGCCGTGGCCGCGTACAGATCAACGCCACGGTCACCGTCCACCACAACCGCGAGGAATCGGGCTGGGAGACCGCCCGCGCCATGGAAGAGGTCCTGCGGTGCCCGGACCAGAAGCTGCGTGAGGGCGAGGACCTCAAGACCCTGTGGGGCGGCTCCTTCTACCTCGGCGAACAGATGAACACCTGGACCGAGGACGCCTTCACCGAAACCGGCAAGTACGTCAGCGCCCAGGACGGCGGGCCCTACGACTACACCTGGTCCCAGGCCCAGTTCGGACCCGTCACCGTGGCCATCGCGGCCAAGGGCGCGCAGGGCGTCACCAACGACGACCTGACCGCCTACGTGGCCAAGGGCACCGGCCAGATGATGATCCAGGCCAAGCAGGAGCTCGGAAAGGCGGCGGGCTGATGGAGCCGCTCCATCCCTCTGACCCGTCCCGGATCGGCGGACACCGGCTCCTCGGACGCCTCGGCGCCGGCGGCATGGGCGTCGTCTACCTCGGCCGGACCGACGACGGCGCGCTCGCCGCGGTCAAGGTGATCCGCGCGGAGTACGCCGAAGAGGCCGACTTCCGGGCCCGTTTCCGCCGCGAGGCCGAGATCGCCGCCGAGGTGGACAGCCCGTGGGCCGTCCGCGTCACCGGCGCCGACCCGGACGCCGCCGAACCGTGGCTCGCCACCTCCTTCGTCGCCGGACCCTCCCTCGCCGAGGCCGTCGCGGCCCACGGCCCGCTCCCGCTGCGCGCCGTACGGATCCTCGGCAAGGCCCTGGCCCAGGCCCTCGCGGTGATGCACGAGCAGGGCCTCGTACACCGCGACGTGAAGCCCGGGAACGTCCTCCTCGGCATGGACCGGCCCCGCCTGATCGACTTCGGGATCGCCCGCGGCGGCGAGCACACCGCCCTGACCTCCGCCGACGCCGTACTCGGCACCCCCGGCTTCCTCCCGCCCGAGCAGGCCGAGGGCCGCCCCGCCGAACCGGCCGGCGACGTCTTCTCGCTCGGCTGCCTCCTCGCGTACGCCGCCACCGGACGGCTGCCCTTCGGCACCGGCACCGCCGACGCGGTGCTCTACCGCACGGTCCACGACGAGCCCGAATTCGGCCCCGAGGTCCTCGCCGACCCCGAACTCACCGCGCTGCTGCGCACCTGCGTCGCCAAACACCCCGACATCCGCCCCGGCGCGCGCGAGCTGGACGCGGCACTGACCGAGGACACCCCCGGGGAGGGCACCGACTGGCTGCCCGACCCGGTCGTCGCCACCATCGCCGCGCGCGCCGCCGCGCTGCTCGCCCTGCCCGGCATCGACGAGACCGTCGCCGACCCGGACGCCGCCCCCGCACCCGGCGCGGCCGCGCCGGCGCCCTCCCGCAGGCGGTTCCTCGCCCTCGCCTCCGGCGGCGCCGTCCTCGCGGCCGGCGGCGGCCTGGCCGCCTGGCTGGCGCTGCGCGACCAGGACAAGCCCGGGAACCCGGCCGCGGACGCCCCGCGGCAGTGGGTGATCGGTGTGCACGCCGACCTCTCCGGCCCGCAGAAGGCCGCCGGACAGGCCCAGGAGCGCGGGGTGCGCCTCGCCGTCGACGCCTTCAACTCCCGCAAGGACAAGCCCTTCACGCTCACCGTCGCCACCGCCGACGACGCCGGGAAGGCGGACCGCTCGGCGGCCGCCGCCACCGGACTCATCGCCAACCGCGACCTGTTCGCCGTGGTCGGCCCGACCGGCAACGACTCCGTGATCCCCTGCCTGGAACTCTACGGCGAGAGCTCCGTCCCCCTGGTGACCGTGTCCGCCCTGGCGACGACCTTCAGCATCACCGACCGGCGCAGCTTCTTCCAGAGCTGCCCGATCTCCTCGGCCCAGGCCGCCGCGGTCAACCTGCAACTCGCCGGGAAGCAGGGCGTCCGGCGGCTGGGCATCCTCAGCGACCGCGCCGGGGACACCGACACCTGGCAGGCGGCCCTGCTCATGGGCCGCACCATCGGCTACTTCGCACCCGAGGCCACCTACTACGGGCGCGTCGTCCCCCGCGGAGCCGGCGATCTGACCCCGGTGGTCACCGACCTGCTCGCGCACGGCATCGACGGCTTCTTCTACACCGGCACCCCGGCCGGCGGGGCCAAGGTCGCCGGGCTGCTGGCCGCCGCCGGTTTCCAGGGCCCCCGGGCGGCCGACTACACCATCGCCGGCCCCGAGTTCCTCGGCGCGGCCGGCCAGGCGGCCGAAGGCTGGCAGTTCTTCACCCCGTACACCGGCCCGGAGGCCCCCGAAGTCGCGGAGATGACCCGCGCGCACCGGGCGGCGTACGGATCCGCCCCCGACATCTGGACCGCGGAGGCGTTCGACGCCACGCGCCTGATCATCGACCGGCTGGTCACCACCGCGGCGGGCGGTCAGCGCCCGACCCGTGCCGGGCTGCTGACCGCGCTCACCCAGGGCACCTTCCGCGGGCTGACCAAGGAATACACCTTCGACGACCGGCGCCAGGTCAAGGGCAACATCTACTTCATGCACAAGGTGGAGGGGGGCCGGATGCGCTACGTCGGCCCGGCCGTCCAGCCCGCGGCGGGGTAGCCCGGATGCGCCCCCTCACCCCCGCCGATCCGGCCGCGATCGGCGGCAACCGGCTGCTGGGACGCCTCGGTTCGGGCGGCATGGGCACCGTGTACCTCGCCCGCTCCGCCGCCGGCACCCTGGTCGCGGTCAAGGTCATCCGCGCCGACCACGCCGCGAACCCGGACTTCCGAGCCCGGTTCCGGCGCGAGGTGGAGGCCGCCGGGCAGCTGACCGGGCGCTGGGTGGTCCCGGTGGTGGCCGCCGACCCGCAGGCGCGCGAGCCCTGGCTGGCCACCCCCTTCGTCCCCGGACCCTCCCTGGCCGAGGCCGTGGGAGGGTACGGTCCGCTGCCCGCCCGGGCGGTACGCACCCTGGGCGCGCGGCTCGCCGAGGCGCTGGCCCAGGTGCACGCCGCCGGGCTGGTCCACCGTGACGTCAAACCGGGCAACATCCTGCTCGCCCCGGACGGGCCCCGGCTGATCGACTTCGGGATCGCGCGGGCCGAGGGCGCGGTCACGCTGACCGCCGTGGACGCCGTCCTCGGCACCCCGGGATACCTGGCACCGGAACAGGCCCGCACGGACGGCGCCGTGGCGGGCGCCCCGAGCGATGTGTTCTCCCTCGGCTGCGTCCTGGCGTACGCGGCGACCGGGCACGGTCCCTTCGGCGGCGGCCACGCGGCCGCGGTGGTCTACCGTACGGTGCACGACGAGCCCGAACTCTCCGGACTGCCCCCGGAGCTGCTCGACACCGTGCTGGCCTGTCTCGCGAAGGACCCGGCGGCCCGGCCGACTCCGGACGAGCTGGGCGCCGTACTCGGGGACGGCCTCCCCGGCCCGGACGGCGAGGACTGGCTGCCGCCCCCGCTGCCCCGCCTCATCGCCGAACGCTCCACCAGGGCCCTGGACCTGCCCGTCCCGGAACCGACCCGGATCGACGTGCCGGAGGCGGCCGTCCGGGGCCTCACGCGCAGACGGCTGCTCGGGGCCGGCGCGGGCCTGGCCGTCATCGGCGCGCCGGTCGCCTGGTTCACCACCCGCGGCAGGGCCCGCGGCAGGACACCCCCGCCCGCACGTGAACTCGCCACCCACACCCTCGCCCTCCAGGCCGATCTGACCGGGCCCGGCAAGGAGATCGGCCAGGCCCACGAGCGCGGCATGAAACTCGCCGTGGAACGGCACAACAGCCGGTCGGACGCCGCGTTCCGGCTGGCCCTGCGCGTCGCCGACGACGGCGGGGACGCCACGCGCGCCGCGCAGGTGGTCAAGGAACTGGCCGCCGACCCCGCGGTGGTCGCACTCACCGGCCCCACCTGGGACGCCCCCGTGCCCGAACTGGCCGTCGCCTGCGGCGCGGCCGATCTCGCCCTGCTGCTGGTATCCGCCGACAGCCCCGAGAGCGCCCTCACCCGGCCGGAATGGCGCACGGTGGTCGCCACTCGCCCGGCCGGCGACCAGCTCGCCCTCCCGGTGATCGACTACTTCAGCCGGATCCGGCCGGTCCACCGCACGGGCCTGGTGGAGGACGTCGAGGGCAGCGAGCCCGTCTACCCGGTCGTCCAGCACCTGCAGCAGTCACCGCCGTCACAGGGCACGCTCAGCGTCCACCGGATCCCTGCGGGCAGCTCCGACTTCGCCGGCGCCGTACGCGCGCTGACCGAGGCCGGGGCCGAGGCCGTCGTCTACGCCGGCACCTCACCGCAGCGCGCGGCCCAGCTGGCCCGAGCCCTGACCGAGGGAGGATTCCAGGGCCGGCGGATGGGCCTCCAGCACGCCATGGAACCGGCTTTCCTCACGGCCGCAGGTCCGGCCGCCGACGGCTGGGTGTTCGCCTCCCTCTTCACCGACCCGCTGGCCGTCCCCGCCGCCGCCGAGTTCGTCGCTGCCCACCGCGCCGCCTACGGGACCGCACCCGCCCGCTGGGCCACCGAGGCCTACGACGCCGTGGGGCTGCTCGCGGCGACCCTGACCGGCCTGGCGGAGGAGGGGCGGGACCGGGCGGGAGTGACCCGCCGGACCTTCCGGACAGCCTACGAGGGCCTGGCCAAACCGCTGTCCTTCGACTCCAACACGCACGTGCTGACCAGAGCCGGTACCGCCCACCTCTACCAGGTCGAATCCGGCGCGTACCGGTACCTGGGCATCTACTCGAAGGTGCGCCCCGGGTCCGGGCGGTGAACGGGGGGGCCTCCGGGCTCCGGCGGCGGCTACTCGAAGCGAGCGGTGTCGCCCGCGCCCCGGCGCACGATCTCGACCTCGCCACCGGAGAAGTCGATGACGGTGGTCGGTTCGGTACCGCAGTCACCCGAGTCCAGCACGGCGTCCACCTCGTGGTCGAGGCGCTCCTTGATCTCCCAGCCCTGAGTCAACGGCTCGGGCTCGTCGGGCAGCAGCAGGGTGCTGGAGAGCAGCGGCTCGCCGAGCTCGGCGAGCAGGGCCTGCGTGACGACGTGGTCGGGAATCCGGACTCCGACCGTCTTCTTCTTCGGGTGCAGCAGCTGGCGCGGCACCTCCGAGGTCGCGGGGAGGATGAACGTGTAACTGCCCGGGGTCGCCGCCTTGATGGCACGGAACACGTCGTTGTCGATCTGTACGAACCGGCCCAGCTGCGCGAAGTTCTGGCACACGAGGGTGAAGTGGTGACGGTCGTCCAGATTCCGGATCGACCGGATCCGGCTGATGCCGTCGCGGTTGCCCAGCTGGCAGCCCAGCGCGAAACAGGAGTCGGTCGGGTATGCGATGAGCTTCCCGCCGCGGATCATGTCGACCACACTGTCGATGGTGCGCCGCTGGGGATTCTCGGGGTGTACGTCGAAGTATTTCGCCATCCGCCGAGCGTACGCGGTCGGGACCCCGGCGCCGGTACGGCCCGGCGGGCCGGCCTGCGGCCCTGCCCGCCGGTACGCCCGAGACCGGTGCGATGATGCCCGGATGCGCCCGCTGAACGAACTGATCGACGTCGACGGTCCCGCCTGGCTTGAACTGAGCGGGGAACTCGGCGCGGGAGCCGTTCCGGTGGAGGTCCTGCCGGCCGATCCCGCCCTCGCCCGGGCGTCGCTCCTCCAGCTGCAGGTCACCGCGCGGTCGTACCTGGGCGCGGTGGTGCTGCACTGCGGCGGCCTGCTCCTGGACGACGGCTGGCTGCGCGTCCTCGGCAGCCCCGCCGCCGACGGCTCCCGGGGACTGCCCGGACTCGCACAGGCCAACGCCTTCCCCTCCGTGTTCGACCCCGGCTGGTGCCCGGATGCCGGGCTGGTCGTGGCGTACGACGCGCTGGGCGGGGTCTTCGCCCTGAACGGCGCGCGACCCGCCGACAGCGGCCGCCCCGGAGGGCCGGGCGAGATCGTCTACTTCGCCCCCGACGCGCTGCGCTGGGAGGCTCTCGGGGCCGGGTATGCGGCCTGGCTGTCCTGGCTGCTGTCCGGAGCCCTCGACCGGTTCTACGCCGACCTGCGCTGGCCCGGGTGGCGTGCGGAGGTCGCGGAACTGAACGGCGGCCGGGGACTGTCGCTGTACCCTCCCCTGTGGTCCGCCGAGGGCCGCGGCGGCTTGGCGGCGACCAGCCGTCGCGCCGTCCCCATGGGGCAGCTGCTGGGCTTCGCCCGGGAAACCGGGCAGCAGTTCGACGGGATCGACCCGGGATTCATGGGCACGGTCTGACGGGTCCGGGGATCCGACCGAGGCCGAAGGTGGACTTTCGGCAGTGCCGCCGGCCCGGGGGAGTTCCGTAGGGTCAGGTGCGTGAGATCAATGATCATCGAGCCCCGGGTCCCGCAACCGGTCGTGTCCACAGGGCTGTTCATCGCAGCGCTCGCCGCCGTCGGAGCGAGCGTGGCCTATCCGTGGTGGGGGATACCGGCGGCGGTCAGCGCGTATGTCGCCGGCAGCGGACCGGGGCCGGGGCGGAGCGCGGCGGTGGCCCTGGCCGTGGTACTCGTGGCAGCCGTGCCTGTGGTGATCCTGGTACCCGAATGGCTCGCATGGACGACCCGGTTCGCACTGACGCTGCTCGCCGCGGCGGTGCTTCCCTGGTTCGCGGGCCGGTTCCTGCGCCAGTACCGCGAACTGGTGCGCGCCGGGTGGGAGCGGGCCGCGCGGCTGGAGCGGGAACAGCGCCTGCTCGCCGAACAGGCCCGACTGCGCGAACGGACCAGGATCGCGCAGGACATGCACGACCTCCTCGGCCACGAACTCAGCCTCGTCGCCCTGTCGGCAGGAGCGCTGCAGCTGGCCCCCGGCCTTCCCGAGGCCCACCGCACCGCCGCGCGGGACATCCGGTCCAGGGCGGGAGCCGCCGTGGACCGGCTCGGCGAGGTGATCGGCCTGCTGCGCGAACCCTCAGACCCGGAGCCCGGGCCGGACAGCGGTCCGGTGAACGGGCTCGCCGGGATCGGGGGCCTGGTGGACCGGGCCGCCGAGGCGGGACTCGACGTCCGGCTGCGGCTGGAGGGGGAACCGACGGCCACCGCGCTGCCGCGGGCCGTCGACCGGGCCGCGTACCGCGTCGTCCAGGAGGCGCTGACGAACGTCGCCAAGCACGCGCCCGCCTCCCGGGCCACCGTCGTCGTCCGGCACATGGCTGACACGGCTGACACGGCGGATCCGGGCGGCCGGACCGAGATCGCCGTGACGAACGGGCCGGTCCGCGGCCGGGAGACCGCCTCCCAGGTCCCGGGCGTCCCCCGCGAGCCCCACCGACTCGGCCTCATCGGCCTGGACGAACGGGTCCGGCTGGCCGGCGGCTCCTTCACCGCGGGCCCCGAGGGCGACGGCTTCGCCGTCCGCGCCGTGCTCCCGCACCGGCCCGGCGCGGCCCCGCCGCCCCCCGCCGATCCGGCCCGCCAGGGCGGCGTCCTGCCCCCGGAACACCGCAGCGCCCGCCGCCGGCTGCGCCGTACCGCCGTCGCGGCCGTGCTGGTGCCGCTGTGTACCGCGGCCGTGCTCGTCCTCGGGGTGCGGGCCTGGGACACCGTGACGGCCCGGCAGTCGGTCCTCGCCCCACAGGACCACGCCCGGCTGAGCGTCGGGCAGCCTCGCGCCGAGGTCGCGCCGTACCTGCCGCGACGGCAGACGACCCGCCGGCCGGTCGCCCCCACCCCTGCACCGGACGGTGCGGCCTGCGAGTTCTACGTACAGACCGCCGACCCCTTCGACGACCGCTCGGGGGACATCCACCGGCTCTGCTTCCGGGCCGGCCGGCTCGTCTCCACCGACACCTTCACCGGGAGGGAAGTCCGATGATCCGGATCCTGATCGCCGACGACGAGCCGATGATCCGCGCGGGCGTCCGCGCCGTCCTCGCCACCGATCCCGGCATCACCGTCGTCGCCGAGGCCGCCGACGGCCACGAGGCGGTGCGGCTCGTGCAGCACCACCGCCCGGACGTGGCCGTACTGGACATCCGGATGCCGGGTACGGACGGCATCGCGGCCGCCGCCGAGATACGAAGGACCGTACCGGCGACGGGGGTCGTGATGCTGACGACCTTCGGCGAGGACGACTACATCCTGCGCGCCCTCGGCGAGGGCGCCACCGGCTTCCTGATCAAGTCCGGTGATCCGGAGGAGCTGCAGGCCGGGGTGCGGGCGGTCGCCGACGGCGCCGCCTACCTGTCACCGAAGGTCGCGGCTCGGGTCGTCGCCCATCTCGCGGCCGACGGCGCCGGTGCCCGGGCGGGCCGCCGCTCCGCGGCCCGCGCCCGCGTCGACGCCCTGACCGCCCGCGAACGGGACGTACTCGGCTTCCTCGGCGGCGGACTGTCCAACGGGCAGATCGCGCGCCGCCTGCACCTGTCCGAAGGGACGGTGAAGGCCCACGTCAGCTCGATCCTCGCTCGCCTCGGCGTCGACAACCGGGCCGCGGCGGCGGTGGTCGCCCATGAGGCCGGAGCGGTCCCGGCGCCGCCCGGCGGCGGGGCGGCGCCCGAGGAGCGCTGACGCCGCACGTCCGGCGGCGGGCAGGAGGAGGATCCGTACGGTCAGCACGGCGCTCGCCCCGAGCGCCGCGCCCGCCATGACGTCGTGCGGATAGTGCACGCCGACCAGGACCCGCAGCAGGGCGGCGGCCGCGGCCACCGGCAGGGCCAGGGCCGCGAGCCGGGGACGTACGAGCGTCACGCCGACCGCCGACGCGGCAGCGAGGGCGGCGTGATTGCTCGGGAACGACCAGTCGCCCGGCGCGGGACACGGCGCGACCGCCAGGGCCCCCGCCACGGCCCGGCACGGCCGTTCCTCGTCGACCAGGAGTTTCAGCCCCTCGCTGAGCGCGTAGGCGGCCACGGTCCCGGCGGCCGCCAATGCCACCCCGGCCAGGCCCGGCACGTCACGGCACCGCAGGGCGCACACGCCCACCGAGAGCAGCAGCAGGGCCAGGAGCAGCAGCGTGCCCTCGCTCGCCGCCTCCAGCGCCGTCCCGGCCCAGGCCGGCCAGTCGCCCGCCACGCTCCGGGCGAGTGACCGGTAGGCCGTCGCGGAGACGCCCTCCGTGACGTGTACCGGCTCGTTCGTGCCCAGCGCGCCGCCGGGCGCCGCCCAGGCGACGGCCGCGGCGCCCGCCCCGGCCGTCGCGCCGGCCAGCGGCAGCCGTCGGGCCCATCCGTATCGGGTGTTCGATTCCATGGGGTCCGACCGTAGGAACGCCGGGGCCCGCGCGCCCCGGCCGAACGGCCGGCCCGGCCCCCGGCGAACGTCAGGGTTGCGACGTCCGCCGTTCCGTGCCTGGAAAGCGCCTGCCGCATGCGCGGCGGTCCTGACGGGGACGCTCCGGACGCTGCCGGACAGGTTCGGGGGCACGATGAGAGGAAGCCGTGCGCTTCGGACCGCCCCAGGGCGGGTGGCGGCGGGCGGCGCCGGGCCGACGATGCCGGAAGGAGCGTCGCCGATGGGTGGGATCGACGCGTCGGGGACCGGTGGGATCAGACCCGGCATGGCCGGGGTCTCCCCGCCGAGCGGTTTGCTCGACGTCCTGAACGTCGCGGCGGTCGTCCTCGACTCCGAAGGACGGGTCGCGCTGTGGAGCCCGCAGGCCGAGCAGCTGTTCGGCTGGACGGCGGCGGAGGCACTCGGCCGCCCCGCCGCCCGGCTGCTGGCCGCCAAGGAGCACGTAGGCCTGGTCACGGAGCTGTTCGCGCGCGTCATGGGCGGCGCGGGGGACTGGGCGGGGGCCTTCCCGGTGCGGCGCCGGGACGGCACCACGCGCCTGGTGGAGTTCCGCAACATGCGGCTGCTCGACGAGCACGGCGAGATGTTCGCCCTGGGCATCGCGACCGACCGCACCCGGCTGCGCCAGCTGGAGCGGGACCTCGCCCTGTCCGCGCGCCTGGTGGCCCAGTCCCCGATCGGCCTCGCGGTCCTGGACACCGAGCTGCGGTACGTGCTCGTCAACCCGACGCTGGAGCGGATCAACGGGCTGCCCGCCGAAGATCACATCGGCCGGGGCGTCCGCGAGGCCCTGGCCTTCCTCGACGACGCGGAGGCCGCCGAGTCGGCGATGCGCCAGGTCCTGGCCACCGGAACGCCGCTGCTCGAACAGTTCACGGCCGGCCGCACCCACGGCGGGGACCGCACCGAACACGCCTGGTCGGTGTCGTACTACCGGCTGGAGGACGCCACCGGCCGGGTACTGGGCCTCGCCACCTCCGTGGTGGACGTCACTCAGAGTCACCGGGCGGCCATCGAGATCGCCCGCAGCCGCCGCCGGCTCGCGCTCATCGCGGACGCCACCGTCCGCATCGGCACCACCCTCGACCTCGACCAGACCGCCCGCGAGCTCGCCGACGTCGTCGTGCCCGAGCTCGCGGACATCGCCGCCGTCGACATCCTCGACTCCGTCCTCGAAGGCCGGCCGACCCTGCGGTCCTCCGCCCACGAGCCCGCCGTGTTCCGGGCCCTCGCCCTCGCCGCCGCCTACCCCAGCGACGCCGTCCGCGCCGCCGACCCGCCCGGCGACATCGCCCGTTACGCCGCGGACCGGCTCGTCACCCAGTCCGTGACGACCGGCCACCCGGTCCTCGTCGCCCACGTACAGGCCCAGGACATCTCGCGCATCGCCCGCGACAGCACCGCCGCCGACCTCCTGAGCCGCGCCGGGCTCCGCTCCTACCTGGCCGTTCCGCTCATCGCCCGCGGCGAGGTCCTCGGCGCCCTCGACCTCAAACGCACCCGCAACCCGCTGCCGTTCAACGACGACGACATCGTGCTGGCCGGCGAACTCGCCGCCCGCGCCGCCGTGTGCATCGACAACGCCCGCTGGTACCGCAACGCGCACCACACCGCCCTCGCCCTCCAGCACCACCTCCTGCCGCACCACCCGCCGCCCACACCCGGCCTGGAAGTCGCCTACCGCTACCGGCCCGCCGCGGCCAGCAGCGAGATCGGGGGCGACTGGTTCGACGCCATCGCCGGACCGGACGACACCACGGTCCTCGTGGTCGGAGACGTCATGGGCAGCGGCATCAACGCCGCCGCCAGCATGGGACAGCTGCGTACGGCGACCCGCACCCTCGCCGAACTCGCCCTCGACCCGCCCCAGGTGCTCCACCAGCTGGACCACACCACCGCCGCACTGGAGGAGACCATCGCCACGTGCGTCTACGTCGTCTACGACCCGCACGCCGCCCAGTGCCGGGTCGCCCTCGCCGGACACCTGCCGCCCGTCCTCATCCGCTCCGGCCGCCGGCCCCGACTCCTCGACCTGCCCACCGGCGCCCCGCTCGGCGTGGGCGGCATCCCCTTCGAGTCCACCACCATCGCCATGGACCCCGGCGACCAACTCGTCCTCTACACCGACGGCCTGGTCGAAACCCGCGACCAGCCCATCGACGAACGCCTGGACCTCCTGCTGACCCTGCTCGCCGACACCGGACGTCCACTGGAGGAGACCTGCGACCGCCTCCTGGACTCCCTGCGCCGCACGGACGACCACGACGACGTCGCCCTGGTCATCGCCCGCGCACGATCCCTGCCGACGGGCTCCGCCTAGGGGGTCGCTTGCCGGATGAGCCCGGACCGGCCGACTGTTATCGTCCGAGGTATGCCTGAGCTCATAACCCCGACCCCCCACCTGCACACTTCCTGGCTCGCCGCGCAGCGCGAAGGGGGACCGGACGCCCACATCGACGGCGGCGGGCTCGGCTCCGACGACGAAGTGGACACCCCGGAGGGCTTCGCGGCCTGGGTGGAGCGGCTGCGCCGGTACTCGGACCGCACCCTGCCGGCCGACCACGGCCGGGTCCACGCGACGTACTGGTGGATCGCCGAGGGCGACACGTACCTGGGTGCGATCGACCTGCGGCACTACCTGAACGGCTTCCTCCTCGACGCGGGCGGCCACATCGGCTACAGCGTCAGGCCCTCGGCACGTCGCCGAGGCCTGGCCACCTGGGCCCTGGGGGCCGTCCTGCACGAGGCGCGCGTCCTGGGCATGGACCGGGTCCTGCTGACCTGCGACCCGGACAACGAGGCGTCCATCCGCACGATCGAGGGCAACGGCGGGGTGCTGGAGGACGTCCGCGGAACCCTGATCGGCCCCAAGCGGCGCTACTGGATCGACCTCTAGGCCGTCTCTTGCGGATCTTGCCGGCCGACGGGGCGAGCACGCCCCCGACAGCCAGGGCGGGATCGTTTCCCCCGCGCTGCCATGAGGCCGTGGAGGAGCCCCGTGTCGTACCACGGCCGTACGGCCCCGGTGGGTCGATAGTGGGAGGGTGAGCGACAGGCCGGAGGGACCCGGGCCCGGTGGTGCCGAAGACGGCACCGCGTGGTCCGGACGTGAAGGGGCGCGCGCATTCGCGGCGGTGGAGGCGGCCACGGACTGGCTGCTCGGGTACCCGTTCGTCTTCCGGGCCCTGGCTCGCCGCATCGGCGCCGGCGAGGTCCTGGTGGACTACGGGTGCGGGCCGGGCAAGGTGGCCGACGAGGCGGCCCGGCGGCTGGGGGCGCGGGTGCTGGGGGTGGACACGTCCGCGGAGATGCTGGCGCTGGCCCGCGGTTCGGCGACCGCGGTGGCCGAGTACCACCTGGTCGAGGACGGACGCGTGACCGGCCTGCCGGACGGCTGCGCGGACGCGGTGATGTGCAACCACGTACTGGCGTCGCTGCCGACCGAGGAGGCGGTGCTCGGCGTGTTCACCGAGATCCGCCGGCTCCTGCGGACGGGCGCCCCGTTCGTGTTGCTGGCCACCGATCCCGCGTGCGGCGGCACCGAGTACGCCTCGCTGCGGATCGGCGAACCGGGCGAGGTGTACGGGCCGGGTGACGAGCTGACCGTACGGCTCCGGCGCACGGACGGGTCCTGGCAGGAGGTACGCAACCACGCGTGGCCCGTCGGAGTCCTCCCGGCCCTGCTGGAGCGTGCGGGATTCCGGGACGTCGTCCAGCACCGGCCCACTGTCGACGAGGCACTGACCGTGGCCGACGTGGACTTCGCGGCCGGCCGCGCGTGGCCGGCGGAGCGGGCGGGACCGCCCCTGGTGATCACGACAGCGCTCGCGGCTTGAGCCGAGGTAATGGCTGATGCGCTGCACGATCACCTTCACCGGCAGGCCCTGGACAGGTCCTCGGTGTTAATGTCGCGCCATGTCGTCCAAGGCCGAAATAGACGTGGTGACCGCCGAGTTCTTCGGCGCCTTCGACAACCGAGGCGGCAAGGCAGCCGATCTGGACCGGATCCGGCGGCTGGTCCTGCCGGGCGGAGTGATCACCATGACCGGCCCGCAGTTCACGGTCTGGAGCGTGGAGGAGTTCATCGAGCCGCGCCGCCTGTTGCTGGCCGCCGGCGGGCGCCTGGCCGAGTTCTCCGAGTGGGAAACCTCCGAACGGACCGAGATCGCGGGCGACATCGCCTCGCGGTTCGGCGAGTACCGCAAGTCCGGGCACCTGGACGGCAAGCCGTTCGAGGGGGCCGGGACCAAGACCATCCAGTTCGTCCGCACCGCGGACGGCTGGCGGATCGCGGCCTTCGCCTGGTACGACCGGCCCTGATCACGCCCGGCCGCTGCCGCCCCGGCCCACCGGCCCCAGGCGGATGAAGCCCATCATGGTGCGCGTAGGAGTTCTCGGTCCGCCGGACGCCCGGCCCGTCGAGTCCGCAGTGCACAGGGCAGGCTCGCTCCCGTCCCCGCAGGCGCGCCGGCTGCTCTACGAGGACCGTCCCGTCCCGAAAGGTCCGGGCGGCGACGAGGAGCAACCGGCGCCCCGGGCACGGGACTTCGCGCCGTTGCCTGACACCCCCTAGCGGGCCGCCGAGGCCGGGGCCAGCGCGGTGCGGAGTCGGGCGAGCCGGTCGGCGGCCGAGCCCCGCACACCCGGGTGGGCCGCGCAGAAGCGCTGCCAGGCCCGTTCGTCCACCCGTACGCCGGCCAGGCGCGGCGGCTCCGGGAGGGGCCGCTCCCGGCAGGCCTCCGCCAGCAGCACGGCGTCGTACAGATCCTTGCACTGCGGGCCGTCCTCGGCCGCGGCGTCCGCCACCAGCCACCGCAGCTTCCAGGCCAGCGACAGCCGGCGGCTCGCCGTGCGGACCACCGTGACCCCGCCGTCGCCTCGCGGCACCGCCGTCCAGACGGGGGGCTCGGGCAGCCGCTCGTCGCGGGAGAAGTCCAGCTGCGCCACCCCCTCCGGGCCTGAGTCCGCTCGCCACGGGATCAGGATCCTGATTCCGCCGGGCCCGTCCTCGCCGTCCGTGTACGCGTAGGCCCACGTACCGTCCCGGCGCGCCCCGTCCGCGTCCAGCAGGACGCCCGCGGCGGCCCGCGGGCAGGCGCGGACCCGTTCCAGCAGATCCTCGTACGGCGGGAAATCCGCCGGCTCCGGCTCCGGTTGCCAGACCAGGCCCTCCGGAGGGACGTTCGCGCGCAGCCCCCGCGTCTCGAACTCCGCCTCCCCGTCCGCCCAGATCTCGTAGCGGGCGGCACCGTCGGCGGCCTCCGGCCACTGCTGCACGGTGTCGTACGCCGGGACGTACGGGTGGGGGTGCCGCCGGTCGACGGGCACCGGCGACGGCGGCGGCACGACGAAGTCGAGGTCACCCGGCGGCCGGGCCCGGCCACCGACCCACGCGGGCATGACCATGCTGCCGCGCAGGACCAGGTCGCCGCCCCACGTGGATTCCGCGATCAGCCGCAGGAGATGGTCGAGGGCGGCGCGGCCGGGCCCTGCCGCCGCCGTCAGGTCGTTCACCGTCATGCGGCGACTGTAGGCGCCGCCACCGACAGGGCCGTGGCTCACTGGATCAGGTCGGTGTGCGGATGCTCCGGGGACTCCGGGCACATTCGAGGCGATGGCCAGCAGGGGGTCCATCCCGGCGCCGCAGGCGGCACACATGCGGGCGACGGGGTCGGTCAAGCCCCACTGGGGCCGGCCGCCGACCTTCCATCCGGGGGCGACGGACAGCTCGCTCCGGTGGAACGACTCGGGGACGGCCCGGTCGGCGCGGCACGGACGCCGGTGACCTCGGCGGCGGATCGCCGGAACAGCGCGGTCGGCGGCTTGTCATCGGGCTCGTGCTCGAAGGGCAACGGGCGTATCCGAGACTCCTGGCGCCAGACGACACGGGCTTGACCGGCAAGATCCGAAAGACACGCCCTAGCCGTGCGGGGTGCAGCAGCCGTCGCGCAGCATCTGGTCCAGTACCGCGCGCCAGCCGGCCGGGTCCGGGGACGGGACCGGTGGCTCGGCGGACGGACGGGTGAAGGCACGTTCCAGGGCGGGGCGTTCACGCAGGTTTCCGCCGCGGACGGTCGCCCGTACCCGGACCAGGTCGTCGAAGTCGGCGAACGGATCGCCGTCGACCAGGGTGAGGTCGGCGATCCGGCCGGGCTCGACCGTGCCGAGCCGGTCCGCGACGCCGAACATCCGGGCCGGGGTCAGGGTCACCGTGGTCAGGGCCTCCGCGGGCGTCAGTCCGTACCGGTGCAGGGCCCGCAGCGCGAGGTGGAGATGGAGACCGACCGGGGTGAGCGGCGCGTCCGTGCCCAGCGCGAGGCGCCCGCCGCCTTCGACGACACGGCGGTAGACGCCGACCTCCCGCTCCAGCGCCGCGCTCTGCTCCGCGCTCGGCGGCGCGGCGGCCGCGGCCCGGACGGCCGCCACGTCCCACGGCGGCATCAGCGACGTCACCCGCGGATCGTCGGCGAGCGCCGGATCGGCGCCGATCAGCGGGAGGGCCGTGAAAGGGGTGGCGATCAGATCGAAACCGCCGTGCGTGTAGACCTCCAGGGTGTCCTGGTACGTGTGCCCCCGCGGGGTCGCACCGTGCCCGCACTCGGCACGCTCGGTCGCCACCAGGTGCGTGGTCAGGTCCTGGCCGGACCGGATGCCGGGGGCGCACAGGTGGGAGCCGGCCAGGACACCGAGCCGCTCGTGCGCGAAGCGGGCCGCCTCGGCCATCTGCTCGTAGGGGGCTCGTACGTACGTCTTGACGAAGTCCCAGTCCAGCGCCGCGGCCCGGGCCAGCGAGCGGGCGAACCCGGCGCGCGTGCGATGGGCGCGCCCCATGCTGTAGGCGACCCGCGAGCCGTCGAGGAGCTCCCCGCCCGCCAGCAGGCGGGGAGCGGCGAGCAGCCCGGCCCGGATGTCCTCGCGCAGCCGGGCCTGTTCATAGGCGGAACCGCCGAGCGAGACCACGGTCGTGACCCCGTACGCGAGGTGCAGCGCACCCTGGCGCGCCCCATACGTGTAGGGGTACGGATGGACGTGCGCGTCCCACAGGCCGGGCAGGACCGTGCCGTCGGAGCAGTCCACGGTGCGGGCGGCGCGGCGGCCCGGCCGGTGCGGCTCGACGGCGGTGATCCGCCCGCCGCCGATCAGGACGTCGACGTCGGCGCGGGGAGCGGAGCCGGTGGCGTCCCACAGCAGTCCCGCGTGCACGACGGTGTCGACGGGTGCGGGGCGCCGGTAGTTCAGGGAGACGGATACGGTCCGGGGCGCTGCGGCCGGTGCTCCGGCTCCGTCGAGGGAGAGCAGGCGCAACCGGGCACAGGACTGGTAGAGCAGGGTGCGGGAATCGGCGGACCACGAAGGGTGGTCGGCGGGCTCGTCGGTCAGGCGGCGGGCCGGGCCGGTCGGGGCGCCGTCGGGGCCGACGGGTAGCAGCCAGAGGGCCGACTCGCCGACGCAGGCCAGGAAGCGGCCGTCGGGGGACCAGACCGGGCCGGAGGCGTAGCGGTCCGCGAGCGAGGCGTGCGGGGCGAGGGCGTGCAGGCGGGCGGCGCCGGTGGCGGTGTCGACGATCCGGATGAGGTTGTAGCCCTCGCGGAAGCGCCGGCTGAGCCGGTTGCGGTCGCAGAGGGCGAGATGGCGGCCGTCGGGCGACCAGCTGGGCGGGCCCGGCAGACCGCCGCCGCCGAGGGCCGCGACCAGCGGGGTCTCGGTCCCGGTCGCGAGGTCACGCACGAGGAGCCGCCCGGCGAGATCGAGGGCGGCGAGCCTCGTGCCGTCCGGCGACAGCACCCCGTAGACGCGGCCGCCCGGGGCGAGGACGCTCTCCCGGCCGCTGTCGAGCTCCCGGCGGCGCACGGTGTTCAGGCCGTCGCGGTCGTCGGTGTAGACCAGCGCGCGGCCGTCCGGGCTCCACACCGGACCCTGGACGTACGCCGTCACGGGAGCCTGGACGATCTTGCGGGGCGCGCCGCCGGTGACGGGTGCGATCCACAGCGCGTTCAGCGCGGCGAACGCGACGCGGCGGCCGTCGGGGGAGAGGGCCGGCAGGTGGATACCCCGGACCGGAAGGCTCCGTTCGGCCTCCAGTACGTACTCCTTGACCCGGTAGCGGGGTCGGGCCACTTCGAGGGTGGCGTCGAGGGGGATCTCGCGGCCGGCGCCGCCGTCGTCCCGGTGGGGGCGGATCACCCGGAACCGGCCGTCGAGGGTGATCAGCAGCCGGTCGTCGCCGATCCAGCGCGGGGGAGCGGGCGCGAGATCACCGTCGAGGGGGACCGGACGGCCGTCGGCGAAGAGGGAGAGGTTCTCGGCCTTGCGGGGGCCCGGGGTCGCGCACAGCCAGGCGGTGCGTCCGGACGGGGAGAGCGCGGGGGCCAGCAGCCTGCCGTCGGTGACGGTGTGCTCGGCCCGCACCGGGCCGCCGGCACCGGGGTCCGTGGCCACGGAGGCGACCGTCCGGGCGGTCAGGGTTTCGCCGGTCGGCGTGCCGCGTACGAACAGGACGCGCGAGCCGTCCGGCGACCAGACCGGGTCGAAGTCCTCCCACTCCCCGTCCTGGCCGGGGCCGTCCTGCCCGGGCAGACCCGTCAGCCGGCGCGGGCGGCCGCCGGTCACGGCGACGGTCCAGATCCGGTACGGACTCCCGGCCACCGGATCACCGCCGCGCTCGGAACAGAAAGCGAGGGTGCGGCCGTCGGGCGACCAGGCGGGCGCGCGGTGGTCGAACGGCCCGTCGGTGAGCGGGCGCAGGCCGGAGCCGTCCGCGTTCATCACCCAGATGTGGAAGCCGCCGCCGCGGTAGGCGCTCATCGCCACCTGGCGGCCGTCGGGGGAGAACACCGGGCGGCCGGGTTCGAGGTCGGGCGGGGTCAGCGCCGTCGCGGGCGAACCGTCCGGAGGCAGCGACCAGAGAACGCCCTGAACCTCGGCGACGACCCGGTCGCCGGTGGCGGTGGCGGTGGCCGCTCCGTTGGTCGCCCGGGTGAAGCGCAGCCTGACCAGGTCCCCGGCGGCGCCGCCCGGGACGGCCGCCGCCGCGGACGCGCGGCCGAGCAGCGCCGTCAGGGCGCCCGCCGAAGCCGCCTGCAGAACGGTCCTTCGCGCAACTCGCACCTCGACCACTCGCCCTGTCCGTCGATGACTGCCCCGGATGTCCCGTCAGCCACGCAAACGATCACGACCCCGGTCGGGCAACGGGGCCGCGCGCGGGTGTGCGGGAAAAGGGTTTGACCCCGTGGACGGTCGGCGATCGGATGGCGCTCCATGAGCACCGCACAGATGATGCATCCAGGCGCGCACCCCGTCGACGAGGACCTCGTACGCCGTCTGATCGCCGGTCAGTTCCCCCGGTGGGCCGGGCTGACCGTGGAACGGCTGCCGTCGGGCGGCACGGTCAACGAGATGTACCGGCTCGGCGACGGCATGGTCGTACGGCTGCCGATGCTGGCGGGCGGGGCCGAGGACGTGGCGATGGAGCGGGAATGGCTGCCGCGCCTCGCACGGCGGCTGCCCACGGCCGTCCCCGAAGTCCTCGGGGCCGGGGAGCCCGCGCAGGGGTATCCGTGGTCGTGGTCGGTGTACCGGTGGCTGGCGGGGGAGAACCCCGAGGCCGGGGCGCTGCACGAGCCCGTGGCGCTGGCCCGTGACCTGGCCGCCTTCGTGGCGGCGATGCGGGGCATCACCCTGCCGGGGGCGCCGGAGGCCTACCGCGGGGGACCGCTCGCCTTGCTCGACGCGCCGACCCGGGCAGCGATCGGGCAACTGCGAGGGATCCCGGAGGAGGGCGTCGACTGCGATGCCGTGACCGCGGTATGGGAGGACGCGCTGCGGGCCCCGGAGTGGGACGGGCCGCCGGTGTGGCTGCACTCCGATCTGACGCCGGGCAACCTGCTGGTGGACGGGGGCAGGCTGACCTCGGTCATCGACTTCGGGTGCATGGGGGTGGGAGATCCCGCCTGCGATCTGTTCCCGGCATGGAACCTGCTGCCGGCCGGCGCGAGGGCGGTCTTCCGCGAGCGGCTCGGGGTGGACGACGCGACCTGGCGCCGCGGCCGGGGGCGGACGCTCTCGCAGGCGCTGAACGCGCTGCCCTACTACCGCACGACGAACCCGGTGATGGCGGCCAACGCCCGGCACGTGATCCGCGAGGTGCTGGGAGAGGACCTGCGGTGAGGCCCGGCCGGCCCGGTCGAGATGCGCGCCGGGCCCGGCCGGGGAGTGCGCCGGGCCCGGGCCCGCCGTCCGGCGGCCGGGTGCGCTCAGGAGCTGGCCGCGGAGGTGCAGGCCGCGCTGCCGCCGCAGAAGGTGACGTCCCAGTGGTTGCCCTCCCGGGCGTAGACGTTGCCCGCGGCGGACCGGTAGCGGGCGGCGCCGTCGCCGCGGTCGGCGATCCGGGTGAAGCTGCCGGTGACGTAGTTGCCGACACAGCTGGTCGGACTGAAGTCGATCTTGTAGCCGTTCCAGTGACTGTAGGTACCCGAGGAGTGTCCCACCTCGGTGCCGCCCGTGATGGTGAGGGCGCAGTGGCTCGCGTTGCGCAGGGTGCGGACGTCGCTGATGGTTGCGGCGTTGACCTGCTCCAGCGAGGTGCAGGTGGCGTTGTTCCGGTTGCTGCAGCCACCGCTGGAGGACAGGCCGATGCCGCCCGTCGCGTTCAGTTGGCTCACGGCCGACGCGTGGCTGAGCTTCGCCGGGGCGGCGTGGGCGGTGCCGGGAACGAGCAGGGCGACGAGGGCCGCCGTGGTGCCGACGAAGCCGGTGGCGAGGGTGCCGCGGAGTCGACTGCGCATGAGGATCTTCCCCTTCTCCGGATCGGAGTGCTGACCACACACACTTCAGCAGCGGGGGTCGGGCCCCCGCAGGCCGAAGGGGGCATCTGTCCGGTACGGGTCAGTCGGCCGCCCCCGCAGCGCGTGGTGCGCGCGCCCGGCCGCGCCGGGCGCATCGTCCGATCGGCGCAGGTGGAGGGATCAGTGCCCGCCCGCGAGCCGCTCGTCCTGGAGCCGGTCGCGCTGCAACTGGTGGGCGAGGGTGCGGCGTACCGAGGCCGAAACCGTCACCGGCGCGCCGGCCGTCGCCTTCGGCGGGACGTCGAGACCGCGGCTGATCTCGTCGTAGGCGGCCCGGAAGCCCGCGGGCAGCTCCGCGCGATGGAGCGTCAGGTCGTCTTCGAGGAGGCGCCGCAGCTCGTCGACGGTCCGGGGCGTGAAGCGCTTCCGGCCCCGGGCGAGTGCGTCGACGCAGCGGGTGCAGCGCGCGGCGTCGAGGCTCTCGGCGACCGCTTCCGCCAGCCCCCACAGGCGTCCTTCGAGCCATGGGGTGTCGTACTGGTCGAGGGCGAACCCCATCGGTGGCGCGGCGGTGTCGACCGCGTACTTCGCCACCTGCTTGGACACGGCGGGCTGACTCATGTCGGTGATCCGGGCGATCGTGTCCTGGGTCCAGCCGAAGCCGGCGAACAGCTGGATCATCTCGGCGCGCAGCCTCCGCATCTCCTCACCCGCGCGGATGACCTCGTTCATACCGGCGAGCATCCGCACGGCCTGTTCCTCGGTCAGCGTGCCGGATGTCCGATGCGTACTCTCTCGGTCTGCCACAACTCGGTTATACACTGCGGCACCCCCTTCGCCATAACCTGGTTGTACAACCTGGTTATGGCTGTCAGGATCCGCGGCATGCCCACATTCACCGCACCTGACGGCACCCGGCTCGCCTACCGCATGCTGGGGAGCGGCGACCCGGTCGTCTGCATCCCCGGAGGCCCCGCGGACTCCGGCTACCTCGGCGACCTCGGGGGTCTGTCCGCGCACCGCCGGCTGATCGTCCCGGACCTGCGCGGCACCGGCCGGTCCGCGGTCCCCGAGGACACCTCCTCCTACCGCTGCGACCGCCTCGTCGGGGACATCGAGGCCCTGCGCGAGCACCTCGGCCTCCCTGCGGTCGACCTGCTCGCCCACTCGGCCGGGGCGAACCTCGCCACGCAGTACGCGGCCCGGTACCCGGACCGTGTCCGCGGGCTCGTCCTGATCACCCCCGGCACCCGCGCCGTCGGCGTGATCATCACCGGGGAGAGCCGGCGGGAGCTCGCGCGGCTGCGGAAGGACGAGCCGTGGTTCCCCGAGGCGTTCGCGGCACTGGAGGCGATCACCGAGGGCACCGGCAGCGACTGGGATGCCATCAGCCCCTTCTTCCACGGCCGGTGGGACGACGCGGCCCGGCGGCACCAGGCGGCGGCCCGCCCGGACAACACGGAGGCCGTCACCCTCTTCGCGGCCGACGGCGCCTTCGACCCACGGGCCACGCGCGCAGCGCTCGCCACCTGGAGGAGCCCCGCGCTGCTGCTCGCGGGGGAGTTCGACCTGAACAGCCCCCCTCGATCGGTGGCCGAGTTCGCCGAGCTGATCCCGGGCGCCACGTTCCTCGTACTGCGGGGAGCGGGCCACTACCCCTGGCTCGACGACGCCGACCGGTTCGTGGCGACCGTCGCGGCGTTCCTGGCGTAGCGACCTCTACGGAGCCCGGGCGCGCGCCCGCGCCCGCGCCCGCGCACGGGCACGGGCACGGGGCGGTGCAGGCAGGGCGATGGCCCCGGCCGGATTCCCCCCGGCCGGGGCCATCACCGGGCAGGCGCGTCGTCCCGCGCGCCTGCGCGATCACCAGAGCACGGGCAGGCGCTCCGGGATGCGCTTCATGAAGCGGGTACGCCACACGAGCTGGTCGACCGGCA
The DNA here is from genome assembly GCF_042894785.1 of Streptomyces sp. NPDC001502. Classification (NCBI taxonomy): domain Bacteria; kingdom Bacillati; phylum Actinomycetota; class Actinomycetes; order Kitasatosporales; family Streptomycetaceae; genus Streptomyces; species Streptomyces sp. NPDC001502. The sequence continues at coordinate 100,929 of NZ_JBIAVW010000013.1, forward strand.
CGGCGAGAGCGAGGTGGGGCATCTTCTCCAGGAGCACCTCGATGGCGATCTCCGTGTGCCGCTTGCCGAGCGCGGTGGCCGGGCAGTAGTGCTGTCCGCCGCCGAAGGAGAGGTGCGTACCGGCGTTCGGCCGGTCGATGTCCGCGACGTGCGGGTCGGGGTACACGTCCGCGTCGGTGTTGGCGGCCTCGACCAGGACGAGCATCAGCTCGCCCTTCTTCACCGCGACGTCGCCGAGGGTGAGGTCCTCCAGCGCGAGCCGGGGCAGGCCGTCGGCGATCGACAGGTTGATGCGCAGGAGTTCGTCCACCGCGGCCGGGATCTTCTCCGGCTCCTTGCGCAGCCGCTCCCACATCTCGGGGTTCTGGAGGAGGGAGAAGAGGGCCATGGTCAGGAAGCCCATGGTGGAGATGACCCCCGCGCCGAACAGCGTGACGCCCACGGTGGCGAGCATCTCGTCCGTCAGGTGGTCGTAGTCCGGGTCGTTGCGCAGGGCGGCGAGCTCGGCGATCAGGCCGGTGGTGGTGGGATCGTCGAGGCGCTCCACCATGTAGGCGATGTCGCGGTCCCAGTTGAGCTTGGCGCCGGTGACCGGGCAGGCCGAGTTCATGAACGCGATGTCGAGGCTGGCCGCCAGGCGCGGCGCGTCGGACTCGGGAATGCCGAGGATGCGGCAGTGCAGGTTCTCGGAGTACGGGTTGGTGAACTGGCCGCGCAGGTCGACCGGCGCCCCGTGGCTCAGGAGGCTGTCGACCAGGCTGGTGGCCTGGGCGCGCATCCAGTCGGTGAGCCCGTCGGTCTTCGGGTTGATCGCCCTGAGGACGGCCTTGCGCAGTCCCGCGCCGGTGATGTTGCCCATGTTGTTGACGACCTCGGGCGGGATCGTCAGCGCGTACTGGCGGGGCACACCGGGGGCCGAGGTGTCCTTCAGGCTGAACCGGGGATCCTCAAGAACCTGCTTGGCCAGCGGATAGGAGGAGACGAGCCAGGCTTCGTCCCCGGCTATCGTGCGGACCCGCTTCACCGGTTCGGCGCGCAGCTCCTCGATCTCGGTCGGGAGCTGGTCGCCGCGCGCGGAGAAGGGGAAGTCGAGCAGGGTCTCAGTGGACATCGGGAGCTCCTTCGGCGGGGGTGATGATGGCGTGACCCTGGTTGCGCGAGGCGCGCAGGCCCGAGCCGCGTGAGTAGAGCAGTTCCGCCATGGGCAGGAGCTGGTGGTAGCAATTGAGGGAGGACGGCACGCCGAGGATGGCCGGCGTGTCGAGGAAGAGCGGCATTTCGGCGCAGACGTACTCCAGGCACACGTCGCGCTGCCGCGTGGTGGCGGCCTTCCCGTTCAGGACCTTGGACGAGAGGAACGCGTCGACCAGCGAGTTGCTGGTCTTGCGGAACTCCGGGTCGGTGTCCAGCAGGGTGGTCAGGTGACTGTGGAGCGCCCGGTAGGCCGGGATGTCGGTGAGGGAGGACATCGGGCGGGCGCGGAGGCGGGTGCCGGTGGGGTCGGCCTCCGCGGCGGCGTTGTTCACCTTGGCGCGGACGCCGCGCAGGTTCTTCACCGCCTTCCGGCGCGCTTCGTCCTCGCCGTAGCCGAGAGCCTCGTACATCTCGGCCACGTGCATGTCGGTGTAGATGAGGTCGACCTGCTCGAAGTTGCGCAGGCCCCAGTGGGCAAGGTCATTGACACGTTGGGCCGAGAAGTAACTGTTCCCCGGGGAAATACCTATGACGGCATGATCGCCTTCGGTGCTGATCACCTGGCAATGCGGGGTGTACGGCCGGACTGTGAAGACTTCGGTTGCTGTCGTCAACAGGGGTCGGGTCCTTTGTGCCGCTAGTCCCATGGGGCCCTGTGCCCCGGGTGTGGCGGCGACGTGATGGAAAGCTACCCGAACTGTGAGCGACGTTCCATGTCTTCTGGGTGGTAACTCATCTGTCGGACAACACAGTTGACCCGGGCACCTTTCGAACGTGGCCGATCCGGCCCTGGTGGTGGCCTGTCGGCCCCGTCTTTACCGGGTGTTTCCGGGGCGGCCACCGGTGAGAAATCGTTCGGCCGACCGGAATTCTTCCCGGAACGTTCTGGCCGAGAGTCGACGGTGACGGGCCATCAAGCTCCGCTCGGGATACGGGCTTTTCCGGACGGGCCGCCCGGCCGGGCGGGCCGGTGGTGAACCGCGGGGAAAAGGGAGCCCGGTTCAGTAGTCGAGTACGGCGAGGACCGGCGCATGGTCGGAGGGGCTGTCGTGCGGCGCGGCCGGGTGCGAGCCGTCCACCGTCGGCAGCTTCTCCGGGCCGGTGAAGACCCGCTCCAGCCGGGGCAGCAGCGCCCGGCTCACCAGGATGTGATCGATGAGCTCCTTCTGGCCCTCGAAGACGCGGGAGAACCCGCCCTGTTCGAGGATGCGCGGGGCGAGGTTCCAGAGCCGCCGCGGGTCGCCGAGGTCGCCGTCCTGGAAGCCGCCGGTACCGATCTGCGAGCCCGGCGGGCCGTACAGGATCTGCGTGGTGGCCGCCTTGAACTCGTCGTTGAGGTCGCCCATCACGATCACCTCGTGCGTGCGGCCGTCGCCCTGCAGGAGCTGGTCGGCCACGAAGCGCATGGTGACGGCCTCGGCGGCCCGGCGGTACAGGGCGTACGCGGCGTAGCGGGCGCGCAGTTGCTCGTCGTCCGTGCTGTGACGGTTTCCGGGGAAGGTCAGCAGTTTCGACTTGAGGTGGCACACGGCCACCCCGACCGTGTGGCCGGGCACGGGACTCCAGCGCACGACCAGGCCGCCGCGGCCCATCCTCTTGACCATGGTCCCGTCGTCCTCGACCCGGACGGGCGGGAGGTGGTCCGGGAAGGCCGTGCGGTCCTCGACCACGGTGAGCGGCCGGCGGCTGAGGAAGCCCACCCGGATGCCGCGGCGGTCGGGGTGCGTCGACAGGGCGATGTGCCAGTCTCCGTCGAGCCGGTCGACGAGATCGGTCAGCGCCTCGTGACTGCCCACTTCCTGGACGCCGAGGAGATCGGGCGCGAGATGGGCGATCGTGGCCGCGAGACCCTCCAGCTTCGCCTGGTAGGTGGCCTCGTCCCGGGCGGCGCAGCGGTTGGAGGGCGGGCCGCCCGGGGGCAGGGGGCGGCAGAGGTTCTCCAGGTTCCACGTACCGATGACCACGCTCACGGCCGCTCCTGTCCTCAGGTCGTTGCCGGTCGCCGGTCGCCGGTCGCCGGTCGCCGGTCGCCGGTCGCCGGTCGCCGGTCGCCGGTCGCCGGTCGTCGGCCGGCATCAGGTCTCCGTGGGTCGTTGGCGGCGCCGGCCGTCAGCCGGTCTTGGGCGCGACCGGTTTGTGGCCGGGATACACGTGATCGGGGGTGACGATGGTCGTGACCGCCTCCCCGAAGAGCGTGCTGGGCTCCTGGCCCTTGTACTGGCTGTCGGTGTTCAGGAGGATGACCATCGTCGCCTGTGCCGACGGCAGGTAGACGGGCAGGACCTCGTATCCGGGGATCGAGCCGTTGTGGCCGATCCAGCCCTGGACGTCGAAGATGCCCAGTCCGTAGCCGGCACCCGGAATGTCCATCGGGGTGGTCTTCAGACGCTCGGCCTGGGTCGCCGGCTTCAGCAGCGTGCCGGTGGCGAGGGTACGGGCCCAGCTGCGGAGGTCCTGCAGGTCGGAGACCATCTCTCCGGCGGCCCAGGCCCAGGAGGGATTCCAGCGGGTCGAGTCCACGACCTTGCCCGAGGCCGTCTGGTCGGTGTACCCGTGCGCATAGGGCACCGGCAGGGCCGGGCTCGTCGGGAAGACCGTGCTGCGGAGCCCGGCCGGTCCCAGGACGTCCTTGGTGATGACCTCGTGGAGCGGCCGGCCGGTGATCTTCTCCACCACCAGGCCGAGCAGGATCAGGTTGGTGTTGCTGTAGTCGAACTCCGCGCCCGGCTCGAACTGCACGGGGTGCTTGAAGGAGTAGTCGAGCAACTGCCGCGGTGAGACGTACTTCTCCGGATCGGCCTCAAGCCGCGTGATGAAGTCCCCGTCCATGCTGTAGTTGAAGAGTCCGCTGCGCATGCCCGCCAGTTCCCGCAGGGTGATGCGGTCACCGTTCGGAACTCCTGTGACGTAGGCGCCGATGTGGTCGTCCAGACCCACCTTCCCCTGGTCGACCAGCTGGAGGAGGGCGGTGACGGTGAACGTCTTGGTCTCACTGCCGATGCGCACGTGGAGGTCGGGAGCCATCGGCGCACCGGTCGCCTTGTCCGCCACACCGAAGGACCGTACGTAGCTCCCCTTGCCGGGGGCCCACAGCCCGACCGTCACGCCCGGCACCTGCGCCTCGCGCATGACCCGGCGCACGGCCGCGTCGAGTTGCGCCGCGACGGCCGGTGTGAGGGGCGTGAAACCCGTATCGGCATCCGGGGAAGGCGTCGGGGCGGTGGGGGTGGGGGTGGCGGCGGCCGCGGAGGCGGGAGTCGACCGCCCGGCCCCGGACGCCCCGGACGCGGAGCCCGCGGCGGCCGCGGCGATGAGCACTCCTGTCGCGGCGGCGGCCGCGCAGGCCCGGCGCAGCCGGAGATGGGTTGGCTTCACGGCATGGTCTCCTGCCGTCCGAGGGCCCCGGGCAACACCATCAGGCTAGGTCCCCGCGCCCCCGGTCGCGAGGTGAGCCGTCCGCCGCCGGGGACCTCAGGGCGGCGGGAGCTCGCGCAGGCGTCCCTCCCCGACGAGGGCGACACCACCGCCGACGCACACGGGGCGGATGTCCCGGCCGTGGCCGTCGGCGCTGACGGTCATCGCGCTGGGGCGCCCGGTGAAGCGGCCCTGGCGCAGCAGGCAACGCTCCCCGGCGCCGATCCGGCCGTGGCTGCGCAGATAGGCGGCGGCACACCCCGCACCGCTGCCGGTGGCGACGTCCTCCAGGATCCCGTCGTTGTTCCAGTGCCTCCCCTCCATGGCCGAGGCGTCGAGAAGGTAGGCGAACTCGGCGCCGAGGCGGGCCAGTGGCGCATCGAGCGGTGCCGTGACACGGGCACGGGCGAGCGCGTCTCCGCGTACGGGGAGCACCAGGTAGCGCAGGCCCGTGGAGACCACCTCCGGAGGCAGACCGGGGTCCAGGTCTCCGGGGTCGAGGGCGAAGAGGGCGGCCAGGCGTTCGGGGGCGGGGCGGCCGAGGAAGGCGGCCGCGCCCTGGTCGAGGAGGCTCGCGTACCGGCCGGGGCCCCGCCGTTCGGTGGTGACCTCCACCGGGCGGTCGGGCAGGCGCAGGGTCCAGGCCTCGTGGTCCGCCGCGCCGTGGAGGGCGTGCAGCACCGCGGCCGCGCCGATGAGGGGGTGCCCGGCGAAGTCCAGCTCCCCCGCGAGGTCGAAGACGCGCGCCCGCCACGTGCGCGGCCGCCCGGGTGAGCCGTCGCGCATGAGGAAGACGGACTCGAAGTGCCGCAGTTCCCGGGTGATCGTCCGCATCTGGGCGCCGGTCAGCGGATCGGCGTCGGGGAACACCGCGAGGCTGTTGCCGCTGTAGGGGCGGTCGGTGAAGACGTCGACGTGGTGGTAGCGCATGGGGGCGACGCTACCGGGGGCCGCCCGGCAGACCGTGTCCGTGGGGCGGTCGCCGGCCCAGCGCGGAGGCCAGGGTGATCCCGCGGTGGCTGCGCAGGCGCCGTACCTGCCAGGCCGAGAGCGCGGTCACCGACAGCGGGCCGCCGAGCATGAAGGTGGAGAGCACCTCCGGGGGCGCGGCGACGTCGGGGCCGCTGAAGACCTGGAAGGCGAGGAGCGACCAGACCAGCAGCGGCGCCGCCGGAATCCGTCCGGTTCCCGAACACCGCTCTGGCCCCGCTCACTTGTGGTCGCTCCCCCGGTAACACAAGTGCTCCGTAAGCTCCGTGGGGCAGCGGGCCGTCCCGCTCTACGCGCGGCCGTACGCCATCAGGGCGGCGTGCGGGAGCACGAGCACACCGTCACGGTCGGTGAACTCCGCGCACATCGCTTCGAACTGCGCCTTGATGGTCTCGACGACCTCGGGCGGCCGGCTCCGCACGATCTGCCCGATCGTCGCGATGCCGGCGGCGGGGCCGCTCCACCACTCCTCGGGAGTCGTCCGGTGCTCCCACACCAGGGTCTCGCAGCCGGCATCCCGCAGGCCGGCTCCGGCCGGCAGCGCGGCGAAGCCCTGCTCGTCGCGGGAAAAATCATCGCCGGGAGCCGGCGCGGGCAGATGGGCGGGGCGGCCGACACCCGCCGCCTGGACCGCTCGCCCCAGCAAGGTCTGTCCGGCGGCCGCAGGGACCGCCCAGATGGTAAAGGCCATCCGGCCGCCCGGCCGTGTCACCCGGCGCAACTCCCGCAGGGCTGAACGGGGTTGTCCGACGTGGTTCAGGACGAAGTTTCCGATCACCGCGTCGAACTCGCCGTCGGCGAAGGGCAGTTCCGGCAGAGCGGCGAGGCGCACATCGGCCGTCGGCGCATTCCGGCCGGCAACGGCGACCATGCTCGGTTCGGCGTCCACCGCCGCCACCTTCGCCCCTCGCCCGCACGCGGCCGCGGCGGCGGTCCCCGTGCCGGTCCCCACGTCGAGCACACGCGTACCCGCCTCGATCCCGGCGGCGTCGAGCAAGCGGGGCACCGGATATGCGCAGAGCTTGCCGAAGCTGCCCGCATAGGCATCGGCCTGCGCGGCCCACGCGCGACGCTCGGACGTGTCGAATGCCGTCACCGTCATCGGTCCCCTTCTCGTGACGTGGCGACACCGGGCCGGGCGGGCTTAAGGGCTGCTGTCTTTCCGACCGGCCGAGGTGGTGACGTTTCGACCCGGTGGTTGTGGCGGCCGCGTACCAGTTCCGTGGGAGGCACTACCGCCGCCAAGAGTACGGCGAGACTCGCCCACAGCGGCAGCACGTTGTTGAGCACGACCAGGCTCACGCCCAACGCGAACCCGTAGGAGAGTTCGATCCAGAATGGAACGGTTCCGTGGTCGAGGAGTGTCGGGAGGATGTATCGGTCTCGGCAGCCGATTTTCGAGAGATGCCGGATGTTGATGATGCCGGCGAATGCCGCGATGGCGGCGGCGAGGATCGTCGCAATGTGCATGAGTTTCTCCCATTCGATCGAGGAATTCCCCCTCCCAGGGAAATGGACGGAAAAGAACACGTCACGACCCGAAATCCCGGGGCTTGACATCCGGCCTAGGCTTCCGCCGTGACCAGCGCAGAAGTGACCAGACGGCGGGTGATGGGCCTCGGCCTCGGGGTCCTGGCGGGGGTGTCGGCCGGCTGCTCGGGGGATTCCGGACCGGTACGTCGGCTACGGCTCGCCACGGGCCCCGAGGGCGGGCCGTACAACGCGTTCGGGCAGGCCCTCGCGCAGGCCGTGGCCGCGAGCGGACGCCGGATCGAGATCGTCCCGGTGAGCACCGCGGCCAGCGTGGACAACCTGCGGAAGCTGGACGACGGCAGCGTCGAGCTGGCTCTGGCCATGGCGGACGTGGCCGAGGACGCGGTGCTGGGGCGGGAGCCGTTCCCCCGGCCGACCGCCGCGACGGCCCTGGCCAGGGTCTACGTGAACTACACGCACCTGCTCGTCCCGGCGGACGGGCCGGTGCGCTCGGTGCGGGATCTCGCCGGGCGTCCGGTCGCGGCGGGCGCGGCGGGCTCGGGGGTACAGGTGGTGGCGGAACGCGCCCTGCGGGCGGCCGGGCTGAGCGGCGCACCGGCACCCGCACCCGCACCGGCACCCGCACCGCCGTCGGCGGCGGACGAGCGGCAGCTGGGCCTCGCCGCCTCGGTGAGCGCCCTGCGCGAGGGCTCGGTCGACGCGCTGTTCTGGTCCGGAGGGGTGCCCACCCCGGCCCTGGCGGACCTGGCGCGCGAGCGGCCGCTGCGTTTCCTGCCGCTCGACGCCCACGTCGGCGCGCTGAGGGAGCGCTACGGCCCCGTCTACACCGCGGTCACGCTGCCGGCAGGCGTGTACGGGCTGACGGAGCCGGTGGGCACCATCGGGGTCGGCAACTACCTCCTGGCCCGGGCCGACGTACCGCAGGGCGCGGTGCGTGACCTGCTGCAGGTGGTGTTCGAGCGGTGGCGCGACCTGCTGCGGGAGGTGACGGCGGGGGCCCGGCTGGAGCCCCGCTTCGCCATCTCGACCGGCGAGGTGCCGCTCCACCCGGGCGCGGTCGCCCACTACCGGTCGGTGTACGGCTGAGACCTCACTCAGGGGGAGAGGACGGCAGCCGGAACTCCACGACCAGGCCGTGCGGCTCATTGCCGCGGACGACGAGCCGGCCGCCGCTGATCCGGGCGATCTCGTCGGCGATGGCCAGCCCCAGGCCGCTGCCGGGCACGTTCTGGTGCTCCGGGGAGCGCGCGAAGCGGCGTAGCAGCAAGGGCAGCTGCTCCTCCGGCACGCCCGCGCCGTCGTCCGCGACCCGTACGACGGCGACGCCGCTCGCGCCGGCCGCGTGCGTGGCGCGCACCTCGACGCGGCCGCCGCGCGGGACGAACTTCACGGCGTTGTCGAGGAGCGCGTCGAGGATCCGGCCCGCCGCGTCGGGCAGGGCGCGCGCCCGCAGGCCCTGCGCGAGGCCGGTGGCCACCAGTTCCACTCCCGCGGCCCGGAAGACCGGGGTCCAGGCCGTCACCCGGTCCCGTACCGCCCGCGACACGTCCTCGTCGCCCAGCTCCGCGGTGCCCGACTCCACACGGGCCAGTGCCAGGAGGCCGTCGAGCAGCTCCTCCAGGCGCTCCGCCTCGTCCAGTGCGCGGCCGTGCTCGGCCAGGCCCGGCCCGGGTGCGATGTGCGGCTCGACGTTCTCCAGCTGCAGCACCAGCGTGGCCAGCGGATTGCGCAGCTGGTGGGAGGCATCGGCGACGAAGTCGCGCTGGCGGCCGATGGAGTCGGCCATCGCCTCCGCCATGGTGTTGAAGTGCCGGCGCAGACGGCGCAGCTCCGGCGGACCGGTGTCGGACACAGCCCTGGCCTGCAGGCTGCCGGCGGTCAGTCGCCCGACCGCCCGGTCCAGGTCCAGTACCGGGCGCATCAGCCAGCGTGTGATCCCGGCCGCGACCAGGGCGGCTGCCGAGAAGGCGCCGAACGCGCCGGTGGCGATGAGCGACCAGCGGACGGTCACGTCCCGGCGCGCGGCCTCGGTGGGCACGGCCATCAGGACGGCCCCGCTCACCCGCTCGTCCCGGCCCACCGGTTCGGCCAGCACGACGGTGCGCGGTCCCCACGGGCGCAGGGTGGGCAGCCGGTCGGTCGAGCGGCCGGTGAGGGCACGGCGACGGGCTTCCGCCCCCTCGGAGGAGCCGCCCGCGGCGGAACCGGCGTCCGTGGCGGCGTCGGTGGCCGCGTCCGTGGCGGCCTCCGCCGCAGGTCCGGTCCCGGCCCGGGCCACCGTCGCCCCCGCGGAGTCGACCACGGCCACCCCGGCTCCGTACAGCTGGGCGTAGCGGCCGATCTCGGCCGAGAGCTCCGCCCGGTCGGCGGCTGTGCGCATCCGGTCGGCGAGGTCGGCGAAGCGTACGGCCTCCGAGCGCCGTTGCAGGAGGAGGTGCTCGGTGCGCCCGCGTGCGTAGGCATCGGCCAGGGGGATGCAGAGCAGCAGCGCCGCCGCCCCCATGAGCACCATCAGCACCGCCAGCAGCCTGCGCCTCACCGCTCACCGCCCCGCGCGTCCGGTGCCGTGTCCGGGTCCGGACCGGGTGCGGGGGCCGGGAAGCCGAGCTGGTAGCCGAACCCCCGGACCGTACGCACCAGGCCGGAGCGGCCGGTCTTGGCGCGGATGCCCGCCACATGGACGTCCAGGGAGCGGGAAGCCGCGAGGAAGGCGTCACCCCAGATCCGGTCCAGGATCACCTCGCGGGAATGCACCTCGTCCGGGCGGGCGGCCAGGAAGGCGAGCACGTCGAACTCGCGTCGGGTGAGGCGTACACCGGCGCCCGCCACCGTGACGGTGCGACCCGCGAGGTCCACCTCGACATCGCCGGCGCGCACCGGCCGGGACCCGGTCGGGGCGGGCTCCGGACGGCCCGGGTGCGGGTCCGTCCGGCGCCGTACGGAGTCGATCCGCGCCATGAGCTCGGCCATCCGGAACGGCTTGACCACGTAGTCGTCGGCCCCCGCCCGCAGCCCCTGGACGATGTCGCGCTCCTCGCAGCGCGCGGTCACCACGATCAGCGGCGCGTCGCAGACGGTACGCAGCCGCCGCAGCAGCTCCAGCCCGTCGAGGTCGGGAAGGCCCAGGTCCAGCAGGACGAACTCGGCCTCGCGGACGTGCCGCAGGGCGTCCAGGGCGCGCCCCACCCGGCGGACGGAGTGCCCGCGCTGGGCGAGGGCCGTGCCAAGGGCCTGGGCCATGCGATCGTCGTCCTCGACGAGAAGCGCGTGCATAGACAGTCCCTCGCGACCTGTGACCGGAGCCCCGATGACGGAGGCCTCATGACGGAGGCCCCATGACCGGAGCCTCCGTGTCCGGATTCCCGTGACCCGGCGCAGCAGCTTACGGGAGCCGACGCACCGCGCCACGGGGTCGGATCAGCGTGCCGCCTCGGCGGGAGCCGGCGCAGGCCGCTCCCGCTCGGTCTCGCCGTCGGCCTCGGCACGGCTCAGCGCGGCATTGCGGGTGTCCGGCATGAGCACGTACGTCACGAGGGAGATCAGCGCGCATCCGGAGACGTACCAGAAGAACATGGTCTCGTGCCCACTGTTCTTGAACCAGAGCGCCACGTACTCCGCCGTGCCGCCGAACAGCGCGTTGGCGATCGCGTACGGCAGCGCCACGCCCAGCGCGCGCACCCGGGTCGGGAACAGCTCGGCCTTGACCGCCGCGTTGATGGACGTGTAGCCGGTGATGATGACCAGGGCCAGCAGGGACAGCCCGAGCGCGGACCAGTACGAGGACGCCGATCCGAGCGCGGTCATGATCGGGTACGTGCCGACGGTGCAGCCCACCGCGAAGGTGATCAGCAGGGGCCGGCGGCCGATCCGGTCGGACAGCATGCCGGCGAAGGGCTGCAGCACGGCGAAGAGGGTCAGCGCGGTGAAGCTGACGAGCGTGGCGGTGGTCTTCTCCATGCCCGCGCTGCCGACCAGGTACTTGGTGAGGTAGGTGGTGTAGGTGTAGTAGGCCACGGTGCCGCCGAGGGTGAGCGCCATGACCAGCCCCGCCTGCCGCCGGTACTGCCACAGGGCCTTCAGCGTGCCGCGCGTGCTGTCGTCGTGGGCGTCCTCGCCCGGCGCCGCCGACTCCTCCTTGAACGCGTCGGTCTCCTGCAGGCGGCGCCGCAGCCAGAAGACGACCACCGCGAACAACGCCCCGAGGAGGAAGGGGAGCCGCCAGCCCCAGCTCTGCAACTGGGCCGTGGTCAGGGTGTGCTGAAGGGTGATCAGAATGCCCAGTCCGAGCAGCTGGCCGCAGGTCATGGACACGTACTGGAAGGACGAGCCCAGCCCGCGCCGGTTCCGGGCCGACGCCTCCGTCAGGTACGTGGCGCTGGCCGCGTATTCGCCGCCGATGCTCATCCCCTGGAGCAGCCGGGCGAGCAGCAGCACCAGGGCGCCGAAGTACCCGGCCTGGCCGTAGGTCGGGGCGACGGCGATCAGCAGGGCGGCCACCGACATCATGGTGACGGTGAGGGTGAGCGCGCTCTTGCGCCCGTGCCGGTCGGCGGCACGGCCCAGGATCCACCCGCCGACGGGCCGCATCAGGAAGCCGACGGCGAAGATCCCCGCCGTGTTCATCAGCTGGGTGGTCGGGTTCTCGCCGGGGAAGAAGGAGTCGGCGAAGTAGATCGCGAAGCTCGCGTAGACGAACCAGTCGTACCACTCGACGAGATTGCCGAGCGAGCCGCCGACCAGGGCGAGACGGCGCTTCCTGCGCTCGTCCCCGGGCGGCGGCGCGGGCATGACGACGGACGGGGACATGGCGGCTCCAGAAGGAAGTTCCCTGATGGGGGACTGGGGGGCGGTAGAACTGCCCCGGCGATGGGGGAGTGTCCAGAGCATGCGGCGGCCGCCGTACCGGGACAAGGTCCGCCACGCAGATCTAACGTTCCGCTAAGAAAGCTCCTGGGAAAGCCCCGGGGCCGCCGGATTTCACCGTTCAGTCATGCGCACGTCATGCCTGCTCCATGGTCGTCACCCGCACGTGGCCCACGGTGGGGGCGGCCCGCCGCCGAACGCCGGAAGACCCCGGCCAGCACGCGGCCGGCCCCACCCCGTACCCCCCAACAGGAGGCAAGATGCGCGTGATCCCGAGCAGGCGGACCCCGGCCGTGGCCGTGGCCGCGGCGGCCATGGTGGCCCTGGGCGTGATCGCCGGACCGGCGCACGCCGAGGCGGCCCACGGCGGCACCGCACCGTCGCTGCCCCGGGTGGCGGCCTCCGTCGAGACGCCCTCCCTCTTCGATGACGAGGCCGGCGGCAACGCGAACGCCGACGACCCGGCGATCTGGCGCAATGCCAAGAACCCTGACGCCAGTCTGGTCATCGCCACCGCCAAGGAAGGCGGTCTGCGCGTCTACGACCTGGACGGACGCCAGGTGCAGGCCCTGCCCGCGCCCGCGCCGCCGAGGGACGGCGACAAGCCCGGACGCTTCAACAACGTCGACCTGATCACCGGACTCCGCTTCCCGGACGGCCGCCACGACGTGGCCGTCGTCTCCGACCGCGGCCGCGACCAGCTGCGCGTCTACCGGATCGACCCGAAGCGGCCCGCCGCCCCGCTGGTCGACGTCACCGACGAGGCCGCCGCCCCGCAGGTCTTCTCCGGCGGCCAGGACGAGGTCAACGACCAGCGGACCGCCTACGGCCTGGCCGCCTACACCGACCGCCGCAGCGGCCGCTCGTACGCGGTCACCAGCCGGCGCCACGCCACCGATCTCGCATTGGCCGAACTGCTGCCCAACGCCCAGGGCAAGGTCGGCTACCGCACCGTCCGCACCACCTCGCTGCCCGCCTCCTTCACCCTGCCGAACGGGAAGAGCTGGACGCCGTGCGGCGAACCGGGCGAGCGGCCCCAGGTCGAGGGCATGGTCGTCGATCCCGACACCGGTGACCTCTACGCCGGTCAGGAGGACGTCGGCATCTGGAAGCTCGACGCCGACCTGCGCTCGCCCGCCCGCCTCATCGAGAAGGTCCGCTCCTTCGGCGTGCCCGGCACCTGGAACCCCGGGACGCAGGAGTGCGACGCGGGCGCGGACCCCGGCTTCGGCGGCAGGCACGTCTCCGCCGACGTGGAAGGCCTGACCATCTGGCGCGACCCGGAGCACCCCGGCCACGGCGGCTACCTGCTCGCGTCCAGCCAGGGCGACGACACCTTCGCCGTCTTCGACCGCGAGCACGGCAACGCGTACGTCCGCGGCTTCCGCATCGGCGACGGTGCGACGCCCGGCTCGCCGGACGGATCGCAGGAGTGCGACGGCGCCGCCGTCACCAGCGCGCCGCTGGGCAAGAAGTTCCCGAACGGACTGTTGGTCGTCCAGGACGGCCACAACACCCCCGCCACCACGGGACCCGACGGGGAGGCCCGTACGGACACCGACTTCAAGTTCGTGGACCTGGGCCGGCTGAAGCGGGCCGCCCGCCTCTGACCCCATCCGCCTCTGACCCCGTCCGCCTCTGACGCCGCCCGCCTCTGACCCCGCCGCCCGGGACCGTGACCTGGGCGGCGCCGCGTTCGCCCCGGTCGATAGGATCACCACCGCATACGACGGAAGGCGATCATGGCGGACAGTCCCCTCAGGCCCAGCTCGTTGATCAACACGGTCTACGGGGCGTTCCTGCGCCGCCTCGGCGGCTGGATCTCGGTCGCCGACCTGATCACCTTGCTGTCCGAGCTGGACGTGGACGGTCCGGCGGCGCGCTCGGCGATCTCCCGGCTGAAGAAGAAGGGCGTCCTCGAACCGGAGCGCCGGGGGGCCACCGGCTACCGGCTCAGCCCGGGCGCGCAGCCCGTCTTCGACGAGGGCGACCGGCGCATCTTCGGCAGCCTGGAACCGGCGAAGCTGAGCGACGGCTGGGCCATGGCCGTCTTCTCCGTACCGGAATCCGAGCGCTCCTACCGCTACCAGCTGCGCACCCGGCTGACCTGGCTCGGCTTCGGGAACATCGCCCCGGGCGTGTGGCTGGCGCCCGGCCGTCTCCTCGGCGACGCCCGCGACATGCTCGTCCGGCTCGGGCTCAGCGACTACGTCCACCTGTTCGCCGCCGAATACGCGGCCTTCAGCGACCTGCCCGGCACGGTCAGCTCGTGGTGGGACTTCCCGGCGATCGAGGAGCAGTACGCCGGATTCACCGAGGCCTACGGCCCCGTCGCCGCGAGCCTGACCGAGCGGCCCGCCATCGACGGCGCCGAGGCCTTCCGCCACTACGTCCCGATGCTCACCCACTGGCGCCGCCTGCCCTACCTCGACCCCGGGCTGCCCGCCGAGCTGCTCCCCGAAGACTGGAACGCGGTGGCCGCGCGGCAGATCTTCCAGCAGCTGAACGAGGTGCTCGCCCCGCCCAGCCTGCGCCACGTGCAGGAGGTCACCGGCCTGGCCGAGGCCTGACCGCAAGCGACGGACTACCGCGCCGTCGGACGGTGCAGGCGCCGCCAGTACCCGGCGAGGTCGTCGACGGTGCCGGTGACCGAGTCCAGGCTCATCGTTGTCCGGGAACCGCGTTCGTAGCGTGGCCAGTTCGGCATCGGACGGTGGTTGGGATCGCCGGTCCGGATGAAGGAGATCCACGACGCGTGCACGGCTTTGGCGAGTCCGTCACGGATCCGGGGATTCAGCCCCGCCAGGAACGGAGCCTGGGACCACTTGTCGAAGTTGTCGAACACGAACGGCAGCTCCAGGCAGTGCGCCGCGCCCAGCTGGCCGCCGTGCGCGGGCGTCGGGAGGTCGAACTGGTACGCCCAGACCGGCCGGCCGCGGGCCGCCCGCCGCTCGGCCAGGTCGATGCCGGGCATGCGGAACAGATCGTCGCCGATCAGGTCCATGAGCACGTCGACCGGGCGGGCCCCCGGCCGGGCCTCCTCGTACGCGGTGTAGGCCTCCGCCGCCCGGGCCCCGAAGGTGTCCCGCGCTCTGGCGAGCACCTGTTCCTTGGTGGCGGCGGCGTACGGCTCGCTCAGCGCGAAGGCGAAGGCGGCCTCTTCCCTGGTCCACCCGATGAGGAGGTCGATGTCCGCCCCGGGGCCGCTGAGCAGCAGATCGGCCGGGCCGCGGGTCAGCGTCACCTCGTCGAGCACCGGCAGGAACGGCGTCGACCAGTACCCCCAGCGTCCGGTCCTCCGGAACATCTCGATCGTGGCACCGATCAGCTGGGGCCAGGGGAGCGCCCGCAGTTCCGCCACGTTCCTGGCACCGAGGATGTCGAGGTAGGTGGCGCTGCGCTGCAGTGACTCCGCGCGGGTGGGGATCTGCAGGCCGAGCGGCGGGCTCTGCAGGATGGCGCGCCGGAACAGCGGGCGGCCGGCGGGCCGGGCCCCGGCGAGCGCGGCCACCGACAGTGCTCCGCCGGACTGTCCGGCGAGGGTGATGTTGTCCGGGTCGCCGCCGAACGCGGCGATGTTGTCCCGTACCCAGCGCAGTGCGGCGAGCTGGTCGGTGAACCAGAAGTTCCCGCCTGCGCCGTCCTCACCAAAGTAGAGGTATCCCAGCGGGCCGAGCCGGTAGTTGAGGGTCACGACGACGAGGTCGCCGTCGCGGGCGAAGGTCTCGCCGGAGTAGTTGGGCAGGGAGCCCGATCCGGAGATGAAGCCGCCGCCGTGGATCCAGACCATCACCGGCCGCCGGGCGTCGTCGGCTCCGGGCGTCCATACGTTGAGCGTCAGGCAGTCCTCGCTGAAGGGGGGAGCGCCGTGAGTGCCGAGCACCGCGTCGCCGCCCTCCCGGTAGAGCTGCGGGGCGCTCGGCCCGAAGGCGGTCGCGTCACGCGTCCCCGCCCAGCCGGGATGGGGCTGGGCGGGGCGCCACCGCAGGGCTCCGACCGGGGGCGCCGCGTAGGGCACGCCCTTGAACACGGTGAGCCCGCCCTCGACGGCTCCGCGGAGCCGCCCCGCGGGCAGCTCGACGACGGGCGAGGACCCGCCCGCGGGCGGTGCGGCCTGTGCCGTGCCGGCCGGTCCGCCGGGGATGCCGGTGAGCAGTGCGGCGCCGGTCAGCACCCCGGTGTTCCGGAGGATTCTGCGCCGTGATGGATCGTCGGTCATGGTGCTTCACTCCCTGACGGATCGTGGATTCGCCCACCGAAGTGGTATGGCGCAAAATTGACGATGGCTAGTGTTACGGCATGCGCGCGGCTCGGGTCAAGGGGTGCGGCGACTCTCCGGCGACTCTCCGGCGTCTATCTTGAGAAGTCTTGACGAGCGTCGCAATTACGCGATAGACACGTGTCACCTCAGGAGCACCATCCGGTCCGCGAAGACCGGTTGACAACGTACGGAGTCTCCATGGCAGGTCGGTTTCGCCCCCTGGTTCTGATCACCGTCACCACAGGCCTCTTGCTGGCCACGGGATGCGGCGGTGCGAGCCTGGGCACGGGTGACGACAACAAGCAGACCGGGCCCGTGAAGATCGGGCTCCTCGTCCCGCAGTCCGGGACCTACAAGGCACTCGGCGACGACATGAAGCAGGGCTTCGAGCTCTACCTCCGGCAGCACGGCGGCAGGCTCGGCGGCCGCGAGGTGCAGATCGTGATCGCGGACGAGGGAGAGACGGCCGACTCGGGCAAGGCGGCGGCGGAGAAACTCGTCAAGCAGGACCGGGTCCTGGCGGTCAGCGGAGTGGTGAGCTCGGCCACCGTCAACGGGGTCAAGGACCTGTTCGAGAGCAGCCGGATCCCGCTCGTCGGCTCGAACGCCTCGCCCACCACCCTGACCGGAACCAAATACATCTGGCGCACCTCGTACGTCAACGACGAGCCGGGCAAGGCGCTCGGCAAGCACGTCGCCGAGCGGGCCGGGGGCCCGGTCTTCCTCGTCGCCGCGGGCTACCAGGCCGGCAAGGACGAGATCGAGGGCTTCAAGTCCACCTTCCTGCCCGCCGGCGGCAAGATCGCGGGGGAGGAGGTGTACACGCCGTTCCCGGGCACCAAGAACTTCCAGCCCTACCTCTCCCAGATCGAGAACTCCGGGGCGAAGGCGGTCTTCTGCTTCTACGCAGGCGGCGCGGCCGTCGACTTCGTGAAGCAGTACCGCGACTTCGGACTGGCCGGAAAGATCCCGCTCTACGCACCCGGCTTCCTCACCGAGGGCGGCGTGCTCAAGGGACAGGGGGACGCGGCCGAAGGCATCCTCACGGCCCTCAACTACAGCGCCGACCTGGACAACACCGCCAACCGGCAGTTCGCACCCGCCTACCGGGCCGCCCACGGCACGGACCCGACCACCTACGCGATGGCCTCATGGGACGCGGCGCAGGTGCTCGACAAGGCGATCGAGGCAGCCGGTGGAACCGTGACCCCGGAGACCGTCAACGCCGCCATCTCCACGGTGGGGGACATCGACAGCCCGCGGGGCACCTGGCGGTTCAACAGCGGCGGCACGCCGATCCAGCCCTGGTACCTGCGCGAGGTGAAGCTGGGCGCCAACACCGTCGCCGGCGACCTCGGCCGACTGGGCGGCTGACATGGCCGGATGGCTGGACGGCAACCTCGTCAGCGTCGTCGACGGGATCGCCTTCGGACTGCTGCTGTTCACGATCGCGGTCGGCCTCTCCCTGGTCTTCGGCATGATGGACGTCCTCAACCTGGCGCACGGCACCCTCTACCTCGGCGGGGCCTACACCGCCTACGCACTCTCCGACGGAACCCTTCCGGGCCTGCTCCTCGCCCTCACGGCCGGCGCGCTGCTGGGCGCCCTCGGGGGAGCGGCCCTGACCTGGCTCACCCGGCCGCTGGCCCGGCGCGGGCACCTGGACCAGGCTGTGCTCACCCTGGGCATCACCTTCATCGTCGCCGACCTCCTCGCGGCGGCCTTCGGCGGGGAGGTGCTGCCCACGGACCCGCCGGCACCGCTGCGCGGGACGGTGGACCTGCTCGGCCACACCTATCCGGTGTACCGGCTGGTGTTCATCGCCGTCGCGGCCTGCCTCGCCGTCCTCGTTCACCTGGTCTTCGAGCGCAGCTCGCTCGGAGCCCTCGTCCGGGCCACCGTCGCCGACCGGGACATGGTCCGCGCCCAGGGCGTCGACATCCGCAAGGTGCTCTACGGGGTCTTCGCGCTCGGCGCCGCCCTGGCAGCGGTCGGCGGCGTCCTCGGTGCGCCGATCCTGGGCCCCGGGCCGGGCGTCGACGAGAGCGTGCTCGTCCTCTCGCTCGTCGTCGTGGTCGTCGGGGGCCTCGGATCCGTGCGCGGCGCCCTCGCCGGGGCACTGCTCATCGGTCAGGTCCAGACGCTCGGGGTGGCACTGCTCCCGCAGTACGCGCCCTTCCTCCTCTTCGGCACCATGCTGGCGGTGCTCGTGGTCCGCCCGCACGGCCTGGTCGCCCCGGCGGTACGCACATGAGCACACCCATGACATCCCGGGCGATCGGCACCGCCGTACTCCTCGGGCTCACCCTGGCCCCCTTCCTGCTCGGCCCGTACGCCGTCGCCACCCTGTCGCGGATCCTGGTGTTCGCCCTGCTCGCGCTGAGCGTGAACCTGCTCACCGGGCTGACCGGGCTGCCGACCCTCGGCCAGTCCGCCTACTTCGGTGTCGGCGCCTACGCCGCGGCGATCACCGCCAAGAGCCTCACCGACGTCGGACCGCTCCAACTCCTCATCGCCGCGGCGGCTTCCGCGCTGGTGGCCGTGCCGACCGGGTGGCTCGCCGTCCGGGCCCGCGGCGTGGTGTTCCTCATGCTGACGCTGGCCATCGGCGAGATCGTCTACAGCGCCGCCGTCAACTGGAAACCGGTGACGGGCGGCACCGACGGGATATCCGGTGTCCCGCCCGTGGTGCCACTGCCCGGCACCCCCGCGCTGGAGCTCGACGGGCTGGTCTACTTCTACGTACTGGCCGTCTTCCTGCTCCTGCTCGCGGCCGTCACCCGCCTGGGCTCGACCCCCTTCGCCCTCGCCCTGCGCGGAATCCGCGACAACGAGCCCCGTATGAAGGCGATCGGCTACCCCACCCGGCGCTACGCGCTCACCGTCTACTGCGGCGCCGCGGCGCTCGCCGGCGCCGCCGGTTCGCTGTGGGTCTCGGTGCAGCGCTTCGTCTCACCAGGCGACGCAGGCTTCGAGATCGCCGCCCTCGCGCTGCTGGCCGTGGTCATCGGCGGCGCGGGCTCGATTTGGGGGGCCTGCGCCGCGGCCGCGCTCATCTGGCTCACCCGCGACTACCTCGGCAACCTCGAAGCCGTCGCCGGACACGGCCCCTTGCTGCTCGGACTGCTCTTCGTCGCCGCCGTGTACACCCTGCCCCGCGGACTGGCCGGCGTACGGCTCCCGCACCAGCCGAGCCGGAAGAGGACGGCGTGAGCGATCTCGACCTACTGGAACTGCGCCGGGTGTCCAAGCACTTCGGGTCCTTCACCGCCGTCGACGAGGTGTCCCTCACCGTGCGCCCCGGCGCGCGGCACGCGATCATCGGACCCAACGGTGCCGGAAAGTCGACCCTGTTCGGCCTCATCTCCGGCACTCTGGCGGCCGGCCCCGGAACCATCCTCCTGGACGGGCGGGACGTGACCCGGCTGCCCGTGCACCGCAGGGTGGGACTGGGCACGGCCGCGACCTTCCAGCACTCCAGCCTCTTCATGCGGGAGACCGTGCTGGAGAACGTCCTGCTCGCCGCACTGCTCCGCACCGGCACAGGGCTCGGCGGATGGCGGAGGGTGAGTGCCAGGGCCGCGGATCTCGCCCGGGCGCGCACGCTGCTGGAACGCGTGGGCCTGCCCGATCGGCACGACCTCGTGGTGGGCGCCCTCTCACACGGCGAACGGCGGCAACTGGAGGTCGCCGTCGCCCTGGCGACCGAACCCCGGCTGCTGCTCCTGGACGAACCCGCCGCCGGCATGTCCCAGGCGGAGACGGAGCGGCTCACCGAGCTGATCGCCGCACTGCCCGAAGAGGTGACCGTCCTGCTCATCGAACACGACCTCGACATGGTCTTCGAGCTCGCCGACACCGTCACCGTCATGCACCTCGGCCGACACCTCACCACCGGCACACCCGATCACGTGCGGGCCTCCGCCGAGGTCCAGCAGGCCTACCTGGGCACCACGGAGGTCACCTCGTGAAGCCGTTCCTCCGCGTACGCGGCCTGCGCTCCGGCTACGCCGGGGGAGTGGTCCTCGGCGGCGTCGACCTCGATGCCGAGGAGGGCGGGATCATTGCCGTCCTCGGGCGCAACGGGGTCGGGAAGACCACCCTCATCTCGACCGTCATGGGATTCGTCCGGCCCTACGAAGGCAGCGTCACCCTCGACGGCCGGGAGCTCGCCGGGGCCCGCGTCGACGTCATCGCCCGGGCCGGAGTGGGCGTCGTACCCCAGGGACGCCGGGTGTTCGCCCCGCTGACCGTGGCGGAGCACCTCGCGATCGCCGCACGGCGCCGCCCCGCGCGCGGGCCGTGGACCCGGGCGCGGATCCTCGACCTGCTGCCGCGACTGGGGGAGCGGCTCGGGCACCGGGGCGACGAACTCTCCGGAGGCGAACAGCAGATGCTGGCGATCGCCCGGGCCCTGCTGGGCAATCCGCGCCTGCTGCTCCTCGACGAACCGTCCGACGGCCTGGCGCCCGCGATCGTCGCCCAGGTGGGGGAGGTGATCCGGGAGGTGAGCGCCGAGGGCATGACGGTCGTCCTGGTCGAACAGAACCTCGGGCTCGCCCTCTCCGTCGCCGGGCACGTCGCCGTCATGCAGAAGGGGAGCATCGTCCACCGGGCGGCCTGCGCCGAGTTCGCATCGAGTCCGGGCGACCGCCGACGACTGCTGGGTGTGGACTGACCCGTTCATCCGGCGCCGGTTCTGGTGTCGCGCAGGGCCAGGGCGAGGTGGCGGGCCGTGTCACGGGTACGGCGCGGGACGCGACGGCCGTCCTCGACGAGCCGGGCGGTCCGGCCCATGACCCGCAGCGCGCGCACGGACCCGACGGCGGGCACCCCGTCCATCAGGGCGGCCATGGCCGTGTCGGCCCCGCGCCAGTCACCCGCCAGGGCCTGCACCCGGGCGAGTTCCGCGGCGAACAGCACCCGGTAGGCGGGGCCACCGTCGCCGCCGGCGTGCGCCGCGTCGTGGAGGAGGGCAGCCGCCGCGCCCAGGTCGCCGAGCGCTGCCCGCGCCAGGCCGTGGTGGCCGTCCAGTTCGTGCCGGTCGAACCACCAGGCCCAGGCCGGATCCCGGCCCGTGGGCGGGTCGGCGAGGAGCTCGGCGGCGGTCCCGAGGGCCCGCAGGGCTCGCGGCCCGTTCCCCATGCGGGCCAGTGCGCGCGCCGCCCGTACGTGGAAGATCGCCGCGACCCGGCCGGGAGGCTCCTCGCGGGCCAGCACGGACGAGGCGATCCGCAAGGAGCTCTCGGGCCGCCCCAGGTGCTCCTCCTGCATCGCCAGCACCGCGAGGATCAGCGGCTCCACGGCGGCGTCCGGTCGTTCCGCCCGGTCGCTCCGGGCCAGCTCCAGGGCCCGCAGATGGAGCCGCCGCGAGACGCCGTGCCGTTCGGCGTCGAAGGCGATCCACGCGGCGACCTGGTACAGCTCGGCACGCGCCGCCCGCTCCGCGCCGTCCTGCGGCAGCGGCCGACTCCGGCCGACCGTACGTACGGCCCCCAGCGCCCTCCCCACCGCCCACCGCGCCCCGGCCGCCACGTCGAGCGCGACGAGCTCCTGCGCCAAGGCCCTGATCTCCCCCTCCGTCATTCCTCGTCCTGGACGAGCGGTGGACGGCGTACGGGCCGGCCGGTCACCTCGGTCACGAATCCCCCCGGAGCGTGAGCGGGGACGGATCGCGCCCCCTGCGATCATCGTAAGCCTGGCCGGTCGGCCGACACCGGCCGAGGTTGCGGGCCGGCGGGCAGGCCGGGCGCAAGGATGCAGTCATGGCCGACATCTTTGCCTCACGCACCATCGACGTGACGACCGGCGACCGGGAGACCGTCCATGACCTGACCGACGCCTGCGCGTCCTTCCTCGGAGAGGTGGCGCGGGGCCGGAGCGGACTGCTCAACATCTTCACGCCGCATGCGACCGCCGGACTCGCCGTCATCGAGACGGGAGCGGGCAGCGACGACGACCTCCTGAAGGCCCTGGCCTCCCTGCTGCCGGCCGATGACCGCTGGCGGCACCGGCACGGTTCCCCCGGCCACGGCCGGGACCACGTACTGCCCGCGATCGTCCCGCCCCACGCGACGCTGCCCGTGATCGACGGATTGCTGGAGCTCGGAACCTGGCAGTCCGTCACCCTCGTGGACACCAACCGCGACAATCCCCGGCGTCAGGTCCGCCTGTCCTTCTTCGGCTGCTGACCCGCCCTGTGGGTCACAGGGGTGAACACGTATCAATCATGACAGGTCAGAGGCCGTTTTCGTAGGACCAAGGGCACAGCGGATTGCCCTTGTTCGGACCCCTGTGCGGCTTTCAGAATCACCGTCATGACTTACTCAGCGCACGCCAGTCACGACGCGGTACTCCGAGCCCGAGTTGCCCTCCTGGGATCACAGACCCTGCCGGCCCGGCAGGAGGTCGCCGCCTACCGCGTGCTCGTCCAGGTGAGTCCGCTGGCGTATCTGCCGCTGCTCGCCGAGGCGTTGTACGAATACAGCCGCCAGGACTTCGCGCACCTGCCCGAGACCGCACTGGCCCTGCGGGCCGAGGCCGTCGCCGCCGCCCGCCGCGTGTACGCCATGGAGCCGGCCAGGGATCTCCTGCTCATCAAGGCGCTGGACCGCTACCGGGAGCAGCTGGTGCTCATGGACCGGAAGGAGGAACTCGACGCCGTGGAACGGGAGATGGCCCTGGTGGCCTCCGGCGCCGGCGCGTAGGCCGCAGCGGCAGACCGGGAGCGAGGGGCCGCGACTCCCCGTTCGGCGAATGCCGGGCGCGCGGCCCCTCGTGCCGGATGATCGGGGGAGACGGGGGAGGGGCACCGACGAGGGACCCGGAGAGCCGATGCGACACCGAATTCCGCTCCTGCCCGCCGTGGTGGCCTTGGCGGTACTGGCCGCCGTGGCGGGGTGCGGCAGACCCTCGGCGCTGCGCGGCCCATCGCCCGCGGCCTCCTCCGTACCGTCCTCCGGCGACTTCTCCGGCCAGGTCGAGGTGGGCGGCGGCCGGAAGATCCATCTCAGCTGCAAGGGCAGCGGCAGCCCCCTCGTCCTGCTGGAATCCGGGCTGCACGACTCCTCCGACACCTGGACCTTCACCGACACCCGGCCGCCCGTACCGAAATCCCCGGCGGTGTTTCCCGGCGTCGCGGAGTTCACCCGGGTCTGCGTCTACGACCGGCCCGGAACCGTCCGGTACACCGACCCGCCGGCGCTCACCACCCGCAGCACACCGGTCGACGGCACCCGCTCCCTCACCGCGATGGCCGACGATCTCGACAAGCTGCTGACATCCGCGCGCCTGCCGGGCCCCTATGTGCTGGTCGGCCACTCCTTCGGCGGGATGATCACCCGGCTGTACGCCCAGCGGCATCCCGGGAAGACGGCGGGCCTGGTCTTCGTCGACGCCTTCGGTACGGACATCCGCGCCCTCTTCGGCGCGCGGTGGGCCGCGTACCGCACGCTGCTCGACCGGCCCGGCACGCCCTTCGACGCGGAACCCGCATTCGAGAGGGTGGACATCGACGGCTCGATCGATTCCGTCACCGCCGCGCACCCGCTGCCCGCGGTCCCCATGGCCGTCCTCAGCAAGACGGAACCCTTCGCCGCCCCGCCGGGCGGCCCGAAGGACCTGCTGGACACCCTTGAGCGGGCCTGGCCCCAGGTCCAGCAGAAGCTGGTGGGGCTGGGGTCCCAGACCCCGCACCTCCTGGCCACCGGGAGCGATCACTACGTACAGGTGCACGATCCCGACCTGACGATCAGCGCCGTCCGGCTCGTCGTGGGCCGCGTCCACGCGGAGTCGTAGACCGGCCGCGGGTGCCGCGTGCCGGGTGTCCGGGCCGGCCGGCGGGGCCGGCCCGGACGTCAGGCTCAGGCCAGGTCGAACCGGTCGAGGTTCATCACCTTGTGCCACGCCGCGACGAAGTCCTTCACGAACTTCGCCTTCGCGTCGTCGCTCGCGTAGACCTCCGCGAGGGCGCGCAGCTCCGAGTTCGACCCGAAGACGAGGTCGGCGCGGGTGCCGGTCCACTTGACCCGCCCTGTGGCCAAGTCGCGGCCCTCGAACGCGTTCGCGTCCTCGGACGTCGACGACCACGTGGTGCCCAGGTCGAGCAGGTTGACGAAGAAGTCGTTGGTGAGGGACCCGGGCGTCGTGGTGAAGACACCGTGCGGAGACTGCTGGTGGTTCGCGCCGAGCACGCGCAGACCACCGACCAGGACCGTCATCTCGGGCGCGCTGAGGGTCAGCAGGTTCGCCCGGTCGAGCAGCAGGTACTCGGCCGACAGCCGGTTGCCCTTCCCGAGGTAGTTGCGGAACCCGTCGGCCACCGGCTCCATCGCGGCGAACGACTCCACGTCCGTCTGCTCCTGCGTGGCGTCCGCGCGGCCCGGGGCGAAGGGCACCTGCACGGCGAACCCGCCGTCCTTGGCGGCCTGTTCGACGGCGGCCGCGCCGGCCAGCACGATCAGGTCCGCGAGCGAGATCCGCTTGCCGCCGCTCTGGGCGGAGTTGAAGGACTCCTGGATCCCGGTCAGGGTGCGCAGCACCCCGGCCAGCTGGTCCGGGTCGTTGACCTCCCACCCGCTCTGCGGCTGGAGCCGGATCCGACCGCCGTTGGCGCCGCCGCGCTTGTCGCTGCCGCGGAAGGACGAGGCCGAGGCCCACGCGACGGAGACGAGCTGGGACACCGACAGGTCCGAGGCGAGGACCTGCCGCTTGAGCACGGCGACATCGGCGGCGTCGACGAGCTCGTGCGTCACCTCGGGGAGCGGGTCCTGCCACAGCAGCGTCTCGGTCGGGACCTCCGGGCCGAGGTAGCGGACGAGCGGGCCCATGTCGCGGTGGGTCAGCTTGAACCACGCGCGCGCGAACGCGTCGGCGAACTCGGCGGGGTTCGCGAGGAAGCGCCGCGAGATCTGCTCGTAGGCCGGGTCGACCCGCAGCGACAGGTCGGTCGTCAGCATCGTCGGGGCGTGGGTCTTGGACGGGTCGTGGGCATCGGGCACGGTGCCCGCCCCGGCGCCGTCCTTCGGCCGCCACTGGAACGCCCCGGCCGGGCTCTTGAACAGCTCCCACTCATAGCCGAACAGGATCTCGAAGAAGGTGTTGTCCCAGGTGATCGGGGTGTTGGTCCAGATGCCCTCCAGACCGCTGGTGATCGCGTCGCCACCCTTGCCGGTGCCGAAGGAATTCGCCCAGCCCAGGCCCTGCGCCTCCATCGGGGCGGCCTCGGGGTCGGCGCCGACGCTCTCCGCCGGGCCCGCGCCGTGGGTCTTGCCGAAGGTGTGGCCGCCCGCGATCAGGGCCACCGTCTCCTCGTCGTTCATCGCCATCCGGCGGAAGGTCTCACGGATGTCGCGCGCCGCGGCGATCGGGTCGGGGTTGCCGTTCGGGCCCTCCGGATTGACGTAGATGAGGCCCATCTGGACCGCGCCGAGGGGGTTCTCCAGCTCGCGGTCGCCGGTGTAGCGCTCGTCGTCGAGCCAGGTGGTCTCGGGGCCCCAGTAGACGTCCTCGTCGGGCTCCCAGACGTCCGGGCGGCCGCCGCCGAAGCCGAAGGTCTCGAAGCCCATCGACTCCAGGGCCACGTTGCCGGTGAGGATCATGAGGTCGGCCCACGAGAGGCTCTGGCCGTACTTCTGCTTGACCGGCCACAGCAGACGGCGGGCCTTGTCGAGGTTGCCGTTGTCCGGCCAGCTGTTGAGGGGGGCGAAACGCTGCTGGCCGGCCCCGGCGCCCCCGCGGCCGTCGCTGATCCGGTAGGTGCCCGCGCTGTGCCAGGCCATACGGATCATGAACGGCCCGTAGTGGCCGAAGTCGGCGGGCCACCAGTCCTGGGAGGTGGTCAGCACGTCCGCGATGTCCCGCTTGACGGCGGGAAGATCGAGGGTCCGGAAGGCCGCGGCGTAGTCGAACTCCTCACCGAGGGGGTTCGCGACGGCGGGGTTCTTGGCGAGGATCTTCAGGTTGAGCCGTTCAGGCCACCACTGGCGGTTTCCGCCGCCCTGGGTCGGGTGCGGGGCTCGCCCGTGGGCTACCGGACAGCCGTCCCCACCCTCCGGCTTGGCATCTGTGACGATTGCATCATGGTTCTCAGACATGGGAATCCTTCCGTACCAGGCGGATCACGGTGTTCAGGAACTGAATGCGACTGAATGCGAGGGAACAGCCGGGGCGCAGGGCCCCAAGATGAATGGGCTCGGCGCTCGGCGCTCGTCGATCGCCTTGACGCCGAGGGGTCACCGTCCCGGACGGTTGCGCGCAGTGGGACGCCGGCGGCCGGTACACACGTGCCGGCACCGGGCAGCTCCTCGGCGGTGATCCGTCACGTCCTTGTCACCTGCCGCTCTGGAGTCTTCCTGTCTCTTGGCTATCTACGGAACCGATCCTACGATGGACGGAATCCAAGTCAAGAAGGACATCAGGTCCACGTTCGACCGGATCCCGGATGTCCGCCGATAAACTTCGGGGCACCCCGTCGAACCTGAATAGGTGGGCCGATATGAGTGACCTGCTGGAGCGATTGCGCGGGCGTGGCTGGCGGATGACGTCCCAGCGGCGCGTGGTCGCGGAGGTCCTCGACGGCGACCATGTGCACCTCACGGCGGACGAGGTGCACGCGCGTGCGGCCCGGCGGTTGCCGGAGATCTCGCGTGCGACGGTCTACAACGCCCTGGGTGAGCTGGTCGCCCTCGGCGAGGTCGTGGAGGTCACCACCGACGGCCGGGCGAAGCGCTACGACCCCAACGCGCACCATCCGCACCAGCACCTCGTGTGCTCCGCCTGCGGCCTCATCCGCGACGTCCACCCGACGGACGACCCCCTGGCCGGACTCCCGGCGGACGAGCGCTTCGGCTTCACCGTGTCCGGGGTGGAGGTCACCTACCGCGGCCTGTGCCCGGACTGCGCCGACGGGGCCTAGTACGCGGGCGCGGGCGCCCCGCGCCCCGGTCCTCCTCAGCCGCGCAGTCCCGGCGCCGCCGTGGAGAAAGCGCCGCCCGGGCGCGACATGATCGGTCATACCGCAGACGGTTTGCGAGTCCTCGATCGCCGTCGGCACGGACCCCCGGAAGGCGCGAGCACCCCGCATTCGGGGGTCGTAATACCGTCTCTTACCGGCCACGCGCAAGGCTTCAACAAGAAAATCCTTGATACCGCACTAGACTGGTGGGTTGTTTGGCGCTGGGCCGGAACAACCTGGGCAGACCCGGGCTCCGCCCGCGACCCGGATGATGCCGGGAACGAGACGCGAGGGCCGATGGCAGTCACACCTGAGCGCGGTGAACTCACTCTGCTCGACGACGGGGAGACGCAGGAGGAGTACGGCAAGTCCGCCCGCTTCACCGCCGGGCCCGCCGCCCCCACCCGCACCCTCGTCGACGTCTTCGAGGCCACCGTACGGACGTACCCCGACGAGCTCGCCCTCGACGACGGAACCACCCGACTGACCTACCGGGCGCTCGCCATCGAGGTCGAGCGCCGGCGCCGGGCCCTCGCGGCCGCCGGAGTAGGCCTCGGAGACCGCGTCGGCGTCCGCGTACCGTCCGGGACCAACGAGCTGTACGTGGCCGTCCTCGCCGTCCTCGCCGCGGGCGCCGCCTACGTACCCGTCGACGCCGAGGACCCGGACGAGCGCGCCGACCTCGTCTTCGGCGAGGCCGGGGTCCGGGCGGTGCTCGGCGGCGGACAGCGCATCCACTCCGGCCGGCCCGCAGAGCCCGGCCCCCGCGCCGCCGCCTCCCGCCCCGGCCCCGAGCACGACGCGTGGATCATCTTCACCTCCGGCTCCACCGGCAAGCCCAAGGGCGTCGCCGTCAGCCACCGCAGCGCCGCCGCCTTCGTCGACGCCGAGGCCGCGCTGTTCCTCGCCGAGGAGCCGATCGGCCCCGGCGACCGGGTCATGGCCGGACTGTCCGTCGCTTTCGACGCCTCCTGCGAGGAGATGTGGCTGGCCTGGCGCCACGGCGCCTGCCTCGTGCCCGTACCCCGCTCCCAGGTGCGCAGCGGCGCGGACCTCGGCCCCTGGCTCGTCGACCAGGAGATCACCGTGGTCTCCACCGTGCCCACCCTGGCCGCCCTCTGGGAGCCCGACGCGCTCAACGAGGTCCGGCTGCTGATCTTCGGCGGCGAGGCCTGCCCGCCCGAGCTCACCCAGCGCCTGGTCACCGAAGGCCGCGAGGTCTGGAACACCTACGGCCCCACCGAGGCCACCGTCGTCGCCTGCGCCGCCCTCCTGACCGGCGAGGAGCCGATCCGTATCGGCCTCCCGCTGAACGGCTGGGAACTGGCCGTCGTCGACGAGTCCGGTGAACCCGTACCCATGGGCGGCAGCGGCCAGCTCGTGATCGGCGGCGTCGGCCTCGCCCGCTACCTCGACCCCGACAAGGACGCCGAGAAGTACGCCCCGCTCGAATCCCTCGGCTGGCAGCGCGCCTACCGCAGCGGCGACCTCGTGCGCGCCGAACCGGAAGGCCTGGTCTTCCTCGGCCGCGCCGACGAACAGATCAAGCTCGGCGGCCGCCGGATCGAGCTCGGCGAGGTCGACGCCGCGCTCCAGGCCCTGCCCGGCGTCGCCGGCGCGGCCGCCGCCGTCCGCACCGCGCGCAGCGGCAACCAGCTGCTCGTCGGCTACCTCGTCACCCAGGACGGCTGGGACCACGCGGCAGCGGTCACCCGGCTGCGCGCCGAGCTGCCCGCCGCCCTCGTCCCCCTGCTCGCGCCCGTCGCCGAGCTGCCCACCCGCACCTCCGGCAAGGTCGACCGCGACGCGCTGCCCTGGCCACTGCCCGACCTGGAGACCTCCGGCCCCACCGAGCAGCTCTACGGGACCGAGGCCTGGCTCGCCGAACAGTGGAGCGAGACCCTCGGCGTGACCGTCACCGGCGCCGCCGACGACTTCTTCGCGATCGGCGGCGGCAGCCTCGCCGCCGCCCAGCTCACCACCCGGCTGCGCACCCGCTACCCGAGCGCGGCCGTCCTCGACATCTATCAGCAGCCCACCCTGCGCAAGCTGGCCCGGCACCTGGAGAAGTCCGCCCAGGGCGACGGAGCGGCCCGTACCGTCGCACCGGTCCCGCTGCGCTCCCAGGTGGCGCAGTCGCTCCTGCTGCTCCCGCTGTTCACCCTGGTGGGCCTGCGCTGGACGGTCGCCCTGCTGGCCCTCGGCAACGTCCTGCACGGCTTCGGGACCTTCCCGTGGGCGCCGACCGCCTCCTGGTGGCTCGTCGCCGCAGGCGCGCTGCTGCTGTACAGCCCGCCGGGCCGTCTCGCGATCGCGGCCGGCGGCGCCCGCCTCCTGCTGCGCGGCGTGCAGGCCGGACGCCACCCGCGCGGCGGAAGCGTGCACCTGCGGCTGTGGACGGCCGAGCGGCTGGCCGAATGCGCCGGCGCCACGTCCCTCACCGGTTCCTGGCTGGAACGCTACGGCCGGGCCCTCGGCGCCAAGATCGGCCCCGAGGTGGACCTGCACTCCCTGCCCCCGGTCACGGGCATGCTCAAACTCGGCCGCGGCTGCGCCGTGGAGTCCGAAGTGGACCTCTGCGGCCACTGGCTGGACGGGGACCACCTGGAGATCGGCGCGATCAAGGTCGGCGCGGGCGCGGTGGTCGGCACCCGCAGCATCCTCTTCCCCGGCGCGCGGGTCGGAAAGCGCGCCGAGGTGGCCCCCGGCTCCGCCGTCGTCGGACAGATCCCGACCGGCCAGCGCTGGGCAGGCGCTCCCGCCGGAAAGCTCGGCAAGGCCAAGCACAACTGGCCGGGGGAACGCCCGCCGCGCGGACTTCCCTGGCGGGCCGCCTACGGGGCGGCCGGCTTCGGCCTCACCGCCCTGCCCGTGCTCGCCGCGCTGCCCGCCCTGCTCTTGGCCGGCCGCTTCGTGCCCGCCGGCGCCGGGCTCACCGAAGCACTGCGCGGAGCCCTGCTCGCCGTGGTGCCCGGGGCACTCGTCTTCGGGTTCGCCTACGCGGCGCTGCTGCTGGTCTCCGTACGCCTGCTCAGCCTCGGCCTGCGGACCGGAACCCACCCCACGCACAGCAGGGTCGGCTGGCAGGCCTGGACGGTCACCCAGCTGATGGACCTGTCCCGCGAGACGCTCTTCCCGCTGTACGCCGGGCTGATCACACCGGTATGGCTGCGGCTGCTCGGCATGAAGATCGGCCGGGGCGCCGAGGTGTCCACCGTGCTCGCCCTGCCCAGCCTCACCACCGTCGGCGAAGGCGCCTTCCTCGCCGACGACACCCTGACCGCCCCCTACGAGCTCGGCGGCGGCTGGGTGCGCATCGGACACTCCGAGATCGGCCGCCGCGCCTTCCTCGGGAACTCCGGCATGACCGCCCCGGGCCGCAGCGTGCCGGACGACGGGCTGGTCGGCGTGCTGTCCGCCACCCCGAAGAAGGCCAAGAAGGGCAGCTCCTACCTGGGGCTCCCGCCCGTCCGGCTTCCCCGGTCCACCGCGGGCGCCGACCAGAGCCGGACGTACGAGCCGCCCGCTCGGCTGCTGTGGGCGCGCGGCCTGGTGGAACTGTGCCGGCTCGTCCCGGTGTTCTGCTCGGTCGCCCTGGCCGTGCTGACCTCAGCGGCGCTCTGCGCGCTGATCATGCGGAGCGGTCCGGGGATCTGGGGCACCGCGCTGCTCTCCGGAGCGGTCCTGCTCACCGCCGGAGTGGCCGCCTGCGCGGTCGCGGTGACCGCCAAATGGCTGCTGGTGGGCCGGCACCGGACGGGGGAGCACCCGCTGTGGAGCGGCTTCGTGTGGCGCAACGAGCTGGCCGACACCTTCGTGGAGGTACTGGCCGTGCCGTGGCTGGCCGGATCGGTGCCCGGCACGCCGGTGCTGGCCCTGTGGCTGCGCGCGCTCGGCGGCCGGATCGGCCGGGGCGTGTGGTGCGAGAGCTACTGGCTGCCCGAGACGGACCTGGTCGTGCTGGGCGACGGGGTCAGCGTGAACCGCGGCTGTGTGTTGCAGACACACCTCTTCCACGACCGGATCTTGAGGACGGATACTGTGGTGCTCCGTGAGGGCGCCACCTTGGGCCCGGGCGGAATCGTCCTGCCCGGGAGCACGGTGGGGGCCCGCAGCACACTGGGCCCCGCATCCCTCGTGATGGCCGGGGAATCCGTCCCCGCCGACACCCGCTGGCTGGGCAATCCGATCGAGGCGTGGCGGTCCTGACCGGGCCGTCCGCGCCGCGGCGGGCAGCAGGGCGGCACCGGCACCCCGGTACACCGGCACACCAGCACGTCGTACGAGCACAGCGCAGGGAGCGGAAGCGGCAGTGAGCGGCCAGAGAACAGAGCCATCGGACCCGTACTTCCCGGCCAACGGCGACTCCCGTTACCGAGTGCACCGGTACGAACTCGCTCTGGAGTACCGTCCCGGTCCCAACCGGCTCGCCGGCACGGCCCGCCTGAGCGCGATCGCCGGGCGGGCGCCGCTCACCGAGTTCCACCTGAACCTGGCCGAATTCAGAATAGGCCGCGTCCTGGTGAACGGCCGGGCGCCGCACTACACCCACCGCGGCGGCAAACTCCGCATCCGCCCGGCCAAGCCCCTGCCCGCCGGATCCGCCTTCACCGTGGAAGTGCACTGGGCGGGCAACCCCAAGCCGGTGCGCAGCCCTTGGGGCGGCATCGGCTGGGAGGAACTGACCGACGGCGCGCTGGTGGCCAGCCAGCCCGTCGGCGCGCCCTCCTGGTACCCGTGCAACGACCGGCCCGCCGACAAGGCCTCGTACCACATCTCGGTCAACACGCCCTCCCCCTACACGGTCGTGGCCGGCGGCCGGCTGCTCACGCGCACGACGAAGGCCAGCACGACCACCTGGGTCTACGAGCAGTCCGC
The DNA here is from genome assembly GCF_042894785.1 of Streptomyces sp. NPDC001502. Taxonomy (NCBI): domain Bacteria; kingdom Bacillati; phylum Actinomycetota; class Actinomycetes; order Kitasatosporales; family Streptomycetaceae; genus Streptomyces; species Streptomyces sp. NPDC001502. The sequence goes on from NZ_JBIAVW010000013.1 coordinate 132,977, forward strand.
GCCGACCTCCAGCTACCTGGTCAGCCTGTCCATCGGCATGTACCAGACGGTGCTTCTCGGCGACCCCGGACTCGGCGGCGTACCGCAGAGCGCCCACGTGCCGGCGCACCTGCTGCCGCGGTTCTCCCGCGATTTCGCCCGGCAGCCCGCCATGATGCGCTTGTTCGAGGAACTCTTCGGGCCCTACCCCTTCGGCGAGTACGTGGTGGTCGTCGCCGACGAGGAACTGGACGTCCCCGTGGAGGCACAGGGCCTGTCCACCTTCGGCGCCAACCACGTGGACGGCGTCCGCGGCTCGGAACGCCTCATCGCCCACGAGCTCGCGCACCAGTGGTTCGGCAACAGCGTGACCATCGCCGACTGGCGGCACATCTGGCTGAACGAGGGATTCGCGAAGTACGCCGAATGGCTCTGGTCGGAACGCTCCGGCGGCCGCACCGCGCACGAGCTGGCCACCGCCGCACACAGGCTGCTGTCCTCGCAGCCACGGGACTTGCGGCTGTCCGACCCCGGCCGCAAGCTGATGTTCGACGACCGCCTGTACCAGCGCGGTGGCCTCACCCTGCACGCGATCCGCTGCGCGCTGGGCGACAGCGCGTTCTTCCGCATGCTGCGGGACTGGGCCACGGTGCACCGCCACGGGGTGGTGTCCACCGTGGCCCTCACCCACCACGTGGCCCGCTACGCGGCCGAGCCGCTGGACGACCTGTTCACCGCCTGGCTGTACGAGCCGGCCCTGCCGCCCCTGCCGGCCCCGGCCCGGCCCCCGATACCGGCGAGGCCCGGATACCCGCCGACGAACGGCGGCTCGAAGGGCGGCCGCGGAAAGACAGGCCCTAGCTCCTCTCGGGGGTGAGCGGCATACGGGCCCGCACCTGCCAGTCGCCCTCGGCGGTGGCCTCGGCCCGGAAGGTGCCGCCGGCCAGGGTGACGCGTTCGCGCAGGACCTTCAGCCCGTAGCCCGGGCGGGAGGCCGGCCGGGCCGTCCCGTCGTTGGATATCCGCACGGCTGCCTCGTGGGGACGGACGCGCACATGGACGCTGACGTGGCGGCAGTGGCGGGCGTGCTTGCGGATGTTGGTCAGGGACTCCATCGTCACCCGGTGCAGGGTGGCGGCCACCTCGGGCGGAACGCTGTCCACCGGGCCCTCCTCGGTGAGGTACGCCGGTACCCCGTTCAGGGCGAACCCCCGCACCAGGGCCCGCAGGTCGTCCATTCCGGCCGGCGCGGCCGGCGGTGCGTCGCTCTCCCCGGCCCCGAGCCCGGCGACCATCTGCCGCATGGACGCGAGCGCCTCCGCCCCGGTCTCCTCGATGCGCTGCAGGGCTGGCAGGACCAGGTCGGGCCGCCTGGCGGCGACCGCCCGGGCTCCCTGTGCCTGTACCACGATGCCGGTCACGTGGTGGGCGAGGTGGTCGTGCAGATCCCTCGCCAGCTCGATCCGCTGTTCGAGCCGGACACGGTGTGCGCGCTGCCGCCGGTCCGCCTCCACGATCCGCACGGTCACACTCGCCCCCGCCACCAAGGCCGTGACCAGCGTGAGGCCGAACGCGACGGTCAGGCTTCCCTCCTGCACGCCGATGGACAGGGGGCGCAGGACGACGGCCGCCGCCAGCAGCAGGGCGATCGGCGCGGCGGGGGCCGCCGGCCCGCGCCGGGCGACGAAGGCCAGCACCATCAGGAGGGCGACCGGCTCGAACGCCCCGTACGCGGACGAGACGCCGGCGGCGGGGTGGCTCAGGAGCAGGGCCACGGAGCAGACCAGCGAGGCGGTGGCGGCGGCGCCCCCGGCACAGGCGTACGACCGGGCTTCCTTGAGCAGGGGCAGGGCGACGAGGACGGCGCCCACGACGGCGGCCGACAGCGTGAGCCGGGCCTGCGACGCCGGTCCGGCGAACGTCCCGGCCCGTACGTCCACCCAGGCCGCGGCTGCGAGCACACAGGCTGCGAGGGACCGCAGCAGGACCGCCGCCCTGCCGGGAACGGCGAGGAAGCGGAGGAGAGGAGACCACATAGCGCGCAGATTAGATCATCCACCTGCCCGATCCCTCGGCGCCCACGAGGCCGGTGGCCGGGATTGACGTAGCCTGCGACGGTTGCGAACCGAGAGCCGCCGAGGGAAGACCGATGTCGATCTCTGCCACGTGGCTGTTGCCCGCCGAGGACGACGACGCGGCCGCACACCGGGCCCGGGTCGAGCGCCTGCGCGACACCCTCGCAGAATGGCTGGGCACGGACGAACGGTGACACGGCCCGGACGCTCTCCGGTCCGAGCGCCCGAGCCTCAGGAAGGCATCGCGGCGTGATCGGACTCGCCGCGCAGGACGCAGAATTCATTGCCTTCAGGATCGGCGAGGACCGCCCAGCCCGTACCGTCGGGCTGCCGGCGATCGGCGACCAGGGTGGCTCCGAGATGCAACAGCCGCTCGACCTCCTCCTCGCGTGAGGTCGTCGGACGCAGGCACAGGTGGATCCGGTTCTTGACCGTCTTCGGTTCCGGCACCTGGTTGAAGTACAGGAGCGGGCCCTCCGGAAGCATCACCGGGATCTCCTGGTCACCTCGTTCGGCGTCCGGATGCAGCGGACTACCGGTCACTTCACTCCAGAACCGGGCCAGTTCATACGCGTCCGAACAGTCGATCGCCACATTCTGCACCACCGAAACCATGCGCCCCAGCCTGCCCCAGCACCCCGCCGTCCGCCACCGAATTGGCCCTAGGGTGTCTTGCCTGATCGGCAAGACACCCCTAGCTCTGTTTCGTCCAGCGCTGCGACGCCTCCCCGCCGCACGTCGTGGTCACCAGCCCGCTGCTCATGCCCAGGTCGAGGCAGCCCCCGCTGAAGTCGTTGCGGAGGCTGCCGCCCGACCCCGTACGCCACAGCCTGGCGGTGCCCTGGGAGCAGTCGCCGACGAAGACCGCCTGGCCGAGCATGTTGGCGTACAGGCAGCCGCCGCCCTGCTGGTTGACGAGCTTGAAGCTGCCGTCCGGACCGCTCTGGACGGTCCACCGGGCGCTCGCGTCCGCGCAGTCGCCGTAGTCCGAAGCCCCGAAGACCTGCGTGATGCACTTGCTGTTGTTGCCGTTGCGGAAGCGGTAGGTGCCGGAAGCGGGGGGTGCCGGGGCCGTGGGCGCGGTGGACGTCCCGCCGTTGGAGGGGCGCGTACTGCCGGAGCCGCCCGCGTTCGCGGGGTTGCCGGAGTTCCCGGCGCTGCCGGAGCCGGGCTGTGCCCCGCCGCCGGGGAGGGTGCCGGGCCCGGTGCCGGGGCCGGTTCCGCCCACGCCCCCGGCGGCCGCGGCCTGTCCCGGGTCCTGTGCGGGCGGCTGCGCGGGTGATGCCGTACCCGACGGGCTGCCGCCCGCCGGATCCGCTGCACCCGGTGCGGCCGCGGATGCCGTCGGGTCGGCCGGCGCCGTGACCGGGGCGGAAGACGGGGAGTTCCCGGCCCCGGCCTGGGGCGCGGAGACGTACGGCAGGTGCTGGATGGCGAGCGTCGTACCGCCCGCGACCACGACGACGGGCACGACGGCGAGGAGGACGCGGGTGCGGCGGCGGTGCGCGGCCCGTTCCGGACGGGCCGTGACCGGGGGAGCGGCGGGCGCCACCGGGACCGGGGCCTTCTCCGGCTCGGTCTCCGGCTCCGGCTCGGGTTCCGGCTGCTCGCCGGTGAGCGGGACCGTCGGTACGTCGGCCTCCCGCACGTTCGCGGCGAAGGCGGCCCGCTCGGTCAGGCGCTCGGTGACGGCTTCCGGCCACAGCGGGGCGGTGAACGGGTCCTGCCCGGCGGCGCGTTCGAGGAGTTCGGCGGCGGTGGGACGTCCCTCGGGGTCCTTGTCGAGGCAGGCCGCGACGAGCTCGGCGAGGTCAGGCTCCAGCTCCCGCAGCGGCTCCAGGTCGGGCTCCTCGTGGACGATGCGGTACAGCACCCCGTGCCCCGACTCGTCGCCGAACGGCGGCTGACCGCACGCCGCGTACGCGAGTACGGAGCCCAGCGCGAACACATCGGTGGCGCCGCTCAACCGCCTTCGGCCCGAAGCCTGTTCGGGTGCCATGTAGGCGGGCGTACCCACGACCATGCCGGTCCGGGTCAGCTGGCTCTGCTCGGCGGCCCGGGCCACGCCGAAGTCGATGAGGGTGAGACCGTCGAGCGTCAGCATGACGTTGGACGGCTTGAGGTCCCGGTGCACCATGTCCAGAGCGTGCACCGCCGCCAGCCCCGCCGCGGCTTCCCGCAGCAGCAGCCACAGCGCCCGCGCGGGCAGCGGCCCGCCGTGCAGCGCGACGGCCTCCCTCAGGGTGAGCCCGGGGATGTAGGCGGTGGCGAACCACGGGGGAGTGGCGGTGCGGTCGCTGTCGAGGAGCGGCGCGGTGGCGTCCGCGGGCAGCCGGGCGAGGTTGTCCAACTCGTGCCCGAAACGGCGCAGGAAGTCCTGGTCCTCCCCGACGACGGAGGACAGCAGTTGCTTGACGGCGACGTACCGGCTCTCGCGAATGCCGAGGTAGACGCGCCCCATGCCGCCGGCCCCGAGCCGGCCCGCCAGCGGGATCGACCCGATCCGGCGCGGATCCCCCGGCTCCAGCGGTTCGGCCCCGCTGCCCGTCAGCTCTAACACGTCAGCCCCGCTCGAATTGGAGAAGTTTCCAGGAATCTAACCCTGATGATCCCGAGACGGCAATGCGGGCCCCTGAACGCCGAGTTGATCCCGTTTTCGCCCCCGGGAACCCCGCCTTCGCCGCTCGGCGGTCGGTCGGCCGGTCTCGGACCGGGTGAGAAGCCCCTGTTCGGCCGTACCCCGCAGGCGCGCGTGTCCTGCGCCGGGGCCGCCGGCCTGCCGACCGTGCGGGCCGGAGCGGAGCGGACCGGACCGGACCGGACCGCTGGCGGCCCGATCGTGGCGCGGCGGCCGGGGCCCCTGCCGGGACGATCCGTCCGCATCGCCTCGGCCGGTGCCCGGCCGAGTACCACCGGCGCCGACCGTGAGCGGGCGGCGCAGGCCACCGCCCTGCTGCGGACGCGCCGGCGACAGCCCCGTCCCGGTCCCGAACTGGCCCGTGCGATCGCTCTGCTGGCCCGGCTCCGGACCTCCGCCGGGCCCCACTGGCCGCCCCCGTCAGCAGTGGGATAATCCAGTGGGGGAGACAGATGTGACGCACTCGGATCGAGAAGCTCGGGCGACTCGAAGGGAGGAGCGTGGTGAGCACCCCCGCCGCCGCTCGCATCGCCGACCTGCTGGAGGGCGTACCGACGGCCTCGAACCCGCCCGCACGGTTCCCCGCTCCGGCCCCCGACCGACCGCCGCGCACCGATGGTCCAACGCTCAACATCACCGTGATCTGGGGTGACATCGCACAGATCGCGGCCGATCTGCACGTCACAGGTCATTACCAGTCGGTAGTGCCCGCGGCCGCGGAACTCGCACTCGACCGGGCCATCTCCGTCGACCCCCGCCGCACCATCACGGAGCACACCAAGCTCGGCTGGATCGAAGCCCAGTTGGGCGAAGTCACGTACTTCCCCTGCAAGGAGGGCCCCGTGCGGTGCGCCGCGGTCGTCGGCATGGGGCCGATGGGCACCCTGACGGAACGCCGCGCCGTCCAGATGTACGCCTCCCTGCTCGGCGAAGCGCTCGGGCTCGGTCACGTCGGGACCCTGGCCACCGTGCTCATCGGCTCGGGCACGGGCAATCTGACCGTCAAACAGGCAGCCCGCGCGATCGTCCGGGGATTCGCCGACGCCCTGGCGCCGCTCGGCCCGCCCACACCGCCGCCCCGGCTCACCGACGTACTCGTCATGGAGGTCGACCGGCTGCGCGCGGAGCAGCTCCACCTCGCACTCACGGACTCCGCCGCGAAGCTCCCGCAGGTACGGATCGTCCCCGGGCTGCGCGAGGAGAGCGGCGGCGAGCTGTTCGGGCCCTCCGCCGCGGTGTACGCCCTGTCGGCGCTGACCGGACTCGCCGGCCCGGCGGGCGCGGTCACCCGTGACGGCACCCCCGGTACCCCCGGCGGCCCCGGCCCGCCGGAGGACGTCCTGCACACCGTGCTGGCCGGCTTCGACGCCGGCATCCAGGCAAAGATCCGCGAGCAGCTGGCGGACCTGGCCTCGGTGGAACGCACCGAGCTGTCCCTGACCGTCCGCAGACCGGCGGAGGCCCAGGACGACGCGGTGCCCGTCCGCATGTCCGTCCAGTCGGGGGTCGGAGGCCTGCGCTGGGCGGCGCTGACCGGGCGGGCCACCGTACCGGAGCGGCTCGTACCGGTGGACATGGACCTGCTGCGGGAGCTCGTGGACCGGCTGACGGAGCCGAGCGTCAAGGACGCGTGCGAACTGCCCGACCTGCTGTCCCGGTTCGTGGTCCCGCCGGACTTCCAGCGGCTGCTCACCGACGACTCGACGGTGCTGCTGGAACTGGACCGCGACACGGCCTCCGTCCCCTGGGAGTTCCTGGCCGAGATCCAGCAGGCCGGCGTGGAGAAGCGCGATCCCCTGGCGATCCGCACCCAGCTGTCCAGGCAACTGCGCACGACCTACTCGCGGGTGATGACCGAGGGCCTGGCGGACGGACCGCTGCGCGCCCTGGTGATCGGAGACCCGGGAGACCCGGAGAAGGGATTCCACCTGCCGGGAGCCCGCCAGGAGGCCCTCGCGGTGGCCTCCCGGCTCAAGGAGCTCGGGGCCAAGGTCAGCCTGTTCGTCGGCGCGGCCAACGCGCTGCGCCAGCCGGGCGTCGACCCCGCCCGGCGCCTGGACGTGCTGCGGGTCCTGCTGTGCGGGGGCAACCACATCGTCCACTACTGCGGGCACAGCGACTTCGACCTCTCCGGTACGGGACGGCGCTCGGGCTGGGTCTTCGCGGACGGCCTGCTGACCGCCCAGGAACTCGCCCTGCTCGAACGCCCGCCCCTGATCGTCGTCGCCAACGCCTGCTACACGGCCCGCCTCGGCGACGCCGCCGGCCCCGGCGCCCCGGACGGGGCGCCCGGCCTCGCCGGCCGCAGCCCCTGGGGGAACCCGCAGGCCGCGCTGGTGCCGAGCCTCGCCGACGAATTCCTGCGCATGGGCGTGGGGCACTACATCGGGGCGGCCTGGCGGATCCCCGACGACCAGGGAATCTCCTTCGCCGACCAGTTCTACACGCACCTGTTCAAAGGCGGGTCCGGCGAGGCGACCCCGACGGTGGGCGGCGCCGTCCGCGCGGCGCGCAGGCGCCTCTACGGGTTGCGCGCCGCAGGACAGCAGGAGCAGGGCCCCGGCAGCCCGGGCGGACCGAACAGCGCCGACGGTCCGAACAGCGCCGGCAGCGCCGGCAGCTCCGACGGCTCCGACGGCCCGCACGTCACGCCGAGCGGGCAGCGCTGGAGTTCCTGGGCCGCCTACCAGCACTACGGGGACGCGGCCGACCCGTTCGTCCGACCAGGGGGCAACTAGGAGGTCCGCTCATGGCCAGGATCCCGATGGCCGACGTCGTCGTACTGCTCCCCGGTATCAGCGGGAGCGTGCTGACCAGGAACGGCAAGGACGTGTGGGCGCCCTCAGCCTCGGCGGTGCTGGGCGCGCTGGCGAGCCTGGGCGGCTCGCTGGAGTCCCTGGAGCTCGGTGCGGACGACTGGCTCGTGGACGATCTCGGCGACGGCGTCACCGCCGACCGTCTGGTGCCCGATCTGCACACCCTGCCCGGACTGTGGAAGATCGACGGCTACACGGCGATCGAGAAGTTCCTCCTGGCACGGTTCGACCTGCAGAAGGGCCGGAACTACTTCCCGTTCCCGTACGACTGGCGGCGCGACAACCGGGCCGCCGCCCGCAGGCTCGCCGAGCAGAGCGCCACCTGGCTGCGGGACTGGCGTGCGGCGAGCGGCAACTCCGCGGCCCAGCTCGTCCTGATCGGGCACTCGATGGGCGGGCTCGTCTCGCGCTACTTCGTCGAGGTGCTGGGCGGCTGGAAGGACACCCGGGCCATCGTGACCTTCGGGACCCCCTACTACGGCTCGCTCAACGCCGTCGAGTTCCTCTGCAACGGCTTCCACAAGCGGATCGGCCCGTTCGAGAAGGACCTCACACAGCTCCTGCGCTCCTTCACCGGCCTGCACCAGCTCGTACCCGTCTACAAGTGCGTGTACGGGCCGGACGGCGAGGCGGCCACCCCGGCCAAGGCCGGGCTGCCCGGCTGGCAACCGCAGTGGAGCAGCCACCTCACCGACTTCTTCGAGGAGATGGAGAGGGCCGCCACCGAGAACCGGCAGGAATCCGCCTGGGAGTCCAACCAGGTGGTCTACCACCCCATCGTCGGCATGGACCAGCCCACCCGGCAGTCGGCCCGGCTCACCGACCACAAGGTCGAGACGCTGCTGCTCCGCGGGGACGCCGACGAGGGGGGCGACGGCACCGTGCCCAAGCTCTCCGCCGCCCTCTCGGGCACCGAGGACGCCCGCACCTTCGTCCCGCAGAAGCACGGGAGCCTGCAGACCCAGGACTCGATGCTCGACCACCTCGGCGGCATCCTCCAGTCCCTGCACGACGTACGCATCGACGACCTGCGCGCCGCCGTGACCTCCTGGTTCAGCTACCTCGGTGACGACCTCTACCTCGCCGACGAACCCGTCCTGTGCGAGGTCGGTGCCATCAGCGCGCTGAGCGAGAGCGAACTGCCCGAAGTGCCGGCGCGACTCTCGGTGACCGACCGGGCCACCGGCCGGGCGGCGGTCACCCGCGACCTCACGGTCGCGCGGCGGCGGCAGCGGGTCGACATCGGCCTGCTGCCCGCCGGCACGTACGACCTGCTGATCAGCGCCGGAGCCGACACGGCCCCGCTGTCCGACGTCTTCGTCGTCGCCGGACCGGACGGCACGGACGCTGTGGGCGGGACACCCGTGACGGAGGTCTGAGAGCCTCCGCTCCGCAGGAGACCCGGCCGGGCGGGAATCGTGACAACGATTACATTCATCCCCAAATCGAGCGCTCAGCAGGGATCATTATTTCCCGTAATTGTCGTATATGGCTGCCATTGCGGCCCGCGCCGCCTGAGGGACCGGTCGGCGCCACGGGAGAGATATGGGACGCGTGCGCAGCTGGACGGTCAACCGACGGATCGCTCTGCCGGTGGCAGCGGCAGGAGCCGTCGTCCTCGGACTGGGCGGCCTCTACGGAACCGCCCTCGCGGTCGGAGGCGACATCGACCAGGGCACCCGGGTCCTGGGGGTGGACCTCGGCGGCATGAGCCGGGCCGAGGCGCGCCAGGCGCTGACCCGCGAGCTCGGGCCCGCCGCCGCGGCGCCGATCACGGTGAAGATCGGCGACCGGGTGGAGAAGACCGATCCCGCCGCGCTGGGGCTCTCCCTCGACACCGACGCGACCGTCGACCGCGCCGCCCGGAACGGAGCCGGTCCGGTCGCCGTCGTCGGCAGCCTCTTCGCCTCGGGCAGGCACGACGTGGCGCCCGTGATCAGCATGAACGAACAGACCGCCCGGGCCGCGGTGGACCGCCTCGGTGCGACCGCCGAGCAGCACGTCCGCGACGGGGCGATCGCGTTCGAGCGGGGCACGGCGAAGGCCGTCACCCCGCTCCCCGGTGTCTCCCTCGTCGAGGACAAGGCCCTCGACACCCTCCGCGACGCCTACCTGCGGCCGGCCACCGGCCCCCTCGTCCTGCCGGTCACGCGCACCGAGCCGCGCGTCGGCGCAGAGGAGACCGGAAGGGCCATGCGGCAGTTCGCCGAGCCCGCGATGTCCGGTCCCGTCACGCTCACCGTCGCCGGCCGGCACATGTCCATAACCCCCGCCGCCCTCGGCGAGCACCTGAAGATGCGGGCCGACGGACAGGGCCGCCTCGTGCCCGCCCTCGACTCCAAGAGCCTGCTCAAGGACCCCGCCGTCGCGCCCACGATCGACGCCGTCACCCGCACGCCGCGCAACGCCGCGCCGGGCCTCGCCGCCGACGGCCGCGTGGTGATCGCCGACCAGGGCCGTACGGGACGACAGGTCACCCAGGAGGCGCTCGGCCGGGCCGTGCTGCCGCTGCTGACCCGCTCGGGTGCGGCCCGCAGTGGCGAGGTCGCCACCGTCGCGGTCCAGCCGGAGCTCACCGCCGACGAAGCCCGGCGGCTCGGCATCAAGGAGAAGGTCTCCTCCTTCACCGTGGAATTCCCGGCCGCCCCGTACCGCACCACCAACATCGGCCGCGCCGTGGAGCTCATCAACGGCTCCGTCGTCATGCCGGGGCAGGAGTGGAGCTTCAACCGCACGGTCGGTGAGCGCACCCCCGAGAACGGTTTCGTCGACGGGATCATGATCAACGACGGCCAGTACGTGAAATCGCCCGGCGGCGGTGTTTCGGCGGTCGCCACCACCATGTACAACGCCGCGTTCTTCGCGGGCGTCAAGCCCGTCGAGCACGGCGCGCACTCCTTCTACATCGAGCGCTACCCCGAGGGCCGGGAAGCCACCGTCGCCTGGGGCACCCTCGACCTGCGCTGGATCAACGACTCCGGCCACCCGCTGTACATCCAGGCCCGGTCCACCGACACCTCGCTGACGATCTCCCTCCTCGGGACGAAGAAGTACGACGAGATACGTGCGACCAAGGGGCCGCGCACCAACATCACGCCGCCCGGGAAGCGCACCGGCAGCGGCGAGACCTGTGAGGTCCAGACGCCTCTGGAGGGCTTCGACGTCACCGTCGGCCGGACCTTCGTCCAGGGCGGCAAGGAAGTCAAGCACGAGGACTTCAAGACCCACTACACGCCGCGCGACGAGGTCACCTGCACCCCGGAGGGCCAGCCGGACGCCTCTCCGGGAGCCACCCCGGGAGCCACGCCGGGTGCCACCCCCGAGGCCCCGGGGCCCTCGCAGACCCCGTCCTCCGCCGCCGCGAACGGCGTCCAGGCTGCGGCCCCGCGCCACGCCGGCTGATGTCACCGAGGGACCAGGTGTGACAATCCGGGCGCTCACCGTGCATGTCGGGGGCCGTGGGCGCCCGGAAGTGCTACAACTGGGTTCGTGACCATTCCTCGCCACCCGTGCCGGGCACGTCGGTGCGGTCACCTCTAGGCAACCGGAACAAGAGCGTCGCCGGACAGGTATTCGTCCTCCAGGTGGCGATCGTGGTGTTGCTCGCGGCCGGGGCCCTGCTGGCCCTGGTCCTCCAGTCGAGGCACGACACCGAACGCGAGGCACGCAACCGGTCGGTGTCCGTGGCCCAGACCTTCGCCCACTCCCTGGGCCTCCAGGACACCCTCAAGACGTCCGACCCGTCCAAGACGCTCCAGCCCCTCGCCGAGACCACGCGCAAGGCCGCCGGGGTGGACTTCATCGTGGTGATGGACACCAACGGCATCCGGTACAGCCACCCCCAGCCGGACCGCATCGGAAAACGCTTCGTCGGCACCATCGAGCCCTCGCTCAAGGGCCAGGTCCACACCGAGAGCGTGGACGGCCCGCTCGGCAAGGAGATCCAGGCGATCGTGCCGGTCACCGGGCCCGACGGCAAGGTCAACGCGCTGGTCTCGGCAGGCCTCACCGTCAAGAACGTCACCGGCGTCGTCGACCGCCAGCTCCCGGTCATCCTCCTGGCCATCGCCACCGGCCTCGCCCTGGCCACCGTCGGGACCGCGCTCATCAGCAGACGCCTGCGCCGCCAGACCCACGGGCTCGGCACGCAGGAGATGACCCGCATGTACGAGCACCACGACGCGGTGCTCCACGCCGTCCGCGAAGGGGTCCTGATCACCGACGGCGAAGGCCGCCTCCTGCTGGCGAACGACGAGGCGAAACGCCTGCTCGGGCTGCCGGAGGACGCCGACGGACGCCACATCGCCGACGTACCGGGCCTGGACCGCCGGATGGCGGACCTGCTGCTCTCCGGCCGCGAGGCCACCGACGAGGTCCTGGAGAGCGGGGACCGGCTGCTGGTGGTCAACCAGCGGCCCACCCACCCCCGAGGCCGGCCGGAAGGCGCCGCCATCACCATCCGCGACTCCACCGAGATGCAGGTCCTGACCAGCCGGGCCGAGACGGCCCGCAGACGGCTCAAACTGCTGTACGACGCGGGCGGCGACATCGGTACCAGCCTCGACGTGGTGCGGACGGCCGAGGAGCTCGCCGCCGTGGCCGTCCCCCGTTTCGCGGACTTCGTCACCGTCGACCTGGCGGACCAGGTCATCGACGGCGAGGAGCCCCGCGCGGGCTCCGACATGCGGCGCACCGCGGTCAGCGGCATCCGCTCCGACCACCCCCTCTACCCCGTCGGCCGGCTGATCGACTTCCTGCCCTCCACCCCCCAGGCGCGCGGCTACGGCACCGGCAGGGCCGAGCTGGTGCCCCAGCTGGCCGACGCGCCGGGCTGGAAGGCCCAGGACCCGCCCCGCGCCGAGGCCATCGTGGACTACGGCATCCACTCGCTCATCGCGGCCCCGCTCATGGCCCGGGGCGTCGTACTCGGCGTGGTCAACTTCTGGCGGTCGGAGAAGCAGGAGCCCTTCGACGAGGACGAGCTGTCCCTGGCCGAGGAACTCGTCGCCCGCGCGGCGGTCAGCATGGACAACGCCCGCCGCTACACCCGGGAACACGCCCTCGCCGTGACCCTCCAGCGCAGCCTGCTGCCGCGCGCCCTGCCCGAGCAGAGCGCCATGGACGTGGCGCACTTCTACCTGCCCGCGCAGTCCGGGGTCGGCGGGGACTGGTTCGACGTGATCCCGCTGGCGGGCTGCCGCGTCGCGCTGGTCGTCGGAGACGTCGTCGGGCACGGCCTGCACGCCGCCGCCACCATGGGGCGCCTGCGGACGGCCGTGCACAACTTCTCCTCCCTCGACCTGCCGCCCGACGAGATCCTGGCCCGCCTGGACGACCTCGTACAGCGCATCGACCACGACGGGGAAGGCGACGACGTGAACGGCGGCGTACTGGGCGCGACCTGCCTGTACGCCGTCTACGACCCCGTGTCCCAGCGCTGCACGATGGCGCGGGCCGGCCACCTGCCACCCCTGGTGGTCGCCCCCGACGGCACGACCGAGATCGTGGAGCTGCCGGCCGGACCCCCGCTGGGACTGGGCGGCATGCCCTTCGAGACGGCGGAGCTGGAGCTAGCGGAAGGCAGCCAGCTCGTCCTCTACACGGACGGGCTGATCGAGGAGCGGACCCGGGACATCAGCGAGGGGCTGGAACTGCTGCGTGCGGCCCTCAGCCACCCCGACCGGGACCCGCACGAGAGCTGCCGGGCCGTGCTCGACATGCTGCTGCCGCCCCGGCCCACCGACGACGTGGCCCTGCTCATCGCCCGGACCCGGACGCTCGGCCCTGACCGGGTCGCCCAGTGGGAGGTACCGTTCCAGCCGAGCGCGGTGGGCGCCATGCGCAACGCCGCGGCGAAAAAACTCGACGAGTGGGGCCTGACGGACCTCGGCTTCGCCACGGAACTCATCCTCAGCGAGCTGATCACCAACGCCCTGCGGCACGGCAGCGGGCCCGTACGGGTACGCCTGCTCCACGACCACAACCTGACCTGCGAGGTGTGGGACGGCAGCAGTACCGCCCCCCACCTGCGCTACGCCGCCACCACCGACGAGGGCGGACGCGGCCTGTTCCTGGTCGCGCAGCTCAGCGAGCACTGGGGCACCCGGTACACGCCCGAGGGCAAGGTCATCTGGGCGGAGCTGGCCCTGCCCGGCGCCGCGGGCGGCACCGAGGCCGCCCTCGTGGCCTTCCTGGACGTGGACCCGATCTGACGGGCCTGACCCAGACCTCGCGGGTCAGACGGCCGGCCGAAGGGCCTTCAGTGCCGTCTCAAGGGCCTGGTCCGCCGGGACCCGGACATCGGGAACGACTCCGACGCCCTCCCAGTTGCCGCCCGTGACGGTGTTGATCGTGCGCGCCGTCGGCACCGTCACGAGCACGTGCTCGGCGACCGCGTGCCGGGCCGTCGGATGGGCGCCGCCCCGGGTCGTGGCACCGGCCAGAACCGCCCGCCCCTGCGCCTGGAGGGTGTACGCCACGTCCTCGCCGCCGGAGAAGGTGAACTCGCTCGTGAGGACGTGGACCGGCCGGTCCAGATAACGCGGAGCGGGAAGGTGCCCGACCGTCCAGTACTGGCGGGTCGTGTCCGAGGTCCGGTCGTAGATGTCGTTCAGGTGCACCTGGTCGTCGGGGAAGAAGTAGCTGCACCACATCGCGGCCCCCTCCGGAGCCCCGCCGCGGCAGCCGCGAAGGTCCAGCACGAGGGCGGAGCTCTGCGCGACCAGCTGCATGGCCGCGCCGATCGCGCTCGCGCCCTCGATGGCGCTCGCGATCCACCGGACCTCGATGAGCCCGATGTTCCCCTCCAGCCGCTCGACGCGCTGGATCCCCTGGTTCTCCGCCCGGAGCAGGGCCAGGAACGCGGCCTCCCCGCCGTCCTCGTCCACCGGGTCCAGCGACTGCGGCTCGTCCGTCCACAGCAGGCGCAGGTGCTTGTCCGGGCAGACCTCCTGGAGGTCGGCGGTCACCGCCTCGCAGAGCGCAGGGCCGTCCAGGCCCTCGTACGCACCCGCCGCGAGACGGCCTCGTATCGCGGCCTCGATGACAACGGCCTTTTCGGGGAACACGTAGCCCGCACCGATCCGGTCCAGAGCACGTTCGACGATCTCTTCGTTCATAGGCATGAGGCGTCATGCTAGAGCGCCAACACCCCGGTGACCAGAGGGTTTCGCCTCAGTCGGCGTGCGGTTCGGGCGCCGGGACCGGGCCGCCGGCGGGTTCCGCGAGCATGTCGTCGACGATCTGCATCCGCGTCTGCGGCAGTCGCTCCGCGATCGCCTCCACCATCATCGCGACCCCCTGCGGGTCGGCCCCCGAACAGCGTTCCCGTGCCTCCTCGTCGGGCCAGCGGGCGTACGCCACCCACGTACCGTCGTCCGCCCGGTGCAGCCGGGACCCGTAGCTGCCGCACCCCGCGTGGATGGCGGCCGTCACCCGGTGCCAGCCGTCGGTGAACTGCTGCTCCATGCCCGGCCGGAGCCGCCACCGGTAGATCACGGCGAACACGACTGGATTCCTCCCGAATCAGGATGTGGATCTTCATGGTCACCCTAAAGGCTGTCCCGTGGAGCCCGCCGGGCAGGCGGAAAACAAACCCGGGGATCTTCGGCTACGGCCTCGCTACCATCGTCCGGTGCACCCCGAACCGCGCCCCTGGACCCCCTATCCGAAGATCCCCGCGAACACCCGGCTGGGAGAGGCCCGCGGGCGGAACTGGGTCGCCCACGAGAAGATCCACGGCGCCAACTTCGCCGTCGTGTGCGACGCGTCGGGCGCGCACCCCGCCAAGCGGCGCGAACTGCTCGCGGACGGCGGGCTGGACGACTTCTTCGGCGTCGGCCGGATCTGGCCCGCGCTGGCGGTCGCCGCGACCCGCTGTGCGCAGAGCCTGCGCGAGGACAGTGGAGCCCCGGCCTCCGCGGTCGTCACCGTCTACGGCGAACTCGCCGGCGGCCGCTACCCCCACCCCGACGTACCCGCCACGCCGGGGGCCGAGCCCGTCCAGACCGGCGTCTGGTACGCGCCCGAGCTCCTCTGGCTCCCCTTCGACGCCACCGTCACCGACGACGACGGCCCGCGCTGGGCCGGGGACCGGGCGCTGCGCGCGGCGGCCACCGAGGCGGGGCTGCTCTGCGTCCCGCTGCTCGCCGAAGGCCCGCTCGGGCGCCTCCAGGAACTGCCGGCGGTCTTCCCCACCCGGCTGCCCGGGCTCCTGGGCCTGCCCGCGCTGCCCGACAACCTCGCCGAGGGCCTCGTCGTCAAGCCCGCCGACGGATCCCGCGAACCCGGCCGGCCCATGGCCAAGTTCAAGCAGCCCGCCTTCGCCGAGGACGAGCGGTTCGACGGCTCGCGCCCCTACCAGGCGCCGGCCGAAGGCGCGGCAGGAGTACCCGGCTGGCTGCTCGCCCACGGCACCGGCCTGCTCACCCCGGCCCGGGCCGCGTCGGCCGTGAGCAAGCTGGGCCCCCGCACCCCGCCGGCGGACCTGGCCACCGAGATCGCCCGGGACGCCACCGAGGAGGTGGCGCAGGCGCTGGGCGGCCTGGACGGGACCACGTACCGCGCACTGGAGGAATGCCTGCACGCCGGAGCCCTGACCCTGGCCCGCTTCGACGCCGCCGACCGCCGTGCCTGACACCACCGGCGCGGGGGCGGGCCGCCGGATTCCCCCGGCGCCAATGGCACTGTGCATACTGCTGCCATGAAGTCCCCGCCCGGCGCGCGCATCCACCTGATGATCACCTTCGTCCTGGTGACCTGCGGTGCGGTCGCCGGAGGCTGCCTCGGCCTGCTCCTGTCCGGCCGGCTGATGGCCGTGGTCTTCGCGGCCGTGGCCGGACTCGGCGCCGGGCTGGGCTCGTTCTTCTCCCGCCGGCAGGTCCTCGCCCTCTTCGAGCCCGGCCACGAGGCCGTCCCGGCCGACGGCTACGCCGAGGGGCTCGCCGACGCCGCGCTCGTCTGCATCGCGACCTACCAGGCCGCCGTCTTTCCGCTCACCACCGACGGGGTGAGCGAGGCCGAACGGGAGGCCCGCCGCACGATGGCCTATCGCATCTCCGCCTACGAGGGCCTGCCGTACCCGGTACGCACGTCGGCGGCCGCCGCCCTCGAAGCCATCGACCATGGTGCGGATCGCCAGCGGGCGGAGACCGCGATGAAGGCGCTCTGCCTCACCATCTACGACAACCGCCGCGGCCGCTGACCCCGGCACGCACCGCGAACGTCCGGTGCGTTCACCTCATTGTGTGATCGGCTGGTCGGCAACGGTTGGGCCTCGGTCCGGCCGCCGGCAGTGGCCTGATGCGGATCATGGCGTTGTCCGGTTATGGAAACTGACGGGATGCTGTTCGCTCGGGCGCCGCTCGACGGTGTCGTCTGGCTCGACACACTGGTCCACGATCCGGCCTGCCGGTCGTGTCCGCGTCTGCGGGGGCCGGGAGAGCAATCGGAGGAGGCAGACGCCGACGCCGAGGCCGATCCCGACGGGATCCCGGTGCTGTCGGGCCGGGCCCGGAACTGGATGGTGGCCGCGTCCGCGGTCACCGTCGTCTCGGCCGTCCTGACCGTCGTGGCGAACTGACGGCCTGCCCGGCCGGCTCCGCGGTACCCGGGTCCGCGCGCGCTCATCCGCCCTGGTGGAGGGCGAGCGTCCAGGTCCGGTGGCTGTGCTTGCCGGGCCGGTCGGGGTGCTGTTCGGTGATGGTCACGGTGATCTCGTCGCCGGTGCGGTGGAGCGCGCCGTGGTGACGCCAGGCTTCCCCGGGGTCGATGGCCTGCAGCTCGGCGAGGACCGTGTCCTCCAGGCGGCGTCCGACGGCGCGCAGCACTCCGGCGTCGAGCACCAGGAGGGTGCCGTCCGCGAGGACGAGCGGCTCCGGGGC
This sequence comes from Streptomyces sp. NPDC001502, assembly GCF_042894785.1. Taxonomy (NCBI): domain Bacteria; kingdom Bacillati; phylum Actinomycetota; class Actinomycetes; order Kitasatosporales; family Streptomycetaceae; genus Streptomyces; species Streptomyces sp. NPDC001502. The sequence continues at coordinate 150,366 of NZ_JBIAVW010000013.1, forward strand.
CTGCGGGTCGGTGAGCGACGGTCCCCGTTCGACGGCGCCACCGGGCAGCAGCCGGACCACCCGGCTGCCGGTGGGGATGGTGCGGTCGGTCTCGACGACGCGGATCCCGGTCCCGACGACGTAGTGGCCGTAGCTGCGCCAGGAGTCGTACAGGGTGCCGTCGCGGTCGTACGCCCAGGTGTCGAAGGCGTCGTAGCCCTCCAGGCCGAGTACGAACCGGCCCCCGCCCAGGGCCGCGCCGCGCGCGCCGCGCAGCTCGGCGATCCGGCTGCCGTCCGCCAGGTCGAGCAGCACGGCCGGGCCGAGGTTGCCCCAGGGCGTGTACGCGAGGGAGTCCGTCGTGACCAGGACCCGGCCGCCGGACACGTGGGCGGCGTTGGGGATGCCGGAACAGAGCGCGGTCCAGCGGGTGCGGCCGCAGTCGTCGACGCAGCTGATCTTCCCGGCGGTGCCGTGGATCCGCAGATCCTGCCGCCGGGCGAGCGGCCGGCCCGCGGGACGCGACGGACCGCCCGGCGGCAGACCGGCCTTGCGCCCCCGCGCCCGCACCGTGACCCGCCACGCGCCGGCCCGGCCGTTCTCCTCCGATATCCCCATGGAGCCCGATGCTAAGGGCTGCGCGGACCGGACCCGCCCCCCCCGCAACCGTGGTCGATCCGACGACACACCGTCACCAAGCTGTGAAGCTTCTGCGGGACGCTGGTGCTCCCAGCACGGCCCAGCCCGGCGCGTTCCGCGCATTCCCCAGGGGGGACCACCATCATGAGCACCGTACGCAAGGCCGCCATCGCCCTCGCCGCCGTATCCGCACTGGCCCTGACGGCCTGTGGACCCACCGAGGACGGCGCGGCGGGCGGGTCCGGGACGCCGAGCGCGAGCCCGACCGCGAGCGCCGGCGGGAGCGCGAGCGCCGGCCCGAGCGCGACGCCGTCGAAGTCCGCGGCGCCGAAGAAGACCGCGACCCCGTCGAAGCCGCCGAAGTCGGGCGGGGCCGACCCCGACTTCGACGTGTTCCCGTGCAGCACGTTCGACGTGACCTTCACCGCGACCCTGGCCGAGCCCACGACCAGCAGCTACCTGCTGAAGATCACCAACAAGGGCACCAAGGCGTGCAGGGCGCTCGGGCACCCGATCGTCACCTTCGGCGACCTGGACGGCCAGGCCACGGAGCGGGGCGCGGCCCCCGGCATCGAGGACGCACTCCGGCTGGAACCGGGCCAGTCGGCCTACGCCGGGCTCATGGGCGGCGCCAAAGACGGCAAGGGCAAGACCGTCAACTCGATCGCGCTGACCATGAACACCGAGTCCGACCTGAAGCAGACACCGCTGAAGGCGTCGACGCCCGGCCTGTACGTCTCCCCCGACAAGAACTCCGTGACCGCCTGGATGAACAACGCGGAGGACGCGCTGAGCCTGTAGGCCGTCCCCGGGTCCGGGGTGACGGTTCCGGCACGTCCGCGTTCATCCGGTCGGCCGAGCAGCGCAGGCCGGTCGCGCCCTGCCGGGTCAGGCTGTGGACAAGGACCGTCACCACCGCACAGACGAGGACCGAGCCCATGTCCCACAGCCGACGTATCAGCACCATCGTGGGCGTCGCAGCACTGCTGCTGACGGCCAGCGCCTGCTCGGGCCTGGGCCGGAGCACCGTCGGCATGCTGACCTTCCGCGGACACGACTCGCCGGTCGAGCTGAGCTACTCCAACACGCTGGTCGTCGGCTGCCACAAGATCGGCATCCCGAAGGGGGCCACGCACGTCGAGAACAACACCCTCGTCGACATCGTCCTGTACCGGACGCCGGACTGCCAGAAGACCGACAAGGCCGACGGGATCTACGTGGCCACCACCCTCTCGAACGTCACGGCCCCCGTGAGCCTGCCCTGGCGCAGCTTCAGCGTCATCCACTGACCTCGCGCCCTCCCGCCCCCCGGCCCGCCGCTTGCGGGCGGGCCGGGCCTGCCCCATAGTCCGAGGTATGGACGAGCGCGAGGCGGCGCTCCGACAGGCGCACGGTCATGCCGTCCGCTGGCTGGCCAGTCTGTCCGACCGCCCGGTTCCCGCACGTGCCTCGGTCGACGAGATCGTGGGCGCGCTCGGCCCCGAACTGCCCGACGCGCCGAGCACACCCGCCGATGTCGTCGACCTGCTGGCCACGGCCTGCGAGCCGGGGCTCACCGCCTTCCCCAGCGGCCGTTTCTACGGGTTCGTGATCGGCGGCACCGAGCCGGCCGCGCTCGCGGCGGACTGGCTGGTCAGCGCCTGGGACCAGAACTGCGTGATGCACGCGGTCACGCCCGCCTATTCGGCGGTGGAGGAGATCGCCGGCGACTGGCTGCTCGACCTGCTCGGCCTCCCGCCCGACAGCGCCGTCGGCTTCGCGACGGGCGCCACCATGGCGAACTTCACCTGCCTCGGCGCCGGGCGCGACGCGGTGCTGCGGCGCACCGGCTGGAACGTGGCCCAGGACGGGCTCGCCGGCGGGCCGCCCGTACGCGTGGTCGCGGGCCGGGACCGCCACATGGCCATCGACCTGGCCCTGCGCTACCTCGGGCTCGGCCGGCCCGAGCTCGTCGACGCGGACGAGCAAGGACGCATCGACCCCGAGGCCCTGCGCCGCACCCTGGCGGGCCGCGGTCCCGGCCCCACCCTCGTGGTCCTCCAGGCCGGCGACATCCACTCCGGCGCCTTCGACCCCTTCGTGGAGGCGGTCCGTGCCGCCCGTGAGGCCGACGCGTGGGTGCACGTGGACGGCGCCTTCGGCCTGTGGGCGGCCGCCTCCCCGGCCTACGCACACCTCACCGACGGCTGCGCACAGGCGGATTCCTGGGCCACGGACGCCCACAAGACCCTGAACGTCCCCTACGACTGCGGCCTCGCCATCGTCCGCGACCCCTCCGCCCTCCGGTCGGCGATGGGCCAGCGGGGCGACTACCTCATCCAGCACGAACAGGGCGACCCCGTCGACAAGGTCCCCGAACTCTCCCGCCGCGGACGCGCCTTCACCGTATGGGCCGCCCTCAGATCCCTCGGCCGCCAGGGCGTGAACGACCTCGTCGACCGGCTGTGCCGGCACGCGCGGGCCTTCGCCACCGGCATCGCCGCCATCGACGGCGCGACCGTCCTCAACGACGTGGTCTTCACCCAGGTCTGCGCCGACTTCGGCGGCGACGAACGCACCGACCGGGTACTGGCCCGCCTCCTCGACGAGGGCGAGGCCTGGATCAGCGGTTCCACCTGGCACGGCCGCCGCATCATGCGCATCTCGGTGAGCAACTGGTCGACGACCGACGAGGACGTCGCACGCACCCTGGACGCGATCCGCCGCGCATCCGAGGGCACATGAGGAAGCGTCAAGGCCCCTCGCCGCCACCGGTCGCGATGCCGTGTGCGACGGTGAAGTCCGCACCGTGCTCCGCGCGCATGTCCTCGAACCACCTCGTGGTCCGTTACCCGCGTACGTGACCATCCCCGGCGGCGACGGCGGCGACGGCGGCGACGGCGGCCCGGATGTCGGGTCGCCAGGCCGGGCGCTGCGGGACCGGCCACGGCTGCTCGCCGAGCAGGGCCAGGCCACCCTCGGCGGCCGCCTCGATCGCGCCGAGCACGGCCACCGCCCCGGGATCGCTCCGGTGCCGGCGGGCCATGCCGTCCGGGAACTCCTTGCCGGTGAGGCCCGGGCCCATGCCGAGGCCGGCCCTCGTGGCCGGGCAGCCGTCCCGCAGCCGCTGGTACCAGGCGTCCAGGTAAGGGGCGCTGCGGGTACGGACGTACGCCTCCAGTCGGTGAACCGCGAAGCCCGGCTCCACCCCGGCCTAGCCGTGCGGATCTTGGATGACACGCCGTTCGGTCCCGCCGCCGGTGAGGGTGACGGGTGTCGGGCCGTCGGGGCGGACGGTGATGCTGTACGCCGCCCCGGTGGGGACGGACTGGAAGTCCGGGACGTGGGCGGGCAGCAGGAGTTCGAGCAGGGCGACCGACTCCCGCAGGGCGAACTGCTGGCCCAGGCAGGCACGGGGGCCGATGCCGAACGGCAGGTAGGCGCCGGGCCGGGTGGGACGGCCGCCGGGAACCGTGAAGCGCCGGGGGTCGAAGTGCTCCGGATCCGGCCACAGTTCGGGATCCCGGTGGGTGAGATAGGGACAGACCAGCAGATCCGTGCCCGCCTCGACGCGGTAGCCCGCCAGGACCTCGTCCTCGGCGGCGTGCCGGGGCAGGATCCACGCGGAGGGGTAGAGCCGGAGCGTCTCGCCGACCAGGGCCTGGATGGCCTCGCGCCGCTCCGCCGAGCCCTCGCGACCGGCCGCGAGGGCCTGCTCGCGGGCCGCGGGGTGGCGGTCGAGGAGCAGGTACAGCCAGGTCAGCGTGGTCGCGGTGGTTTCGTGACCGGCCACCAGCAGGGTGACGAGCTCGTCCCGCACCAGCCGGTCGGTGTACTCGGGGCGCTCGGCCGAGGCGTCGACCAGCACCTGGAGCAGACCCGGCCCGTCGGGTCCCGGAGCGCCGTCCCGGGCCGCCGCCACCGCACGCCGGGCGACCTCGTCGATCCTGGCCAGGTCGCCCGCGACGGCGTCCCGGGCGTCCACCTGGTCGGCAGGCAGGCTCGGCAGCGCGGCCACCACGGTGGCCACGGAAGTCAGTTCGTGCGCCGTGACGTCGTCGAGCGGGTGCCCGGTGAGCGCCCGCCAGATGGTGTCCAGGGCGAATCGGCGCATCTCCTCGCCGAGGTCGAAGGTCCGCCCGGTGCGCGCGTGGTCGGCCCACCGTCCGGCCGCGGTCCGGGCCGCCCCGGTGATCCGCGCCTCGTAGCGGCGCATCCCCTTCCCGGTGAACTGCGACTGCAACAGCTTCCGTTGGCGCTTCCAGGCCTCGCCGGTCGCGGCGAGCACCCCGTCGCCGATGAGCAGCCGGGCGCGGTGGGAGCGCTTGACGTACCGGTCGGGGTGCAGGGCGAGGACGTGCTGCACGGCCTCGGGCGCGGTGACCAGGACGGTGGGCTGCGGCCCCAGACGGAACGAGGCGACACCGCCGAGCCGTTCCCGTACCTGCGTCAACAGGTCGACCAGTTCACCCTGGTGGGTGCGCCACCGTTCCACACAGCCGGCGTCCGCCTCGGGGAGCGGTCGCCCCGTCCCGGCCCGCTGCGCGGCGGGCGGCCCGCCACTGGCGTCGATGGCCACGGCTCTTCTCCTGTCCGGCTGTCGGGACGGTGCCCGGGGGTACGTCGGCATCACGGACTGTACGGGGACAGGCGTGTGCGGTGACAGCACCGGAGGGCCGATGGCCCGATTCACACGGGTGGTGGTTGGTGGGCGGGCACGCCGATACGGGCCGCGAGGAGGGCGATGTCGTCGTCGGCGGAGGCGGGCACCAGGTGGGCGATGAGGGAGTCGCAGAGGTGGTCGAGGGACTGCTCGGGCGCGGCCAGCAGACCGGTGAGCTCGTCCAGGCGTTCGTCGATGTCACGGCTGCGCGCCTCGATGAGGCCGTCGGTGTACAGGACCAGGGTGCTGCCGGGCGGAAGGGCGATGTCGGTGGTGGTGAAGGAGATGCCGCCGACACCCAGCGGGACGCCCGGCGGGGTCTTGACGAGGTAGACGGTGCCGTCGGGCTGGATCACGGCCGGGGGCGGATGTCCGGCGCGCGTGACCGTGCAATGGCCGGTGGCGGGGTCGCAGACCACGTAGAGGAAGGTCGCGAGCATCGGGTCGGTCAGGTCGGCGAGGGTGGCTTCGAGCTGGTGCAGCAGGGCGGTGGGAGGCATGTCGAGGCGTCCGAGGGCGCGGACGGTCGCGGAGAGCCGCCCCATCACGGCGGCGGCCGCGATGCCATGGCCCATGACGTCGCCGATGAGGAGCGCGGCCCGGCCCCCGCTGAGGGGCAGGACGTCGTACCAGTCACCGCCCACCTCGTTGACGTCGCTGGCCGGCAGGTAGCGGTGGGCGATCTCGATGCCGGCCGGCGGGGTGACGTGCTGGGGGAGCATGCTGCGCTGGAGGACGACCGCGGTCTCGTGCTCGTGGTGGTAGAGGCGCGCGTTGTCGATGCTGATGGCGGCGCGGGCGGCCAGCTCACCGGCAAGGGTGACGTCGTCGGACCCGAAGGGACCGGTGTGCCCGGTGCGGTAGAAGGTGGCGACGCCGAGGACCATGTCGCGGGCGATGAGCGGGGTCATCATGAACGAGTGCACGCCCAGCTCCAGGAGTTGGGCCGGCTTGGGGGAGTGCCGGGCCGCGGTGGCGACGGTCCGGTCGTCGAGCTGGGCGATCAGGAACGACTGACGGGCCGCGAGGGCCTGGGTGTACGGGGCGGTCGCGGGGAAGATGAGGGTCCGGCCCAGGGGCGCCAGCGTCTGCGTGACGGCGGAACCGGTCAGCGGCGCCTTGCCCAGACGGCGCAGGGCGACGCCTCCGGCCAGTCCCGTGCCGGGCTCGATGCCGCGGGCGAGGGAATCCAGGACATCGACCGTGACGGCGCTCGCGAGGTGCGGGACGGCGAGGTCGGCGAGCTCCTGCGCCGTCCGCTCCAGGTCGAGGCTGGCGCCGATACGGGAGCTCGCCTCGCTGAGCAGGGCGAGGCGGCGGCGGCCCGCCTCGACCTCGGTGTGGTCACGCTGCTGCAGGGTGATGTCGAGGAGCGAGGCGATCACGCCGATGGGCCGGCCGCCGGGATCCTCGACGCGCACGTACGAGCACGACCACACATGGTCGTGATCCGGGTCGGCGGGGGTCCGGCCGGTACGACGCCGGTCGAGGACCGGCTCACCCGTGGCCAGGACCTCGCGCATCGCCTCCTCCATCTCGTCGGCGTTCACCTCGGGCAGCAACTCGGCCAGCCGCCGCCCCACATGGGCGGACTCCGCGAGACCGTTCATCGCTTCGAGGGCCGGGTTGACCTGGAGGAACCGCAGCTCCGTGTCCAGGACCCCGATCCCGACCGGCGAGCGGGCGAACAGCCCGTCCCAGACGGCCGAGGACCCGCGGATCCGGCGGGCCGCGTGGGCGTCCGCCGCGAAGACCAGCACGGCCGAGGCGCCGTGGCGGCGGTCCGGGACCGGGCAGGCCCAGATCTCCAGCTCCAGCGGGTGCCCCTTGCTGTGCCAGGCGGTGACCGTACCCATGACGCCGCGCCCGGTGGCGGCCGTCTCCCACAAGGCCCGGCCCAGGCTGCGATCGGCTCCCGGATGCAGGAGATCGGAGATGTGCCGCCCCAGCACCTCGGGCGGGGCGTAGCCGAGGAGCTGCTGGGCGCCGTGGTTCCAGCGCACGATCATCCCGTCGCTGCTGGTGGCCACGAGCGCGACCGGCAGGGCGCCCAGCCATCCTCCGGCATCCTGGGCGGCGCTGCTGATCAGGTCGTCGAGCGGCATCTCCTCATGCATCCTGCACCCGCTCCTCCGGGGCGGCCCCGGCCTCGCGCCGCGACAGCCTCACCGGGGCGGCGTGCGCCACCGCCGACCCGGCTCCGCGGCCGCGCCACGGTCCGCTCCTGCGGCCACTCACCCGGTGCACCCTGCGACTGTGCGTGGTCCACATCTCTCATCGTCGCCCGGATGGCTCCACGGCGCTCCCCGGCTGCGCGGCCCCGGCCGCCGCCGGGGCTTCGGCGCAGCGGAGGCGGTCGGCGGTCACGGGGGCGCCGTCGGCCACGTTGCGGTCGTAGGTGACGCTGCTGACCTGGACGGGGCGTGCGCCGACGGTGACCTCGACGACCGCGTCGAGATCCGGGTCGGCTTGCAGGCGGGAGCCGGGCAGGGCGGCCGCGACGGTCGCAGCGTCGTCCTCCTGGCCGGTGGCGTACCGGATGACCGGGGGCCCGGACGGGCGTACCGCGGGTGCGGTCGCCGAGATGTCGGTGACGACGAACCCGTTGGCCCGCAGGGCGGTGGCGACCTCGGCGTCGTCCACGCGGACGGCGATCCGGGCCGGGTCGGTCGGGGCCGGGTTCTCCGCGACCGGCTGGATCCGGGTGTCGCCCGTGATCGGGCGGTCCGCGCCGAGCGCGTCCCACAGAGCGGCGGAGCGGGCCTCGTCCCACACCAGCGTGGAACCCGAACCGGGTACGCGGTGGTCGAAGAGCCGGATGGGAACGGTGGCGAACTCCGTCCGGTCCGACCGGAGGCGACCGAGCGCCCAGCCGATGCGCACCAGGTCGTCCAGGCCCGTTCCTTCGTCGGTGCGTACGGTCTTCAGCAGGGTGCGCACGGTCCGCGCCGTGCTGATGGGGCCGGCCAGGGCGCCCTCCGCGGTGAGCCTGGCCAGCAGGTCGTCGACCACGCGCTGCTGGCGGCGGACCCGGCCGAGGTCGCCGGGCCGGAGGTTGACGTGCCGGGCCCGGACGTAGCGCAGTGCTCCGTTCCCGTCGGCGAGGTGGCGGCCGGCGCCGATGTCGAGTCCGGAGTTCTCGTCCTTGAGCGGCCTGTCCGTGCACACGGTGGCGCCGCCGAGGTTGTTCACCGTCTGCTCGAAGCCCCTGAAATCGGTCTGCAGGTAGTGGTCGATGTGCAGACCGGTGACCTTCTCGACGGTGGCCACCGTGAGCGGGCCGCCGCCGAGCGCGTACGCGCTGTTGATCTTGCCGCGGGCCGGGGTGGTGGTGCCCGCGTACTCGACGTAGGAGTCGCGCGGGATGGAGACGATGCTCGCGCGCCGCCGGTTCTGGGACAGGTGGACGAGCATCATCACGTCGGTGCAGTTGCACCCCTTGCCGCCCACGTGCAGGCGTCGCTTCTCGGCCGCGGAGAGCCCGGCGCGGCTGTCGATGCCCACGACCAGGATGTTGGTGCCCCGGCCGCCGACACCGCCACCGCCTGCCGGCGCACTCGCGGCCGAGACGGCCTGGGAACCCGCGAAGGAGCCGCAGGAGAGGGCGGTCAGCAGGGTCAGAGCGACAGCGATACGACGCAAGGCACATCCCCGAAATAGAACGGACCGGCTGAAATCGGGAATGTACTGGCCCTGCGTGCGAGCGGCCGGGCTGGACGCGCCGGGATTCCTCCCCGCAGGGGGCGGGCTTGGTACATCTGCCCGCCGTCGCGGCCAGGCAGGCGCCGGCCCGGTCAGCGCTCGGACAGCTCCGAGGGGGCCTCCTGGACCACCCAGCTGTTCCCGTCGGGGTCCTCGAAGGTCATGAAGGAGTTCCAGACGCCGCCCTTGCCCTCCTCCCAGCCCGATGCGCCGAGGTTCCGGACGGGCGAGACGTCCACGCCCCGGGCCACCAGCTCCTCGCGGGCCGCCTCGATGTCCGTGACGCACAGCTGAAGACCGTGCAGGGTGCCGGGCGCCATGGTCTGTCCGCCGGGCGCCCCGGGCATCCCCTGGAGCATGGCGATGGAGCACCGGGAACCGGGCGGGGTCAGCTGGATGATGCGCACCCCCGGGGCGACCTCGTCGTCGAGGTCGACGCCGAAGCCGACCTGGTCGGCGTAGAAACTCTTCGCGCGATCCATGTCGGTGACAGGGACGGGGACGACTTCGAGCGTCCAGTTCACGGGTGTCTCCCTCGGGGCTTCAGCGGGTCGCACAGCGGGGCGGGTCCACCGTTCCCCATGAGGTCCGGTGGCGCACGTCGAAACGCCCGGCAGGCGCCGACTTCCGCGGGAAGGGCGGACGCGTGCCGCGGGCGGGTCGGGGTCAGTCGTCGGGCAGGACGCGGCCGTCCTCGTCGAGCGAGAGGTGGATCCGCGCGGGCTCCTGGCTGTTGACGTCGGACGGCCGCGGGCCCTCCGGCCCGTCGGGCCCCCAGCGCAGCAGGCGGCGGGTACGGACGATCTGGTACAGGGCGCCCTGGAACTCCAGCCGGTCCACACGTCCGACCCGGAGCGTGTCGGCGGCCCCGGCGTACGCCGCCAGCTTCGCGGCCCGCAGGTCCGCGGACTCCCCGCCGCCCGCGGCCGTCCACGTACGGGCGTCGGTACGCGGGTCGGCGTCGTGGGGGATGTGACCGCGCATCCGCGGCCACATCCACGTCAGCGCGAAGTCCAGCGACTTGCGGGCGGCGTGCGGGGTCGCGTGCGGGCCGCTGACCGGCCGCCAGCCGTCCGTGGTCCGCTCCACGACGCTGAAGGTCGGCGGCATCAGCAGAACGTCCGGGTGGGTGTCCAGCGCCCGCCGCGAGTCGGCGCGCACCTCCTCGGGGAACCGCTCGCCCGTGTAGCACAGGCCGCGCAGCGCCAGCTGCTCGAACGCCTGGGTCGGGGTGACCGGCGCGTCCGGATCCACGACCAGAGCGTCATCGATCCCGGGCTCCCGGACGGCCCGGTCCCAGTCGCGGACCAGGGGCTCCGGATCCGTCGGGCGCGGCGCCTCCATCCCGCCGGGGCCCGAGGCCGCGTACTCCTCGGCGCGCACCACCCGGTACCGGGTCCCGGACACGACGAGCTCGTCGACCCGCTCGCTCTCCAGCCGGGCGACCGCCGCCAGCAGCTCGCGCCGCTCCGCCCGGTCCTGCGCCTCGTCCTTCGCGTGGAACCACAGCCGCGAGTTCAGCCCGTCGCGCGCCTGCTGCGGGCAGCCGGCCGTCACTTCGAGCACCACCCGCCACCGCGGCCCGTCCCCGGCGCACTGCGCCGCCACCCCGAACAGCGGGCCGCGCACCACCACATCGCCCGCCCGCGCCACGGCGTCGAGCGCGTCGGCTTCCACTGCGGCTTCCACCGGTTCCACCGGCACCCGCACCACCACCGGCCGCGACCCGCGCGGCCTCATGTCCCCACGGTCCATGGCCCCATCCTGCCGACCGGTGCCGGGCACCGCCCCCGATTCGCCGATTCCCCAGCCTCGGGGGACCCGCGGGCGGTACCGTCCGCGCACCTCTGGCCTCTCCCCGGCACACCCCTGACATTCGTCACTGTCCGTCCCGCCGGAAGCGCGCGAGCCTGAGGGAGGGGAAGAAGCATGCGACGACGGGCAGGGGGCGGCCATGACGGTGACGGGACCGACGACGGGACCGACGACGGGGGCCGTGACACCACGGCCGACCCGGGCCGGGATCGTACGGATATGGGCCCGGTCGCTGACGGCGGTGGTGCTGCGGCGCCCGCCGGCACCGGGGCCGCGGCACTCGGCCGGGACGCGGCAGGTGGTGCTGGTCCTGGCCGCGACGGAGATCGTGGTGGCCTTCCTGCTCTCCTCGATGTTGCCGCCCGCGGTCCGGCCGGTGCACGCGGCACTGGAGCTCCTGCTGGTGCTGGGCGGGCTGGGCCTGGTGGCGGCGCTGGTCCGGCACCCGCACGAGGTGGACGAGGAGCGGGTGGTCCTGCGGACCGCCTTCCTCGGCGACGTGACCCTGCCACGCTCGGCGGTCCGCTCCGCCTCCCCGGTGGTACGCACCGTTCCCGGCCGCGGCCCGAGGCCCGTACCCGGCGAACCGGGCGCGGTGGCCTGCTCGGTGGAGAGCGCACTGAACGTGGCCGTGCACCTGGACCCGCCCGTACGCCTCGACCTGGGCCCGGCCGGGCCGGTGGAGGCGGCGACCGTGTACATCTGCGTGGACTCGCCGCCCGACCTCGCGGAGGCCCTCCGACGCGTGGTCCCGCCGCACCGGAGCTAGCCTGGACAGGAGGAATCCGCCCGCCGGCACGTGGGGAGGGAGGTCCCCGTGGTGACCTCGAGACTGCGCGTGACCACACTGGACGCGGGACCCTTCACCCTGCCGAAGAGCGACCTCCTGTACGGGGCGAGCGGTACGGTCACCGTGCCCTCGACGGTCGCCGTCATCGAGCACGCCACCCACGGACCGATCCTCTTCGACACGGGCGTCAACCACCGCGTCGCGGACCCGGAGGCGGCCGAGGCCCACTGGGGTCCGGGCCTGCGGGCGGCGTACGGCGCCGAGGGGTTCACCCGGGCACACGCCGTCGACGCCCAGCTGGAGCGCCTCGGCTACCGGCTCGCCGACGTCCGGTACGTCCTCTACTCCCACCTGCACCTCGACCACGCCGGAGGGATGACCTACTTCCCGCACGCCGTGCACGTGGCCCAGCACGACGAACTGCGCCACGCCTGGTGGCCGGACCGCTGGACGGCCCGGGGCTACGCCTTCGAGGACTACGCGGGAGGCCGCAACTACGACTTCCTCGAACTGAGCGGTGACACCGACCTGTTCCGGGACGGCACGATCACCCTTGTGCGCACCGCCGGCCACACCCCCGGCCACCAGGGAATCATCCTCGACCTCGACCACCATGGGCGGATCGCGCTCATGGGCGACGCGGCGCACCTCCAGCAGGGGCTGGAGCACAACGTGCCCATGCTCAGCGACTGGAACACCGAGGAGAAGATGCTGACCTACGGGCGCCTGCGCGTCCTGTCCCGGTCCGGGATCCGGGTCTTCCTCTCCCACGACCCGGACCATTTCGCCGCCCTGCCGCACGACGGCGAGTTCTGGGACTGAGACCCCGGGCAGGCCGCCTGCGAGCCCCCGGCAGGGCCGCGCGCCACCCCACCGGTCGCTGTCCCCCGAGGGGGTCCGGTGGGGCGGGATCGTGCAGCGAGGCAGCCCGCCTCAACCCTTGAATGGGAATGCTCCGACTGTAGGGCGAGCCACTGACAATGCCCGGAAGGCCAGACCTGTACTCGAATGTACGTTCGATAAGCGGCCTGGTCCGCGGGCTCGGAATGCCGCCCCCGCCCGTCCGGCGCACTCTGGGGATAGGCGGGAGGGACCGTACCGAAACCGTCCCGCCCCCGGTACCGCCCTCCGGCGGCCCCGAAGCGTGGGGAGGCAGGACATATGGCCAAGTCCGACGAACCGAAGGGCTGGGGGCCGCCTCCGGATCCGCCCCCGGAACTGTTCTACGCGCCCCCGGGCGAGCCCCTCGACGACGCGCGGCGCACCGCGGTCCTCGACTGGACGGTCAACCAGTACGTCGCCCTCGGATGGCGCGTCGAATCGCGCTCCCCGACGCAGGCGGTGCTGGTGCGCGGCGGGAACGTCAACCACCTGCTGCACGCGATCCTGACCATCTTCACCTGCCTGCTGTGGGGTGTCGTGTGGATCGTGCTGGCCCTGGGGAACAGGACGGAGCGCGTCGCCCTCACCGTCGACCGGACCGGCCAGGTCCAGACCGTGCACGGTCCGGGCTGACCCGGACCGCCCGGCCCGGGCCGAACGGCCCGGTCACACGTCCGGGAACTCCGGGGCGATGCCCAGCGTGGGGGCGATGGCCCGCCAGATCGTCGCCCGGGCCGTCGCGAGGTCCACCCGGGGATCGTCGAGCATCAGCCGGATCCCGAGGCCGTCGCACAGGGCCAGTACCAGCGTGCCGAGCGCGGCGACGTCGCAGGCGGCGAACTCCCCCGAGCGGATGCCCCGTTCCACGGCCCCGCCGACCCACGCGTGGAGCTGGTCGTACAGGTCGACGGCCAAATGCCGGGCCGCCGTGTCACGCTGGGCCCGCACCCACAACTCCTGCCAGAGCTTCCAGTCCTGGCGCAGCTCCGCGTCGGTCGGCAGCATGCTCCGCAGGATGCGGGCCAGGACGACCGAGGAGGGCACCGAGTCGGGGACGCCCTCGGTGTCCGTACCGGTCTGGGCGAAGGAATGCGTCATCGCCTCGTCGAAGAGCTTCTCCCGCGTGTCGAAGTGGTAGTGCAGCAGGGCCTTCGACACACCGGCGTGCTCGGCCACCTTGCGCATGCTGACGTTCTCGAAGCCGATGTCGGCGATGACTTCGCACGCGGCCGTGAGGATTCGCTCACGCGTCTCGAGTGCGCGCTCGGCCTTGGTCACGTTGGCTGCTCCCCGTGTCGGCGCCCGTGGACCGGGCGGGTGGGCCCGGTTGCCGTGGCCCCCACACCACCATCCTCGCGCATCGCGCCGCCCCCGCGGTCGCCGTAGGTGTGGAAGCCCCTGCCCGTCTTGCGGCCCAGCCGGCCCGCGTCGACCATCCGGGCCAGCAGCGGCGGCGGGGCGTACAGCGGCTCCCGGTACTCCGCGTACATCGACCGCGCGATGGCCTGCACCGTGTCCAGGCCGATCAGATCGGCCAGGGCGAGCGGTCCCAGCGGGTGCGCGCAGCCCAGGGTCATGCCCCGGTCGATGTCCTCGGCCGACGCGGCGCCGTACTCGGCCATGCGCACGGCGGCCAGCAGGTACGGCACGAGGAGCGCGTTCACGACGAATCCCGCCCGGTCCCGGGCCCGGACGACCTCCTTGCCCAGCACCTCGGAGGCGAACGCGTGCGCCCGCCGGACGGTCTCGTCGCCCGTGAGCAGGGACGGCACCAGCTCGACCAGCGCGAGTACCGGTACCGGGTTGAAGAAGTGCAGGCCGACCACCTGCTCCGGCCGTGAGACGGACGCGGCCAGCCTGATGACGGGGATGGAGGAGGTGTTGGTCGCGAGGACGGCGTCCCGGCGCTCCACCACCCGGTCGAGCAGCGCGAAGACCTCCAGCTTCGCCCGTTCGTCCTCCGCCACCGCCTCGACGACGAGGTCCCGGTCCGCCAGCCGCGCCACGTCGGTGGTCACCGCGATCCGGCCGACGGCGGCGTCCCGTTCGGCGGCCGTCAGCTTGCCGGACGCCGCGGCGCGTTCGAGGGAACGGGTGATCCGTTCCCGGCCGGCGGCCGCGGCCGTACGGGTCGTCTCCACCACGACGACCTCCCGTCCGGCCCGGGCGCAGACCTCGGCGATACCGGATCCCATCAGTCCGCAGCCCACGATCCCGACCCGTTCGACATCGGTCATCGATCGGTCCTCCCTCCTCTGGTGCCTCTGCTGCTCCTGCTGTCCACGGGGCGGGGCGACCCGGACCACCGGCCCGGTCGCCCCGCCCGTCACGCTCCGCCCGTCACTGCGCGGACGGCATCCGCAGAACGCCCGTACCGCGCTTGACCAGTTCGCCCGCGATGATCAGGCGCTGGATCTCGGAGGTGCCCTCCCAGATCCGGTCGACGCGCAGCTCGCGGTAGAGCCGCTCGACCGGGTACGAGCGGTCGTAGCCGCGCCCGCCGAAGATCTGCAGGCACCGGTCGACGACGCGGCCCGATGCCTCGCTCGCCGCCAGCTTGGCGATGGCCGCCTTCGCGTGCAGCGTCTTGCGGTCGAGGACGCCCTCGTCGACCTCCCAGGCCACCTGGTGCGTGTAGGCGCGGTTGACGGCGATGTCGACGGCGCTGTCGGCGAGCATCCCCTGGATCAGCTGGAAGTCGGCGATGGGGGAGCCGAACTGGCGCCGCTCGACCGCCCAGTCCCGGGCGAGCTCCAGGGCCCGCTCCGCCGCCCCGATCGTCCGGGCGGCGATCATCAGCCGCTCCTCGGTGAACCACGAGCGCGTGATGTCGTAGCCCTGGCCCACCTCGCCGAGGACCGCGTCGTCGGGAACGAACACCTCGGTGAAGGTGAACTCCGGGTGCTCGTAGACGAAGGTGTGCATCCAGCGCGGCACCCGGGTCATCTCGATGCCCGTCGTGTCCTTGTCGACGAGGAAGAGCGTCGGTGCCCGCTCCTCCCCGGCCGCGGCCAGCACGATCATGAAGTCGGCGTGGTCGCCGACGGTCACGAACCACTTCTCGCCGTTCAGCACCCAGCCTCCGGCGGTCCGCGTCGCCGTGGTCCGCAGGCTCTGCGGGTCGGAGCCGGCCTCGGGCTCGGTCACCGCGTAGCAGTCCCGGCGCTGCCCCCGGATCACCGGGACGAGGTAGCGCTCGCGCTGCTCGGGCGTGCAGTAGGACAGGGCGTTGGCCGGACGCCACACCATGTCCCACAGGGCCCCGGTGAGCCGGCCGAGCTCCGCCTGGACGGTGACCTGCTCCAGGATGGTGAGACCGGCGCCGCCCCACTCCTTGGGCATGTTGACGGCCTGCAGCCCGCTGTCGAGGACGGCGTCGCGGATCTCGGTGTGGGCCTGCGGGGGCAGACCGTTGTTCTCCTCGCAGTCGAGCTCGTACTTGGTGATGAAGTCGGTGAGCGCGCGCGCCGTGCTCCGGAGCTCTTCCTGACGGGCGGTGAGGCGGAAGTCCATGTCTGTCTGTCCTCTGGGTCGTGGTGGGGGAGCGGTCGTCAGGAGGTGGGAAGGGCGGCGGGTGAGGTGACGGGAGAGGTGACGGGAAGGGCGAGGGCCCGGGTGCCGCGCTTGATCAGTTCGTTGGCGATGATCAGGCGCTGGATCTCGGAGGTGCCTTCCCAGATCCGGTCGACGCGCAGTTCGCGGTACATGCGCTCGACGGGGTAGGTACGGTCGTAGCCGCGCCCGCCGAAGATCTGCACACACCGGTCGATGACCCGCCCGGCCGCCTCGCTGGCCGCGAGCTTCGCCGTCGAGGCCTTCGCGTGCAGTGTCTTGCGGTCGGTCTCCGGCCGGTCGGCCTCCCAGGCCACCTGGTGGGTGTAGGCGCGGTTGACGGCGATGTCGACGGCGCAGTCGGCGAGCATCCCCTGGATCAGCTGGAAGTCGGCGATGGGGGAGCCGAACTGGCGCCGCTCGACCGCCCAGTCCCGGGCGAGCTCCAGGGCCCGCTCGGCGGCGCCGACGGTCCGGGCGGCGATCATCAGCCGCTCGTCGGTGAACCACTCCTTCGTCAGCTCGTAGCCGTTGCCGACACCGCCCAGCACGTCCTCGTCCGGTACGAACACATCGGTGAAGGTGAACTCGGGATGCCCGTTCACCGCGGAGTGCATGAAGCGGGGGACCCGGGTCATCTCGACCCCGGCCGCCTGCTTGTCCACGAAGAACAGGGTCGCCGCCCGCTCAGGCCCCGCGTCGGCCTGCACCAGCAGGAAGTCCGCGATGTCCCCGCAGGTCACGAACCACTTCTCACCGCTCAGCAGCCAGCCGCCGTCGGTACGGGTCGCGGTACTCGTGCCCGAACCCGGGTCGGAGCCGGCACCGGGCTCGGTCACCGCGAACGCGTCGAACCGCTCGCCGCGGATCACCGGCAGCAGGTACTTCTCCCGCTGTGCCTCGGTCCCGTAGGCGAGGACGTTCGCGGGCCGCCACGGGATGTCCCACAGACAGTTGGTGACCTTGCCGAACTCCTCCTCGACGATGACCTGGTCCAGCAGGGACAGCCCCGCGCCGCCCCATTCGGCGGGCATGTTGATCGCGTAGACGCCGGCGTCGACGGCGGCGCGGGTCAGCTCGCGGACCGTGTCGACGGGCAGCGGGCCGCCGGCCTCCTCGGACCGGTCCTCGTAGGTCATCAGGAGCTGCGCGTAGGCGGCGGCGCGCGCCTTGAGGTCGGCCTGCTCGGGTGTGTAGCGGAAGTCCATGGGTCGTCAGTCCTCCAGAGCACAGGGGGTGGGGGTGGAGCGGTCAGCGCAGGACGGCCCGCGCGTCCAGGGCGAGGGCGCCGTCGGGGCGCACCAGCAGGGGGTTGACCTCCAGCTCGGCGACGTCCGGGTGCGCCGCGGCGACGGTGGTGATGCGCTCGATGACGGCCGCCGCCGCGGCCACGTCGACGGCCGGCCGGCCGCGTACGCCGTCGAGCAGCGCCGCACTGCGCAGACCGCGCAACAGGGCCTCGGCCCGCCATGCCGGTACGGGCGCGAGCGCGAAGGCCACGTCGCGCAGCGACTCGGTGAGGACGCCGCCGAGCCCGACCAGGGCGATCGGCCCGAACCGCGGGTCCTGGTTCACGCCCACGATCAGCTCGATGCCGTCCGTGAGGTCGGCCATCGCCTCGACCGAGTAGGCGGGCGCGCCGAGCCGGGCGTGCATCTCCCGGTACGCGGCGAGGAGCGCGTCCCGGCCGGCCAGCCGCAGCGCCACACCGCCGGCGTCGGACTTGTGCAGGACGTGCAGGGCCTTGAGCACGTACGGGCCGTCGAACTCCGCGGCCGCGGCGAGCAGTCCGGCCTCGTCCGTGATCTCGCGGGCCGCCGGAAACGGCACGCCGGCGGCGTCGAGCAGCGCCCGGACCCCGTGGTAGCCCAGGTCCGCCGGCGGTGCGGCGGCGGGCGGGAGCGCGGGCACGCCGGGGCGGTCCGCGTCCGCCGCCCGACGTCCGGTCATCGCCGCCAGTGCGCGGGCGGCATCCTCGGTGGCGGCGAACACCGGCACCCCGGCCTCGGCCAGCACCCGGCAGCTCGGCGACTGCGGGTACATCGACTGCACGACCAGCGGCTTCGGCGCGGAGGCGAGGTGCGCGACGATCTCCTTGGCGGCCCGGGCCTCACCCTCCGCCAGTACGGAGCCACCTGCCGGACCGCCGCCCAGACCGCCCTCGGCGGCGGCGTAGCCACCGAAGTACCCGGTCATCAGGACGGCGTCGACCTCGTCGGCGGCGAGCAGCGCCCCGACCGTGTCCGCGTACGAGAGGGGCCGCTGTTCACCCATCCCCGCCAGGTCGACGGGGTTGCCGACCGAGGACTGCTCCCACAGCACGGTGCGCAGCCTGTCCTGCGTCGGGCCGCCGAGCTCCGGTACGTCGAGCCCGGCGTCCTCGGCCGCGTCGGCGGCGACCGCGCCGTGGCCGCCGCCGTCGGTGAAGACCGCCGTACGCCGGCCCCCGCCCCTCGTACGCGGCCCCGCGCCCAGGGCGGCAAGTCCGGCCAGGACGACGGTCATCTCCCTCGGCGTCCGGACGAGTTCGACCCCCGCGTCGCGGCAGGCGGCGGACACCACGTCGGCCGAGGTGGTGAGGGCGCCGGTGTGCGACTGGGCGCTGCGTGCGGAGGCGGTGCCCCGGCCGGCCGTGAGCAGCACCACCGGCTTGCCCGCCGCGGCGGCGGCCGCCGCGAAGGCCCGGCCGTCGCCGAAGTCCTCGGCGTACACCGCGATCGCCGAGGTGGCCTCGTGACGGGCGCAGTCCTCGACGAGGTCGACGAGGGTGACGTCGGCCTGGTTGCCGAGGGAGACGAAGCGGGAGAAGCCCAGGCCGTGCGGCTGACCGCGGAGCTGGAGTTCGAGGGCGAGGTTGCCGCTCTGGCTGAGCAGGGCGACCCCGCCGGGGGCGAAGCGGTCCGAGGCGAGGTACAGCTCGGTGGTGTTGTCGGCGATGCCCAGGCAGTTGGGGCCGACGAGGACGGCTCCGGCGGCCCGTACCCGGGCGGCGACCGACCGCTGCCGGGCCAGGCCCGAGGGGCCGGCCTCGGCGAAGCCCGCGGTGATGGCGACGATCGCCTTCGCCCCGCAGGCCAGGGCCTCGTCGACGGCGGCCTCGAAGCCGGCACCGGGTACGGAGATCACCACCAGGTCGACGGGTTCGCCGACATCGGTCAGGGAGGTGGCCGCGGTGCGGCCGAGCACGGTGCCGCCGCGCCGGTTGACCAGGTGCACGGGCCGCCGGTCGGGGGCACGCAGGGCCTGGGCGGCCACCGCGTGGCCGTACTTCGCGGGGTCGTCGCTGGCGCCGACGACGGCGACCGAGCGGGGATCGAAGAGGGCGGTCAGGTCGCGTCCCATGTCATCCCTCCACACGGAGGGCGGAGTTGGGGCAGCTTTCGACGCAGGCGCGGGCGGCGTCCTCGGTGCCGGCCGGGACGAGGACGGCGATGATGTTCGCGTAGCCCCATTCGTCGAGTTCGACCAGGTCGGGTGCGGGTTCCTGGCACAGTCCGTAGCCCTGGCAGCGGGTGGAGTCCAGCAGGAGTTTCACGGCGTTCCTTTCAGTGCGGGCACAGGGGTGCCGGAGGCGGCGGTGAACGGGGAGGCGACCCCCGGCACGGCCACGGTGAGACGGCGGCGGCCGTCCTCGGGCGTCGCGTCCGCGCACACCGCGCACGGCGCGGCGAGATGGGAGCGGACGAGCCCGGGGAAGGAGCGGAGCAGGCTGCCCGCGATCCCCGCCGCGGCGTCGAGGAGTCCGCAGGCGCCGCGCCCGGTCAGGCCCTGCGACCAGCGGAGCAGGCTGTCCGCGGTGTCCGGGCCGGCGGTCCCGCCGGCGAGGCCGGACAGGGCCTTGCCGACGGCGGCGGTGCCGGACACACAGACCCCGCACTGCCGTGCGCTCTCGGCCGCGAGGTGGGCGGCCGCGTCGGCGGCGGTGGTCACGGGGCAACCGCCGGGGGCGAGGAAGCGGATGGCTCCGCACCCCAGGGCGGTGCCGGCGGCGGTGAGCGCGCCGGGTTCGAGGGGGAGGTCCAGGGCGCGGGCGTCGACGAGTCCGCCGAACAGCCCGCCCATCAGTGCTCCGGCCGCGTCCGGGGTCCCGTACCGCGCGGCCAGCGTGCGCAGCGGGATTCCGTAGGGGACCTCGGTGAGCACCGGTGCGGCGGGGCCGCCGGACAGGGTCACCAGGGTGCTGCGGGCGATGGTGCGGCGCAGGCCGGGCCGGGTGGCGGTGAGGGCGATCCGGGCGAGCGTCTCCACATTGGACACCAGGGTCGGCGCACCGCCCACCCCCCGCTCGAAGGGGCGGGGCGGCTTGGCGGTGGGCAGCGCCGGGCCGCCGTCGATCCGGCGGACCACCGCCGTCTCCTCGCCGGCGACGTAGGTGTGGCCGGTCTCGACGACCTCGACGGGCAGCGGCGGCGGGTGTTCGGCGAGGGCCCGGCGCACGCTCTCGCCCGCCGCCGGGTCGGAGAGGTATACGAAGCCGCGTACGGCGCCGGTGACCGCGGCGGCGCGGGCGAGGCCGTCGAGGACCAGGTGCGGCCGGGCCCGCAGCAGCCAGCGGTCCTTGGCCGAGCCCGGTTCGCCCTCTTCGCCGTTGGCCACGACGACGGGGGAGCCGCCGCGGCCCCGTACGGAGCGCAGTTTGACGGCGGCCGGGAATCCCGCCCCGCCGCGGCCCCGCAGCCCGGAGGCGGCGAGGTGGGCGAGCAGTTCCTCCGGGCCCGTGGCTCCGCCGTAGCCGCCGGTGGCGCGGTAGGCGTCGGCGCTCTCCGCGACCTGCGGCGCCGCTCCGAGGACGGTGCCCGGCGGCTGCGCCGTCGGGAGGCGGATCGTGGTCATCGGCCGGCTCCTGTCGTGGTGTGGGTGCGCAGGGTCCGTACGGCGCGCTCCAGCGCGGTGCGGTCCTGGGCGGTGCGGCCGTATCCCGGTCCCGGGAGGCCGATGAGCATGCGGTGGTGGTCGAGGACGACCTCGCCGGCGAGCAGGGCGGCGGCGGGGTCGCCCGTCCGGGACCCGGTGGCCACCGCGGTCACCAGGTCGGTGACCTCGGCGAGGTAGCGGAGCCAGCTGTGCCGGCTGCCGCGCAGGATCAGGCGCTCCACGCGGCGCCGCTCCGTGGCGGCCAGGTCATGCGGTGGTGGCCCGGCGGCGGCACCGTGCGACGAGGCGCGCAGGGCGGCGACCGCCGTGGGGAGTTCTCGCTCCGGTTCGGGGGTGAGCCCGAGCCAGTCCAGACGCCGACGACCGCTCATGCGTGCCTCCGGGAGGTGGGATACCGCCGCCGGTCCGGCGACCGGCGGGAGCCGTGGACGGGGGATCGGAGGGGATCGGGGGGTGCGGGCCCGGACGGGACGGGCGGGCCGCACGGCCGCGTCCGCCCCGGTGAACAGGGTGTGTGCGGAGCAGGGCCGGTGCGGCGACAGGAAAGCACGTTTGCTGACCGATCGGTCAGGCAAGAATTACGCTAGCTGACCGATCGGTCAGTGAACAAGTCTTGACCCGGTGGAAATGAGCCAGCAATCTGGCTGTCCAATCGGTCAGCCTGGTTCCGGCTTCCCCGCCCCGACCGCCTGTCCGCCGCTGGATCGCCATGCCTCGTCCTGGCTTGCCTTCTCTCGCCCTGCCTTGCCATCGAACGCCTACACCGATCGCCGCACGCCGGCACGGAGGAGTCACCGATGCACTCAAGAGCTGCCGAAACACCGACAGGCCGCAGCGTCCGAACCGACGCCACCGTCCGGTCCGACCGATCCGTCCGGACCGACCCGACCGGGCCGCCGGGCCACGCCGCCACCCGTGAGGCCTTCGCTCCCGAGCCCCCCGCTCCCGAGCCCCCCGCCCCTGAGGCCGCCGCCCCCGGGCCGGCCCTCCCGGCCCGCTACTACACCGACCCCGAGACCGCCGCCGCGGAGAACCGGCACGTCTTCGGCAAGTCGTGGCAGCTCGTCTGCCACGAGTCCGACCTGCCGAACCCGGGAGCGCGGCTCGCCGCGACGGTCGCCGACCGCGAGGTCCTGGTGGTCCGCACCGAGGACGGCGGCCTCGCCGCCCACCTCAACGTCTGCCGCCACCGCGGAACCCGCCTGGTCACCACCCCCGAACCGGACGGCAAGGCGATCCGCTGCCCGTACCACGGCTGGACGTACCGCCTCGACGGAAGCCTGGTCGGCGCCCCGGAGGCCCGCCAGATCCCCTGCCTCGACAAGCCGAAGCTCGGCCTCTTCCCGGCCCGCGTCGAGTCCTTCCTCGGCTTCGTCTTCGTCAACCTCGATCCCGACGCCGTACCGCTGGCCGAGAGCTGCGCGGGCCTCGCGGAGGCGGTCGGCCACTACGCCGGAGCCGACCTGGTACCCATCGGCCGCGCCCGTATCCACGATCTGGCCGCCGCCGAGGTCCAGCAGGCCAACTGGAAGGTGGCGGTCGACAACTACCTGGAGGGCTACCACGTTCCGGTCGCCCACCCCGGCCTGATGCGGCTGCTCGACTACCAGGGCTACACCTGCGAGATCGAGGAGTCCTACGCGCTCTTCGCCTCGCCGCTGCGCGACAAGCCCTCCTCGAACTGGGCCGAGCGCCTCTACCAGCGCATCGCCGCACCGATGCCGGGCCTCCGCGAGGCCGACCGCCGGATCTGGCGGTACGCGGTCATCTACCCGAACACCCTCATCGACTTCTACCCCGACCACGTACTGGCCTGGACCGCGATCCCCACGGCGGTGGACCGCGTGGCCGTACCCGGCGCGTTCTACACCCGCCGCGGTACCGGCCTGCGCACCAGCCTCGCCCGGCGCCTGAACATCCACATCGGCTGGATCACCAACGACGAGGACGCCGAGCTGGTCGCCCGCGTGCAGAAGGGCCTCTCCACCCCCGGCTTCGAGCCCGGACCGCTCTCCCGCCGCGAGTCGGCGGTCGGCTGGTTCGCCGGCCGCGTCCGGGCCGACCTCGACACCGCCGACGACTGAGGCCCGCCCCCGCCGACCACCGCAACGCACGACCGCACCACTGCAACGCACGACCGCACCACTGCAACGCAACGCAACGCAGCGCCCCCGCCACCGCGCCGCCCCCGCCACCGCGCCGCGCCCGCCGCACGACCGAGCCCCCACGTACCGCTCGTTCCCGCCGTCCCCCTGCGGCCCCTACGGAGAGGACCCCATGTCCCCCGAGGCACTCCCCCCGACCAGACGCTCGTTCCTCCGCGCCGGCACCGCCGCCGCCCTCGCCCTGACCGCCTCCGGCTGCGGCTTCGCCACCGCGGACGACCCGGCCGGCAAGGCGACCACGGACGCACCCATCGACGTCAAGGTCGACGGCGACCTCGTCTACTTCAACTGGGCGGACTTCGTCGACCCCACCGTCTTCGAAGGCTTCCAGAAGGAGTACGGCGTCAAGGTCGTCCAGTCGAACTACGACTCCATGGAGGGCATGGCCGCCAAACTCAACGCCGGCAACCGCTACGACATCATCTTCCCCACCGCGAAATGGGCCGAGCGCCTCGCCGCCGGCGGCCGCCTCCGTACGATCGACCACTCCCGGCTGCGGGGCGCCGAGGCCGTGTTCGGCGGCTACGGCTACTTCGCCGACCCCTGGTACGACCCCCGCTCGGCGCACACCGTCCCGTTCACCATGTACAAGACGGGCATCGGCTGGCGCCGGGACCGGCTCGGCGACCTGACCGGCTCCTGGGACGACCTGTGGAACGACAAGGCCAAGGGCAAGGTCTTCGTCCTCGACGACCGCGACGAGGTGCTCGGCCTGGGCGCGCTCAAACTCGGCCTCGACCTCACCACCGGCGACCACGGTGACCTCGCCCGCGTCACCGACACCCTGCGCTCGCTCCGCCCCCGCCTGCGCGGCTTCTCCAGCGACAGCTACAACAACCTCCTCAACGGCAACGCCGACATGACCCAGGCGTGGAGCGGCGACATGGCCGCCATGCTCGCCCAGGCCGAGGATCCGGCCGTCTTCGGCTTCGAGGTCGCCCGCGAGGGCGCCCCCGTCAACTCCGACTGCTACGCCATACCCGCCAACGCGCAGCACCCCGGCACCGCGATGCTCTTCATCGACTACATGCTCCGCCCGGAGAACGTGAAGAAGAACATCGAGTACATCGGCTACCCGATGCCGGTCCGCGGCACCGAGGACACCTACGCCGCGCTCGTCGAGCCCTTCCCCCAGTGCCTGGTGACCGCCGACGACCTGGCGGCCGACCTCTTCTTCCGCAACGGCGACGCGGGGACCGAACGGGCCCGCGACGCCGCCTGGACCGACGTGAAGGCCGGCTGACATGGCGACACGCAGCAACCGCACCGGAACCGCGGTCCGGCCGCCCCAGGACCCGGCCGAGCCGAAAACGCCGCCCCCGGACCGGACACGGCCCGAAGCCACACCGGGCACCCGCGCCCGGAGGCGGCACCCACGCCTGTGGACCTGGCTCCTGCTCCCCGGCACCCTCTGGATGACCGGCTTCCTCGTCGCCTCCCTCCTCCTCGTGGCCACCCTGGCGCTCGGCACCACCGACCCCCTCGGCAACCCGCGCTTCGGACTCAACTTCGCCAACCTCACCGCACTGGCCGACCCCGCCTACAGCACCGTCCTGCTGCGCTCCCTCGGCTACGCGCTGATCACCTGCCTCATCTGCCTGGCCGTGGCCTACCCGGTCGCCTACGCCATCGCCCTGTGCGGCGGCCGGTTCAAGAACCTGCTGATCGCCGCGATCGTCGTCCCGTTCTTCGCCAACTACCTGGTCCGGATGTACGGCTGGTCCGTCGTCCTCTCCGACGACGGACCGCTGCTGAAGGCCCTGCGCGCGATCGGCCTCGCCGACGACGGCACCAAGATCCTCCAGACCGGAGTGGGAGTGATCGCCGGACTCGTCTACGGCTTCGTCGTCTTCATGATCATCCCGCTGTACGCGGCGATGGAGCGCATGGACACCTCGCTCATCGAGGCCGGCCGCGACCTCTACGGCGGCCCCCTGCGGACCTTCCTCTTCGTCACCGTCCCCGCCACCCGGCAGGGAGCGGCCGCCGGCTGCGTCCTCGTCTTCCTGCCCGCCATGGGCGACTTCGTCAGCGCCCAGCTCATGGGAGGCCCCGACCAGATCATGATCGGCAACCTGATCCAGGACAAGTTCTTCCAAGGCCAGAACTGGCCCCTCGGCTCGGCCCTCACCATGCTGCTGATGGCGGTCCTGTTCCTCGGGATGCTCGGCTACCTGCGACGCACCCGCAAGGACGAGGCGGAGGCCGCCCGATGAACACCCCGCAGCGCCGCCGGCGTGGAGCCGAGCGCCGCCCCCGCTTCGCCATCGCCGTCACCGCCCTCTTCTTCGCGCTCCTCTACCTCCCCGTCGGCGTCGTCGTCCTGTTCTCCTTCAACGCCCAGAAGTCCCTCACCGTCCTCGACGGCGTCAGCCTCCGCTGGTACACGGCCCTCCTCCACGACGAGGCACTCCTCGACTCGCTCGGCATGAGCCTGCGGGTGTCCCTGGTCGCCATGGCCGGCTCGCTCGTCCTCGGGGTGGCCCTGGCCCTGGGCCTCGTACGCAGCCGCAGCCGCCTCGGCTCCTTCGCCGGCCTGATCATGCTCGTCCCGCTGATCACCCCGGAGATCGTCACCGGCGTCGCGGCGATGCTCCTCTTCAAGGGCCTCGGCATCACCCTCTCCACCACCACCGTGATGCTCGCCGAGATCACCTTCTCCATCTCCTACGTGACGGTCATCCTCCGCTCCCGCATCGCCGCCCTCAACCCGGAGGTCGAGGAGGCGGCCATGGACCTCGGGGCCACCCGCGGGCAGGCACTGCGCCTGGTGACCCTGCCCGCGCTGCTGCCCAGCATCCTCGCGTCCGCGGTGCTGATCTTCGCCCTCGTCTTCGACGACTTCGTCCTCGCCTACTTCACCACCGGTGTCGACCCGCAACCGCTGTCGGTGCGCATCTACTCGGCGATCAGATTCGGCGTGCAGCCCACCATCAACGCCGTCGGAACCCTGATGCTGGCCGGCTCCATCGGCCTCATCGTCCTCGCTCTCGCCATCCCGCGCCTGTTCGGGCGCAGAGGCGGCCTCGACCTGCTCTCCGGGAAGTGACACCAGTGACACCCATGCCCGCGACACCCGAGCACCCGACCCCCATGACCCCGACGCCCGTCCACCCGACCCCCGCCGTCCGGCTCGACCGGGTCGGCAAGCAGTACCCCGGCGCGGGCGGCACCCACGCCGTACGCGACGTCGAACTCGACATCGCCCCAGGCGAGTTCTTCTCCCTCCTCGGCCCCTCCGGCTGCGGCAAGACCAGCCTCCTGCGGATGATCGGCGGCTTCTCCGACCCCACCTCGGGCAGCGTCCTCCTCGACGGCCAGGACGTCACCGGCCTGCCGCCCGACAAGCGCAACGTCAACACCGTCTTCCAGAGCTACGCCCTCTTCGACCATCTCTCGCTCGCCGACAACGTGGCCTTCGGCCTCAAGCGCAAGGGTGTCGGCCGCGCCGAGATCCGCGAACGGGTCTCCGGCATGCTCGACCTCGTCCAGCTCGGCCACCTGGCGAACCGCAAGCCGGCCACCCTCTCCGGCGGCCAGAAACAACGCGTCGCCCTCGCCCGCGCCCTCGTCAACCGGCCCCAGGTCCTCCTCCTCGACGAGCCGCTGGCCGCCCTCGACCTCAAACTGCGCCGCCACATGCAGGTCGAGCTCAAGCAGATCCAGCGCGAGGTCGGCATCACCTTCGTCTTCGTCACCCACGACCAGGACGAGGCCCTGACCATGTCGGACCGCCTCGCCGTCATGAACGAGGGCCGCGTCGAGCAGTGCGGAACGCCCGAGGACGTGTACGAGCGCCCCACCAGCAGCTTCACCGCCTCCTTCATGGGCACCTCCAACCTCGTCCCCGGCACCTACCGCTCCGGCCGGGTCGTCCTCGACGACGGCCCCGAGCTGCCCGTCGGACAGCGGGCGTCCGTCCTCGAAGGCAGCAGGGTCAACCTGTCGATCCGCCCCGAGAAGATCTGGCTGTCCGACCTGGAGCCGGACATGGCCCGCGCCACCGGGGTCGTCCGCGAGACCGTCTACTGCGGCCCGACCACCACGTACCTGATCGAACTGGCCCCCGGCGTCACGGTGTCCGTGCTGGAGCAGAACACCGTCCGCTCCCGCAGGGAGGACCGCTGGAGCGGCGGCGAGCGCGTCGAGATCGGCTGGAAGCCCGAACACTGCCTCGTCCTGGACTGAAGCCGAAGCCGAAGCCGAAGCCGCCCCGGTTCCGCCCCGACTCCGCCCGACCGAAGGAACACCCCCATGAACCACGACGTCATCGTGCTCGGCGCCGGCCTGGCCGGCCTCGCCGCAGCGCGCGACCTCGCCGCCGGCGGAGCCGACGTCCTCGTCGTCGAGGCCCGGGACCGGGTCGGCGGACGCGTCGAACAGACCGAACTCCCCGACGGCCGGCTGGTCCAGCTCGGCGGAGAGGTCGTCGGCCGCGCTCACACCGCCTACCTGGCCCTCGCCGAGGAACTCGGCCTCACCCTGGTCCCCAGCTATGTCGCCGAGCCCGGCGCCCTCACCCGTGCCACCCCCGAAGGGGTCTCCGCCGGCGATCCGCCCCACTGGTTCGGCCCCGGCGACGACGCCTGCCACCAGAAGGTCACCGCCGCCTTCTGCGCACTCGCCCAGGCCGTGGACCCGGCCGACCCCTGGTCCCACCCCGACGCCACGGCCCTCGACCGGTCCTCCGTCGGCGACTGGCTGCGCGCCCAGGGAGCGACACCGGCCGTCGTCCGCCTCTGGGAGATCGGCCAACTCGCCCTCGCCGACGGCTCGTACGAGCGTACGTCCCTGCTCGCCGCCCTGCGCAAGCACGCCGCCGTCCCCGGCCCCGACGCCTACGACTACGAGGCATGGGAGGGCCTGCGCGTCGCCGAGGGCTCCGCCACGGTGGCCCTGCGCATGGCCGCAGCCCTCGGTGGCCGCATCCGCACCGGCGCGCCCGTCGAGGCCGTCACGATCCGCCCGACCGGCCCCTGCTCGGTACGGCTGGCCGGCGGCGAGACCCTCACCGCCGGCGCCGTCGTCAGCGCCCTGCCCGTCGGCCCGCTCCGCCAGGTCGCCGTCACGGGCGTCCCCGACGAGCGGCTCGCCTCCCTGCACCGCCAACGCCAGGCCCTCGCCGCGAAGTTCGTCGCCGCGTACGACCGGCCGTTCTGGCGCGCACTCGGCCGGAGCGGCCTCTCCGAATGCGAAGGGGTCCTCGGCAGCACCTGGCCGCAGAGCGACGGCATCCTCTCCGCCCTCGTACCACCCGAGAGGCTCGGCGTCCTGCTCGGCACACCCGCCCCGCTGCGCACCCGTGAACTCCTCGCCGACATCGCCCGTCTCTACGGCGACGAGGCGTACCGGCCGCTCGCCACCTACGTCCGGATGTGGGGCACCGACCCGTGGACCCAGGGGTACGTCACCCAGTGGACCCCCGGCGACGTCATGGCCGTCGGCCCCCGCCACGGCACCCACGAACCACCCTTCTACGTCTGCGGATCCGACCAGTGGGTGGCCGGCTACATGGAAGGCGCCGTACGCACCGGACGTGACGCCGCGAGGGAGGCGCTGCGCCGTGGCTGACCCTGTGCTCAACCATGTGGAGGGCGTGGGCCGGCCCGCCGCCTCCGGCGAGACGATGGAGCTGGTCGACCCCGCCACCGGCCGGGTGCACGGCCACGCCCCGCGCTCGGGCAGGGCCGACACGGACGCGGCCTGCGCGGCAGCCGCAGCCGCGTACGCGCACTGGTCCACGACCACACCGGCGGTACGCCAGCGCGCCCTGCTCGGCATCGCCGACGCCATCGAGGAGCACGCGGAGGCCTTCGTGGCCGCCGAGACCGGCGACACCGGCAAGCCGCCCCGGCAGTTCAGGACCGAGGAACTGCCCGCGATCGTCGACACCCTCCGCTTCTTCGCCGGAGCCGCGCGCAACCTGCCGGGGCTCGCGGCCGCCGAGTACACCGAAGGCCGTACCTCCGTACTACGGCGCGAACCGATCGGGGTCTGCGCCCAGATCACCCCGTGGAACTACCCGCTGATGATGGCGGTGTGGAAGATCGCCCCGGCCGTCGCCGCGGGCAACACGGCCGTGCTCAAGCCCGCCGACACCACCCCCTCGTCGTCGGCGCTGCTGGCCCGCGTCGCGGCCGAGCACCTGCCGCCGGGCGTGCTCAACGTGGTCTGCGGCGACCGCGACACCGGCCGCGCGCTCACCGCCCACCCCGACGTCGCCCTCATCGCGGTCACCGGCAGCGTGCGCGCCGGCCGGCAGATCGCCGCCGCCGCGGCCGCCGACCTCAAACGGGTCCACCTGGAGCTCGGCGGCAACGCCCCGGTGCTCGTCCACGACGACGTGGACGTCGAGGCGACCGCGGCCGCCCTCGCCGCGGTGGCCTACTACAACGCGGGCCAGGACTGCACCGCGCCCACCCGGCTGCTGGTCCACCACCGGGTGCACGACGCGTTCCTCGCGGCCTTCGCGGCCGCGGCGGCCGCCCTGCGTACGGGCGCCCCGGACGAGCCGGACGCCGACTTCGGCCCGCTGAACAACGCGGCCCAGCTGACGTCGGTACGGTCCCTGCTCGACCGGCTGCCGCGCCGCGCCGAGATCGTCACCGGCGGGGCCCGCCTCCCACGGCCCGGCTTCTTCCACGAACCCACGGTGATCGCGGGCGTGCGCCAGGACGACGAGATCGTGCAGGAGGAGATCTTCGGCCCTGTCGTGACCGTGCAGCCCTTCACGGACGAGGCGGAGGCCCTGTACCTGGCCAACGACGTCCGCCACGGCCTCGCCGCCAGCGTGTGGACGACGGACCACGACCGCGCCATGCGCGCGACCCGGGCCCTGCACACCGGCATCGTCTGGGTGAACACCCACGGCACCACCGTCTCCGAGATGCCCCACGGCGGGGTCAAGCACTCGGGCTACGGCAGCGACCTCTCGATGGCGGGCCTCCTGGACTACACCCAGGTCAAGCACGTCATGCTGTGAACCCGCCTGTGCCCTCCGCGGCGTCCGCCCGCTCCGGGACGTCCCGTCCGCCGCCCCGGCCGCCCCCGCCATCGCTTTCCCCGTCCGTTCCCCGGTGGTGCCGCCCCCGGCCCGGTCTCCGCACCCTGACAGGATCAGCCGTTCAGGGAGGCCATCAGCTCGGGTGCGTAGCGGTCGCCGGAAGCCACGCCGTGCGGCGCCACGGCGTCGATGGCGGCCAGCTCCGCGGGGGTGATCGTCACGGAGGTGGCGGCGATGTTCTCCTCCAGGTAGCCGCGGCGCTTGGTGCCCGGGATGGGGACGGCGCCCTGATGGAGGGTCCAGGCCAGGGCGAGCTGCGAGGGGGTGACGCCCTTCTCGGCGGCGAGCCGGCGCACCTGGTCCACCACGGCGAGGTTGCGGTGGAAGTTCTCGCCCTGGAACCGGGGGTCGGTGCGGCGGAAGTCGTCGGCGGCGAAGTCGTCCGGGCTGGTGAGGGCACCGGAGAGGAATCCGCGTCCGAGCGGGGAGTAGGCGACGAGCCCGATGCCGAGTTCGCGCAGGGTGTCGAGCACGCCGTCGTGCTCGATGCCGCGCTCGAACAGGCTGTACTCGGTCTGTACGGCGGCCAGCGGGTGCACGGCGTGGGCGCGGGCGATCGTGGCGGGGGAGACCTCGCACAGGCCGATGTGGCGGACCTTGCCGGCCTCGACCAGCCCGGCCAGGGCGCCGACGCTCTCCTCGACGGGCACGTTCGGGTCGACGCGGTGCAGGTAGTAGAGGTCGATGTGATCGGTGCCCAGGTGGCGCAGGGAGCGGTCGGCCGAGCGGCGGATGTACTCGGGGGTCGCGTTGTGTCCGACGAAGGCGCCGTCGTCGGTGAACTCGACCCCGGTCTTGGTGGCGACGACGGCCGCCTCGCGACGGCCGGCCAGGGCCTTGCCGAGGAGCTGCTCGTTGCGGAAGGGGCCGTAGCCCTCGGCGGTGTCGAGGAGGGTGACGCCCAGCTCCAGGGCGCGGTCGATGGTGGCGAGCGACTCGGTCTCGTCGGTGGCGCCGTAGTGGGCGCTCATACCCATCAGGCCGAGGCCCTCGGCGCCGACCTTCAGTCCCTGGCCGCCCAGTGCGCGGATCTCCATGGTGTGCTCCTCACAAGAAAGTAACTAACTGGATAGTTCGAGTCTGCGACGCGCAGGCCTCGTTTGTCAATAACTGGATAGTTACTTGCTAGGCTGCGGTCCATGGCACGGGATTCCCACGCGACGAAGGCGCGCCTGCTCGACGCGGCCTTCACCGAGTTCGCGACGTACGGCATCGCGGGTGCGCGCGTCGACCGCATCGCAGAGGCGGCGCAGGCGAACAAGCGGCTCATCTACGTCTACTACGGCAACAAGGAGCAGCTCTTCGACGCCGTGCTCCAGCGGGCCCTCGCGACGGGATCGGAGTCCGTCCCGTTCGACGTCGACGACCTGCCCGGCTACGCGGGGGCGGTCTTCGACCACCTCGTCGAGCGGCCGGCACTGATGCGCCTCGTCCTGTGGAAGCAACTGGAGCGCCCGGGGTCCACGGACGAGGAGTCCGCGTCCTACGACGGCAAGATCGCGGAGGTTCGGCGGGCCCAGGAAGCGGGCCGGATCGATCCCGCGGTGCCCGCGGCGGACGTGCTGACGCTGGTCATGGGCCTGTCGCAGGCCTGGTTCGCCGCGGTGGGCGGCCCGGCGGCGGGCGCGGCGGGCACCGGCTGGGCCGCCGACCGGCTCGCCGAGCACCGCGCGGCGGTGGTGGAATCCGTCCGCCGGATCACCGCACCCACACCCCGGCCGGCGCAGCCTGAGGGCGCCTGAAGGAGCCCGCGGTCAGCGCTGCGGCCCGGCGAACTCCAGCAGCGTCCGCTCGTAGCGCCCGCCGAAGCCCACCCGGGTGACGTCGTCGAACCGGAACTTCGACGGCTGCGGGCGCCACCGCGCCTCGGTGTCGACCTCGCGCAGCCGCAGTGACTTCGGCCGTACCGCGGCCACCTCGCCGATCCAGCAGGCATCCGGCGCCTCCCGCTCGACGTGCAGGGACACCAACCCGAAGGCCCGGGAGGCGCCTTCGGCCAGTTCCGCCAACCCGTCCAGGACGAGCCCCGGCTCGGGCGCCCGGGCCGGCCAGCGCCCACGCCGGCGCAGCGCCCGGACGGTCAGGCAGTCCGCACCGCCCCGGAACCCGACCTTGGTGACGTCCGCGGTACGCACCGCCGCCCAGCCGTCGAGCCGGACATCACTGCACAGGGCGATCAGCGTCCACGCCGCGCTCGTACCGACCACGAAACCGTCGAGCCGGTCAGCGCCCCGGATCGCCGACCGGTGGACGCGGACCAGAGCACCTGACGACACCGCCTGGGCGAGCCGTGTCATGACCTTGTTGTCCATAAACGGATCCTGCACCGTCCCGGGGTACGGGGGCACTCGGGTTTCCGCCGGCCCCCGTACGTACGCGCGTCAGCGGGCGAGGAACGGCCGGAGCTCCGCGATGAGTTCGGTGGGCGCGTCCAGTGCGATCAGGTGGGCCGCGGCCGGGAACTCGACCAGCGCGGCGCCGGGGATCTCGGCGGCGTACCGGCGCGCGATGTCCTGGAAGTCGGCGACGTCGAGCAGGCCGATCCCGACCAGGGTGGGAACGGCGATCGTCGCGATGTCGCCCGCCGCGCCGCCCAGGGAGTGTTCCCCGACCGCGTCCTGGTTCACCAGTGACGTCCGCACCGGAGTGCGGAGCCGTTCGGCCAGCCCCGGAGCGACGTCCTCCCAGCCGCGGCCGGGCCCGCGCAGCCACATGTCCAGGTTCACGCGGACCGCGGCATCCAGGTCACCCGCCTCCAGGGCCGCCGTCTCGGCCTCGTCGTAGGCCACCATGTCCGCCGACCAGCCGTAGCCGGGCCACGGCGGGGCGAGCAGTGTCAGCGACCGGACCCGGCCCGGGTGGGCGAGAGCGAAGTTCACGGCAACCCGCCCGCCCCAGGACGCGCCGATGAGCCGGACGCTTTCGTGACCGAGGTGGTCCAGGAGCCGGCACAGGTCATCGGTCTCACTGAACGGCCCGGTCGGGGGTGCGGACTCGCCGAAGCCCCGCAGGTCGTACCGGATGACTGTATTCCGCTCTGCGAGGGCGGGCACGACCGCGTCCCACATGGTGTGGTCGGCGACGCCGGCGTGCACGAGCACCACGGGCGAACCTTCGCCGGTGACGGTGTAGGAAAGGTGGCCGAGATCGTCGGCAAGGATAGGCATCCGGAGATAGTCGCAGGTCAGTACGGCACGGGCCATCGGATTCCGGAAGTGATCGCGCGTGCCTCCCGTGGTCTCACACGCGCTCACCGCGCGGGAGAGGGGATAGGAGCAGTTCCTGCAGGAGTTCGACGACGAGCCGGGGCTGTCCCACGAACGGGGAGTGGCCGGTCTGCCACTCGCGCACGTCGGTGCAGTGCGAAGCCATCCGCCGTTGCAGGACCGGGTCGACGGCCCGGTCCTGCGCGCAGACCACGTAGGTGGAGGGCGTGTCCTTCCAGCTGTGGCGCTCCGGAACTCCGCGCCCGCAGCCGGGGGCTTGGGCCCGCAGCAGGGCGACCGCCCGGGCGGCGAGCGGTTCGGGACAGTCTCCGTAGAGGACGGCGGCAGCCAGGTCGGGACGCAGGCTGGTCGAGCCGTCGGGTTCAGGGCGGATCGCCCCCTGAAGCTGCGCGGACGCCCCACCCAGACCGGCCGCGCTCTCACCGGCATCCGGCACGAAGGCCGCCAGGTACACCAGGTGTCCTGCTCCGCGCACCCCGGTGATCACCGAACCGCCGTAGGAGTGACCGAGCACGACCGCAGGCTCCGCCAGCGCGTCCACGGCAGCCTGGACCGCGGCGGTATCGGCGGGCAACGAACCCCGGTGCAGCCCGGGAACGGCAACCTCGGCTCCTGAAGCCCGCAAACGCTCCGCCACCTCGGCAAAGTGCTCAGGACGGTGATACAGCCCGTGAACGAGCACCACAGCGGCCAATTCGCCCCTCCTCAGGTCGGCTACGGGACCGTTCACCACATCCTCGCCCCCCGGTGCAGCCCGACGTGCGCCTTCCCGAAGGGCTCCGCAATTGCGTGGACGGACCTCTCGATGATCAAGTATCGTCCGGGCTCGGACCACGTCGTGCGAACCGAACGGAAGGAGGCGAGTGCCGTGCAGATCACAACCATCCAGCGCTCCCTCCCCGTTACCCCGGTGTGGTTCGTCTGATCCGAGACCGGGAGCGCCCCACGCAGTACACATCCCGGAGGAATCCATGACCGATCCGGTCATCCGCGCGCTCGACGAGAGCGACGCCCACCTGTTCGACGCACACCCCGATCCGCTGAACGCGCGTGCCGCCCACGAGCGCACCACGCACCGCCCCGAGTGGAAGCGGGTGGCCCTGCGCGACGGGACCGTCGTCGCCCGTGGCGCCTGGTGGGGCGGCACCGATGACAAGGAACCCGTCAACGTCAACTGGTTCGACGTCGCCGAGGGCGAGGAGGAGGCGGGAGCCGAACTCCTGCGCTCCGCCCCCTGGCAGGTCGAGCTCGAAATCAACCTCCCCGGCGACTGGCGGGACCACCCCGACCTGGCCGCCGCCACCGAGACGCGCTTCGCCGCCGCCCGGGCGGCCGGCTACGAGCTCCTGGTGGAACGCTTCCTCTACCGCTGGACCCCGGAACGCGGACTCCCCGAACGGCCCGGCCGCCTCGTCTTCGGCGCCGAACCCGACGACGCGGTCTTCTTCGACGCACTGCGCCGCATCCACTCGGCCACCCTCGACGCCCACGCGCTGAAGGCCATAGCGGAGGGCGGCCTCGACCAGGCCGCCCAGGAAGAGCTCGACTTCTTCCACTGGTGCCCGTCCCCGCGAGAGTGGTGGCAGACCGCCCGTACACCTGAGGGCGACCTGGCCGGCATCCACATCCCGGCGCACAACCCCTCCGGACCGACCATCGGCTTCATCGGCGTCCTTCCGGAACACCGCGGCCGCGGCTACGCCTACGACCTCCTCGCGGAGTGCACCCACTTCCTGGTGGAGCACGGCGCCGAGGCCGTCACCGGAGCCACGGACCGGGGCAACTTCCCCATGGCCGCGAACTTCGCCAAGGCCGGCTTCCCCGTGGTCCGCGAGCGCGTCAACTTCCACCCCGTGGCCCCGGCCTCCCTGTAGCAGCGGGTCCTGATCCCCGCCCCGCACCGTCATGTTCTCGCTGCGGGGCGAGGATCCAGGCGCGCCGCCGACGGCCGACTCCCGGATTCTCTCCGTAGACTGACGGGCATGGCATGCCGCATCAGTGAACTGGTCATCGACGCCGCAGACCCCGCACGACTCGCCGCCTTCTGGAGCGAGGTCCTCGGCTACGTCGAACTCGGCCGGGAGGACGACGGAAGCATCGAGATCGGGCCGCCCGACGCCGGCTTCGGCGGCCCGCAGCCCACCCTCGTCCTCAGCCCCGGCAGCACCCCCCGGACCGGGAAGCTCCGACTGCACATCGACGTCAACCCCACCGACCGCGACCAGGACGCCGAGCTGGAGCGGCTCCTCGCCCTCGGCGCCAGGCCCGCCGACGTCGGCCAGACCCGTACCGAGAACTGGCACGTCCTCGCCGACCCGGAGGGCAACGAATTCTGCCTCCTGCACAGGCGGCTCCAGCCCCTCTGACCACAGGCGCCCCAGCGCCACGACAGGGCGGTGCTGTCACCCGTACGATGTGCCGGTGCCCCTTCCCGGCCCCGGCAGTCCACGACAACTCCTCCGTGTCGCCTGCGCGGTCATCGGTCTGACCGTTGCCGCGCTCGGCTGGTACGCCACGCAAACCGTGCGTCCCGACTGCGTCTACGCGCTCTCCAAGCTCACCGACGGCAACGGGCACGGCGTGCCTGACGCGAACGGCCGCGTGTGGTCGCACAAGGAACTCGTCGACCGCGGCTACCGGCAAGCCGTCGACTCGGGCCGCTGCGACCCGCCCCGTACCCGCTGGCGGATGTGGATCGGCTGACCGGTCCTCAGATGCCCCGGAGCGTCACGTCCGCGGTGGCTTCCCGCAGCTGCCGGGTCTGTGCCTGGATCAGATGGAACAGGGCCTCCCGGGCCAGCCGGCCTGCCGTGTTCCCGTACTGCACGGCGCGCCCG
Source organism: Streptomyces sp. NPDC001502 (assembly GCF_042894785.1). Taxonomy (NCBI): domain Bacteria; kingdom Bacillati; phylum Actinomycetota; class Actinomycetes; order Kitasatosporales; family Streptomycetaceae; genus Streptomyces; species Streptomyces sp. NPDC001502. Next base: position 186,534 of record NZ_JBIAVW010000013.1, read on the forward strand.
CCGGTTGCCGCCACACAGGCGGTGGCGGCCCTCACCCCGAGGTCCAGGGCCGCGGCCCGGACCTCGGTCCGGGCCGGCACCCCCATCTCGGGGGCCAGCTCGTCCCGCATGGCGTACGCCTCGGTGCGCAGCCGGGCGGCCTCCTCCGCCAGCCGGCGGGCGAGGGTCTCGTACGTGGCTCCGGCCCGGGGCGCGGCCGCCAGCAGCAGGTCGACAGCCGCGCGCAGATGTCCGAAGACGGCCGGGTTGGCGTTCGCGTTCTCCAGATCGTAGGCTCGGACCCAGCCCGGCCGGGGCTCGATGGAGATCACGTCCTCCGCCGGCACGACGACATCCCGCAGCTCGACGGCCGTCGTGTGCGTCGCGCCCATCGCCCACAGCGGCGGCGACTCGACAGCGTCCATCCCGAGGCCTGCGCCCGGCCGGGGCGGGCAGTCGGCGCGCACGAACAGGGCCTGGTCATCGGCAGTGACGGCACCGATGATCACCGTGTCCGCGAGGCCCCAGCCGGTCATCCAGGGCACACGGCCACGCAGCCGCCACCCCTGCCCGCAGCGCTCCGCGGACACGGGCGGCCGCGGACGGCGCAGGTACGCGAAGCCCGCCGTGGCCTGCTTCGCACCCGTGACCAGGTCGGGCAGCCAGCGGTCACGCAGACCGGTGTTGGCACTCTTGGCCAGCGCCTTCACCAGGGCGAAGTGCTGGGTGTAGACGAACCAGGTGGACGGATCGACGGCGGAAAGGATCTCGTGGACCTCGCGGACCACCTGATCCCTCGTGCAGCCGCTGCCCCGCGTCGGCTCGTACCCGAGGATTCCGTGGGCGCCGCTCCGGGCCAGCTCGTCCAACCGGGCGCGGGAGACGCCTTCGACGGCGGTGCGCTCCGCGTCGGGCCGGAGCACGGTGGTCGCGATGCGCGTCACCGACTCGATCAACGGCTCGGCCGCCAGGTCCGGCGGCGTCCCCAGTACCGTTCCCTCGCCCGGTACCCCGCGCATCGGCGATCACCTCGTTCCGGATCCGCTCCGCATCCCTGGTCGGTGCACTCTCCCCAACAGAAGCTCCGCATACGCACAGACGCTGCCGGAGAGACCGGAGGCGGCACACCGGTCCATCCGTTGCACATCAGTGCTGTCGGTCGGGCAGGTGCCAGCGGTGCGGGGCGACGAGTGCGCCGATGCTGTCGGGCCCCCAGGTTCCGGGGGCGTACGGCTCCACGGGCGGGGGCGCGTCCAGCAGCGGGGCCGAGATCTCCCACAGGCGTTCGATGCCGTCGGACCGGGTGAAGAAGGACTGGTCGCCGAGCATGGCCTCCAGGAGGAGGTGCTCGTAACCCTCCAGGGAGTTGTCGGCGGTGAAGGAGCTCTGGTAGCCGAAGACCATGTCGGCATCCGCCAACCGCATCCAGGGCCCGGGTTCCTTGACGAGGAACCGGGCGGTGAGGGAACCGGGATCGGCGAAGTCGATGACGAGTTCGTTGCCCCGGCCGTCGACGGCCGCACGCGCGTTCAGGGGGAACATGCCGAGGACGGGCTCGCGCAGCCCCAGCGTGACGACGTGCCGGCCCTCGGCCAGTGCCTTGCCCGAGCGCAGGATGAACGGGACACCGGACCAGCGCCAGTTGTCGATCTCGACGCGCAGGGCGGCGAAGGTCTCGGTGTCCGAGGCCGGATCGACCCCGGACTCGGCGCGGTAGCCCGTGTACTGTCCGCGGACGACGTGCGCGGGATCCAGCGGCCGCATGCTGCGGAACACCTTGACCTGCTCGTCCCGGAGCGACTGCGCGTCGAGGACGACCGGCGGCTCCATGGCGACGAACCCGAGCAGCTGGAAGAGATGAGTGACGATCATGTCGCGGAAGGTCCCGGTGCCCTCGAAGAAGTGCGCGCGGCCCTGGATGTCGATCTTCTCGGGCACGTCGATCTGCACATGGCTGATGTGCTCGCGGTTCCAGAGGGGTTCGAAGAGGCCGTTGGCGAACCGGAGGGCGAGGATGTTGTCCACCGCCTCCTTGCCGAGGAAGTGGTCGATGCGGAACACGCGGGACTCGTCGAACACGGCGTGGATGGTCGCGTTGAGTGCGCGCGCGGACGCGAGGTCGGTCCCGAAGGGCTTCTCGACGATGACACGGGCGTCCTGGGCGAGGCCCGTGGCGCCGAGGAGTTCGACCATCGAGGCGAACGCGACGGGCGGGACGGCGAGGTGGAAGAGCCGTCGCGGAGTGCCGCCGACGGCCTGCTCGGCCGCGCGTACCGCCTCCACCAGCGGCTCCGGGGCCTGCGGGTCGGCCGAACCGAAGGACAGGGCGGACTCGAACTCCTGCCATACGGGACCCTCGGGGCGCGAGCGTCCGAACTCCTCCACGGCCTGCCGTGCGTGGGCACGGAAATCCTGGTCGCTCAGGGCCTCGGCCGCCGGGGCCGAGCCGACGATGCGGTAGCGCCGCGGCATCAGCCCCGCCATGGCGAGATGGAACAGGCCGGGCAGCAGTTTGCGCCGGGCCAGGTCTCCCGTGGCGCCGAAGAGGACGACGACGTGGTCGGCCGGGCTCGCCCCGGCGGACTCGGAGGACTGGGCGGACTGGGCGGACTGGGTCATGGCGGGCATCCTCACGCGTCGGCGCCGGGGCGCTCCATGGCACGACGTACGGGACCGCCATCCATCCGCCCGAGTCCGACTCGTACGAGGTGCACAGCTGTGCCCGAGGCCATGCGCCGCACTTCCGTTCCGGGCGGTCGCATCGCCCTGAGCACCCACTGTGCGTGTTCACCAGGCATCCGGCACCCGGGATTCCACCACCCGGGTCACGGCGACGCGGCTCCCTCCCGCCGGGGCGGGTCGTGGGCGGCGGGTCCGTTTCGCTGACGGTCGGGTGTCGCACTCGGCACTAGTCTCGGCTCGTGGGACAGCCTCTGGAGAGCGTCGAAGGTGCAGGACCGTTCATCACCCGGCGTACCTGGCGGCGTTCCGAAGGGGAGACCGTGGTCTGGGACTCGCGGGCGGCGCGCAAGCGCGGCACGCTGTCGGTCCGGGGCCCGGGGGACACGGCCGGCCGGGTCTCGACCGCCGATCCCGGGGCATTGCGCCGTCTGCGCAGGCTCAACGTCGTCGCTTCCGGTGCGTTCCTCGTCGGAGGGGCGCTGTTCGCCGCCGGCGCCGCCGTCTCGCAGTTCGGTTCGGGCGATCCGCTCGTCAGCGCGTGGGTGTACCTCGTCGGGGGTCTGTTCTTCAACACCGGGGGCTATGTCTCGGTCCTACAGGTGCTGAACGCGCCCCGGCACGCCGAGGGCGGCGGTTTCCTGGTCACGGCCGGCTGGCGGTGGTGGGGGTACGAGCCGATGCGGCTGGACTGGCTGAGCACGTTCGTCCTGTTCACCGGAACACTCGTGTTCGGTGTCAATCTGCTGGACTCCTTCCTGGAAGGCCTCACCGTCCGGCAGGTCAACCGGCTGATCTGGACTCCTGACGTGATCGGGTGCGTGCTCTTCCTCGTCTCGGGGCATCTCGCGTTCGCCGAGATCTGCCATCGGCCCTGGCCGTGCATCCGCTCCCGCAGCCTCGGGTGGTGGGTCGTGGCGGTAAACCAGTTCGGTTCGATCCTCTTCATGGTCTCGGCGCTGGCGGCCTTCACCCGCCCCGCCACCGGAAGCCTCGTCAACGTCGACATCGCCAACTGGGCGACGCTGACCGGTGCGCTGTGCTTCTCGTTCGGCGGGGTGTTGCAGCTCTTCGAGCGCCCGTAGGCGGTTGTGGCCGTGCCGGTCGGGCGCAGGGATCGATCGCCTGTCAGCGGCGACCCTGGAGAGGAGCCTCAGGCCGACGATCGGCGATCGCCGCGGTCAGCCGCCGCAGCGGTGTGTCCGGCTCGGGGACGAGATGCAGCACCTCCGGGAGCCGCCCACAACGCTCGAACCGCAGGCCGAAGGCCCGATGGCCGCCCAGCACGTCCGTGAGAGCGGAGTGGACGAGCTCATCCATCCGGCTCTCGTCGAGGAACGGGAAGAGCACGGCGACGTGAGCCGGAACCCCGGCCCGGGCTGAGGGGTCGAGCCGCTCACGCCACCTGCGGACGGACGGCTCCGCCTCCGGGATCCGGACGATGAGCCCCGTCCGGCCCGCCTGAAACGCACTGGTGCTGTCGTCTGCCATGACACCGCATGGTGTCACCTCCGCCGCGGACGGCCCTGCCCATTGTTCACCAGCACGCAGCGTGAAGGCGCCGAGGCCGCCACCGGAACCGGCCGCAGCGCCCGGTCAGTCCGGCCACCCGTTCCGGCGGCGCCAGAACGGGTGATCCGGCCACCGCTGCTCCTCGGCGTAGGACCGGGCGTGATGGTGGTGGTAGGCGTCCGCGACGCCGTCCAGGAACGAGGCGTAGGACGCGAGGGCGCCCGTGTCGCCGGCCAGAGACCGGTCGACGGCCCGGCCGGCGTGGGCTCCGGTGTGCAGGGCCGTGAGGATGCCCTGGGAGGACAGGGGGTCGAAGGCGATCGCGGCGTCCCCGGCGGCGACCCACCCGCGGCCGGCCGGCGGGGACAGCCGCAGTCCGTGGGCGGCCGTCCAGCGCGGCGCGGGGGAGTCGGCCGGGCCGTAGCCCCTCAGGCGCTCCCGTACGTGCCGGGTGCGCGACGCCGCGTACCGGAATCCGTCCGCCGTGCGCAGCCGGGCCGCGGCGAGGTCGGCGTCGGTGAGATGGGCGACCACCCGCCCGGCGGGGACCCTGGCGGTGTACCACCAGCCCTCGGGCACCGCCTCGACGAGGGTACGCAACTCCAGGTCCCCGGCGTGGCCGCCCACCCCGTGCCCGCCGAGCAGCGTGTACGCGGCCACGAGCCGGTCCTGCCGGCGGCGCCGGGCCAGGCGGCGGCCGATGAGGGCGCGGCGGCCGGTCGCGTCCACGACCCAGCCCGAGCACAACTCCCGTACGGCGCCGCCCGGCTCCCGCACCAGCAGGTGCTGCTCCCCGGCCGTGCCGCGGTGGCCGATCACGACGGCCCGCCGGATCAGCGCGCCCGCGGCCACCGCGGCCTCGCGCAGGAAGGCGTCGAACCGGTCGCGGTCGAGGTGCCAGCCGTGGCCGTGCGGGTCGAGCAGATGGCTGTGGCCGTGCAGCCGGGCCGATCCCCAGGACGCGTAGGTGCCCGGGCAGCTCAGGTGCGCGTCGGCGGTGAAGTCGGCCCAGAGCCCCAGGTCGTCGAGGAGTGGCCGGGCCGCGGGCGGCAGGGTCTCCCCGATCGTGAAGGCGGCGGAGGGCGCGCCCGGCAGGCCCCCGTCCACCAGCAGGACGCGTCGGCCGGCCCGGGCCAGGACCAGAGCGGCGACGGCCCCGGCCGGGCCGCCGCCGGCCACGACGGCCTCGAAACGCCCGGCGAGGGGAACCGGGCCGGTCCGGGCGGTCACGGCGTCTCCGGGAAGCGGGCGACCTTCTCGAAGTACCCCGCCAGCACCTCCTCGTCGGGCCGGCCGGCCGCGGCGATGGCGGCGGCCACCGCTTCCTCCCGCACCGCGGGATCGGCGGCCTCGGGCACGTGCAGACACACCAGGTTCCGCAGCGGGGGCGGAGCCTGTTCGGGATGGAAGCTCACCTCGGACTCCACCAGCATCGTTGCGGGGAGACTCACCACGTCGCCCGAGGCGGAGCCGGGGTCGTCACCGGTTCCGGAGCCGTGACCGGTGTCGGCGGCAGGGCCCTCCCGCCGTGCGACGATGCCGAGCTTGCCGAAGTCCTTGACCATGGCGTTCATCTGGGCGATGCGGTCGGAGGGCAGCCATCTGTCCCACACCGCCCTGTCCTCGAAGGCGCTGCGACGGTCCTCGGGGTCGGCGGCGGGGTCGACGGCGGTCCGGTAGTTCTCCTCCGTCAACACGTGGTTGGGCACCCGCGCCGGCCAGAAGGTGGGCAGGTACGGGTCGTAGCGCGGCCCGAAGCCCAGGTAGTACCCGGAGCGGCAGCGGGCGGTGTCGGTCTGCCAGGGCACGGCCATCCAGCGGGTCAGACCGCCCGGCTCCTGGCCGTACACCGGCCCGTCGACGGCGAGCGCCGCCTGCGGGGTGAGCGTGGAGCCGTAACCGGTTTCGGGCCGGGCGGGGTCGCGGTGGCGCACGCGGAAGGGCGCGGAGTACAAGGTGGCGTGACGCATCGGCCAGGTGAGCTCGCAGCCGGGGTGGAAGGCGTCGGCCACGCAGTACGACAGGGCGGCCCGGTCGAGGGCCGCCGGGCGCTGCGCGAGCGGCAGGCCGTCGAGCGCCGTGGGCGCCGTGGCCTGGGGATCGTAGTCGGCGTCGAAGTCCCCGGCGGCCCAGCGGGCCAGCATGTCGTACTGCAACGGGGAGAGAGCCAGGTGCTGCCGCGCGGAGACCGGCCGCACGCTCATCGAGTCGCCGTAGATCGGCGGCCAGGGTACGGGGGAGAGCCCGTCGCGGTCGGGATCGCGCATCATCGCCCAGATCTGCCGGCGCAGTTCGTCGCGCCGGGTGCCGTGGCCGGCCAGCTCCGCCAGCCGCTCGGGAGCCAGGAAGTGCTCACGCCCACCGTGACCGAACAGGGCCGCGATGCCACGGTTGACCCACTGCAGATCGCACAGCCGGCGCAGCACCGGCAGCACGTCGTGGGTGAACGAGACCCGCACCGGAGGCGCCAGCATGCCCGCGGCCACGAAGGTGTCGCGCATCAGGTCGTACATCGTGCGCACGGACTTCAGCTCCGGTGCGAAATTCGGGGGAGCGACCACCACCCAGGCCGGATCGACCGGGATGCTCCTGCCGTCGATGCGGACCTGCGCGGTGACCGGGCCGTCGCAGGTGTCGTCGTGCCAGCCGTCGTTGTTGGCGAAGTGTGTCGCCTGGGCGGCGGGGTACGAGGCGGACACCCCGCGCCCGCCGAGGAAGAGCAGGCGGCCCGCGCCATCGGTGCGCAGCTCGCCCAGGTAGACGGGATTCCCAAGGAACGTGCCCGAGTCGAACGCGTACTCCGGCTTCCCCGCGCGTTCGCGGCCCCGGATCGAGCGGGGCCCGGGGGTGATGGCCAGCCGGTGGCGTTCCCCGCCGGGCACCGTGGTGACGTTGCGCAGCGTGGTCGCCGGTGCCTGTTCCGCCTCGGGGATGTCCAGGGCCAGCTGGAACTGGTACCAGGCGGCCTTCTTGTTGGCCACCTCCACGGTCCACCGCAGGTCGGCGTTGTCCGCCGTCAGCTCGGCCACCGCCTCACCGGCGGCGTTGTAGCCGTACACCCGGAACCGGACGGCCTGCCGCTTGAGCGCGCCCGTCGCGTCCTTGTACGTACCGGTGGCCGGCGGGGGAGCACCGTCGGCCTCCGGGGCGAGGAAGAACTCCTCCGCGCTGTCGCCGACGCGGGCCACCCCGATCGCCGGGTGCACGGCGGCCCGTACGATCCGGGTGTCGCGGCCGTGCGGTTCGGCGGCCGCCGGCCGCGCGGGACCGGGCTCCGCCGCCGGAATGCCGTTGGCATCGCGCCGCCGCGCCGCCGACGCGTGGTAGACGACCTTGCGGGCCTCGGCGATGCTGCCGACGGGCTGGTGCTCGGAGAGACTGTGCCAGGGGTTGAAGGCGAGGTTGTCCCCGTACTGCTCCTGCCCCCGTGCGGTCGTGTCCTGCTGATGCAGGGTCAGCCGCGCCACCTTCACGGGCGCGCTCTCGGCCTCCTCCCAGCGCACGGTGGCCCGGTCCAGCGGCATGCGGTCCGGGTCGGTCCGGAACTGGAGCAGCAGGTCGAAGACGGCCGGGCCGGCGGACAGCCGGTGTCGCAGGTCCCCGCGCAGGAAGGAGGGGTCCTCGTCCGGCGGGGCCGCCAGGGGGTCCCCGTCCGCGCAGCCGGCCGGGACGAGCTTGTACTTCACGTGCCGGTCCGGCCCGAAGGAGTACGGCAGCACGCCCCAGTACGTCGACGTGAGCGTGCTCTCGACGGGCTTGCGCATGTCCGCCAGGATCTGCCGGGTGAGGGGATGCTGCTGCTGGTACGCCGCCTGGTCCAGCTGGAACTCGCACATGTCCCGGGCGGTGTCGACGAAGAAGACGTCGTGGTTCTGGAGTACGAGATCCTGCGTGTCGGCCCGGGTGTCGTCCGCAAGCAGCTTCGGCCCCGGCACGCCGAACAGCTTGATGCCGCACCCGACGGTCCTGCGCAGGTCCGGCCGCTCCGGCTGGGTGTCGCTGGAGATGCGCACCCAGGCGGTCAGGCCGCCCTGTTCCGCCGCGGCCCGGAGGAAACCGATGCGGAACTCGGGCGGCAGATCCGGGGCGACCGTCAGCACGCCGCGGGCCGCTCCGTGGAACTTGACGAAGACCGGGCGAAGGAGGGGATCCTGCCCCTGGGCGACGCGGTCTCCCATCCGCTCGCCGACGAACTCGGCCATGATCCCGGCGATCGGCTCGTTGACGCAGTCGCGCGGGGGTGGCTGCGTGGGGCTGTCGGACACCTCGGGGCTCTCCGCCATGGCTCTGCTCCTGCCGGTCGAAGGCCGGCCGAGGCCGACCGCGTGCTGATGCTCCTGGCGGGAACCAGCCTGCCCCACGAAACGTCAGATATGGGATAACTTGCGCAGTCGGGGCGTCTCGACGCGGCGGCCCCGTGACGCGCATCGGGCAGCGAACGTGCACGGGCCGTACGCCACCACGGCCGGCAGCCCGGCCGGGAGCGGCGCACGCGCGGTGATCCGACCGGACCCTCGACTTCACCTGACCGCCACGCGCGACGGCGTTGTCACATCCGGCGTGTGCGTGCGGTCTCCGCTACGGGACGACAGCCGAAAGGAACACTGATGAAGACTCTGCTCGTATGCACGTCGGTATCCCACGGCAACACCCGTCGCGTGGCGGAAGCCGTGGCCGACGTGCTCGCCGCCCGGGCATTCGCCCGACGGCTCGGGAACGACTGCGCAACCGCGGCCTGACCGTCCGCCGGGGCCCGATGACGCAGGCGTTTTTGTCCGCAGGGCAGAAGCCTTCCCCAGAGCAGCACCGTGCGCGGTAGCCTCCGCAAGAGGGGTGTGCTCCGGAAAAACTTTTCCGAAAGCGAATCTTCGGAGCGCGCCGCACCCGAAATCAACCGGTATGCGCGGACCCGCGGACACCATGGACCTGCCGTCGTCGGCGCACCGCGCACTCCCTGGAGGGACACACGTGAAGGACTCGAAGGACAGGCTGGAAGCACTGCGGGCAGAGATCGAGCGCCGCAATCCCGCACAGCCGGAGTTCCACCAGGCGGTACGGGAGGTCCTTGAGACCCTGGCCCCCGTCTTCACCGCCCGGCCCGAGTACGCCGACCCGGCCATGGCCCTGGTGGAGCGGCTCACCGAGCCCGAGCGGCAGATCGTCTTCCGTGTCCCGTGGCAGGACGACCGGGGCCGGGTCCATGTCAACCGCGGTTACCGCGTCGAATTCAACAGCGCGCTCGGCCCGTACAAGGGGGGTTTGCGCTTCCACCCGTCGGTGGACATCGGTGTGGTGAAGTTCCTCGGCTTCGAGCAGATCTTCAAGAACGCCCTGACCGGCCTCGGGATCGGCGGCGGCAAGGGGGGCAGCGACTTCGACCCGCACGGCCGGTCGGACGCCGAGGTCATGCGGTTCTGCCAGTCCTTCATGACCGAACTGCACCGGCACATCGGAGAGCACACCGACGTGCCCGCCGGGGACATCGGGGTCGGCGGCCGCGAGATCGGCTACCTCTTCGGCCAGTACCGGCGCATCACCAACCGCTGGGAGGCCGGCGTCCTGACCGGCAAGGGGCAGGGCTGGGGAGGCTCCGCGATCCGGCCGCAGGCGACCGGCTACGGCAGTGTGCTGTTCGCCGCCGAGATGCTGAAGGTCCGGGGCGAATCGCTGGACGGACTGACAGCGGTCGTCTCCGGCTCCGGCAACGTCGCGCTGTACACGATCGAGAAGCTCCAGCAGCTCGGCGCGAATCCGCTGACCTGCTCGGACTCCCGCGGCTACGTGGTCGACGACAAGGGCATCGATCTCGCACTGCTCAAGCAGGTCAAGGAGGTCGAGCGCGGGCGCGTGAGCGACTACGCGGCGCGGCGCGGATCCTCGGCGCGGTACGTGCCGGGTGGGCGGGTCTGGGAGGTGCCGGCGGACGTCGCCTTCCCTTCCGCCACGCAGAACGAACTGGATGCCCAGGACGCCCGTACGCTCGTCGCGGGCGGGGTCAAGGCGGTCTCCGAGGGCGCCAACATGCCGACCACTCCCGAGGCCGTACGGATCCTGCAGGAGGCGGGGGTCGCGTTCGGGCCCGGCAAGGCCGCCAACGCGGGCGGCGTCGCGGTCAGCGCCCTTGAGATGAGCCAGAACGCCGGCCGGGTGGCCTGGAGCGCGCAGCGGGTGGAGGACGAGCTCGCCGCCATCATGCGCTCGATCCACGCCGTCGCGCACGAGACCGCGGAGCGGTACGGCGCCCCGGGCGACTACGTCACGGGTGCGAACATCGCCGGCTTCGAGCGGGTCGCGGACGCGATGCTGGCCCAGGGCGTCATCTGATCCGACGATCATTCCACGCTGGGGTGAGCCGGGCGGGCCTGCCGCGCAGTGATGCAGGGCCTGGCCGGCTCACCCGGGAGGATCGTCCGGGGGGCGTCCTGGCCGAGGCTGTCCTCGACGGCTGGCAGGACCAGCCGCAGGCGGCCGGGGTATCCGCGGAGGAGTTCGAGCGCCTGTGGGTCGAGGCCAGGCAGCTTCCCGGTGCTTCAGGCTGCTGGTGTTTGTGTGCGGTGGGGGTCAGTGGAGGGTGAGGGTGTAGGCGAGGAGGGCGAGGGTGAGGGTGGTGAGGATCGTGCGCCAGGTGTTCGCCTTGTTCCAGGGGGTTTCGTAGGCGGTGCGGGTGGTGTGGATGGCGGGGTCGGTGTGGTGTTCGGGGGGTCCGGCCTGCTCCAGGGCGTTGTTGAGCGGGATGTTGATGCGGGCGGTGACGACCATGGCGGCGAGGCAGGTGACGAGCGCGGCGGCGAGCGGGGGGATGGTGTCTCGGGTGTCAGGGTCGGTGGCGTGGAGGATCAGGGTGGTCGTGATCAGGAGGGGTGCGCCGAGGTAGGCGAGTATGAACCACCCGTTGAGGATGGCTTTGTTGATGTTCTGCATGGTTTCCACGGTGGTTCTGTCGGTGCTGCGGGCGAGGCCGGGCATCACGGCGACGGTGAAGGCGTAGAAGAGGCCGCTGATGAGTCCGGCGGCGATGGTCGCGGCGACCAGCGTTACGGTTCGTGCAGTTTCCACGTGGGTTCCTCTCTGGTGTTCCGGTAGGTGCTGTGCCGTGCCGGGTCGTGCCAGGGGTGGTGCCAGTGGTGCCAGTGGTGCGGGGCCGGGAGCCGGCAGGTCGTGCCGTGCCGTGCCGGTGGTCTCCGGGGGCTCTCCCGGGCCTGGCGGGTGGTCTGCGCCGGGCCTGGTGGCTGTTGCTGTGCTGTGTGGCGGCGGGGTTCCGTTGATCATAAGGGTGAAGTGGTCTGTGTGGCCCTGTGGTGCGGCGGGGTCGCGTTTTCCCGTTGTTGTTCCTGGGAGGGCGGTTGGACAGGCGGAACGGGTGCTCCACACCGGGTGGATGACGGTCCCCTCGATGATGGGCAGCGGCCGCCGGGGGCACGCCACGCCGCCCGGCGGGTCAACCTGGGGCGCGGCCGGTCGCGTGTTTGCGCAGTCGCCTTCCCATGGAGTCTGCTCTCAGTGGCCGACCGCCCTTGGGGTCGTGGACCGCAGCGGTGTCGGCCGTCGCATCACGCGGCCGGAGCGGAGCCGACCGGTCCGCGACGCGATCGGCTGCCGAGCCGGTGGTCAGGCGAGCTCGTCACGGATCTCGTTGCGGTGTGCCTCGTAGGCGAGTCGCGCGTCGTCGTTCGGGAGCGCTGGGGTGGTGAGGCCGCAGGCACAGGTCACCACCGTGAGGTCGGACAGAGCGCGCAGGGTGTGCCCCTCGGGACTGGTCCGGGCCGCCACCGCCGGCTTTTCGTATCGGAGTTTGTGCCGGTAGTGGGGTGGGCGGACAGCGGCGGGGGCGATGCCGGCGCTGGTGTCGTCGCGGGTGAAGCGGTGCTCGCTCATGGGTCCAGTGTCGTCTGTCGGACGCGAGTAGCTTGCGCCCGCCTGGCAGAACGCCATGCGAGTATCACCGAGCTGGCCGCAGCTCAGTGGTGATCCTTAGTGGCGCCTTACCAACTGTCACACTCCGCCTGAAACGCCGTCACCGTGGCCGGAGACCGCCTTCAGGCCCTGCGCACCGGCCTGCTCACCGAAGAAGCCGCCGACACGGCGGTACGGACCGAGGCCGGGATCGGGCTTGGCCGCAGGGGAGGAGCCCGGCCGGTGTGCCGCCGCCGGGACGGCCGCCCCGTCGGGCGAGCCGCCCCTGTCCGCCGGGGCGATCACCTCAGCGTGAAGAGCAGGTTGACCGAGTTGTAGTAGTTGGGCAGGTGCACCATCTCCGATCCCGGACGCGGCGGGTCGGCCTTCGGCCAGTTCCGCGGGCCCAGCAGATGGTCGCAGTAGTCGGTGTGCGGAACCTTCGGCACGAACCAGACGCGGAACGCGCCGTGCCGTGCGTCCGGCTCGAACCGCCAGAGTTGCGTTGCGCGGTCCGCGCCGGTCCGGCAGGGGCGAAGGGTGACCGCGACGAGATTCCCGCCGCCAGTGGTTCCGTCGAGGCAGGTGCCGGTCTCCGCGTTGCGGAGCTGGTACGTGTTCTGACGGGCCGGCAGCCGCTGCCATCCCTGGCTGGCCTTGCCGGTGCACTTCTCGAGCTGCAACGGGCCGGCGGAACCGTCGCCGCCAAGGCCGACGCACAGCCCCGAAGCCACGTTGACCAGGGCGGGGCCCGTGCGATCCGTCGAGGGTGACGCGGAAGGCGGCACAGCGGAGGCAGAGGCCGAGGCGGACGCGGAGGCGGAAGGGAGCGGTGTGGCGGGGGCGGTGGCGAAAGCCGCCGGACCGATGGCCACGATCGGTGCGGTTTCCGGGAGCGGGCCTGCCAGGGCCGCGGACGTTCTGGCAGGAGCTGCGGCCTGCCCGGGCCTGTCGCTCCCGGAGTCGGCCGGCAGCAGGACGACCACGGTGGCCGCCGTTCCCGCCAGGGCTGCCGCAGCGGCCCATTTCACGGGGCCGGCCTTGGCTCCGGCGAGCTGCGTCCCGTTCAGTGTGGCCGAGGCGAGCTGCGCGCCGCCTCCACCCAGGGCCGACAGGAAGGAGGCGGGGTTCCACAGCAGGATTCCACCCAGCAGCAGCACGCCCAGACGGCCGTTGACATCGCGCAGGTCGCGCTCGGCGCGCGCACAGTCGTCGCACCCCTGAAGGTGGCGGCCCAGGTCCCGGGTGAGGCGCTTGCCCGGTCGGCGCAGCCTGGCGGCGATCTGCCCACCGTAGTGCTTGCACTCGTCACTCGCGCTCTGGTCCAGGTGAGCGCGCAAGTACGCCTCCCGCAAGCCCTCCCGGGCACGCGAGACCAGCGAGCCGATGCCGCCCGCCGATATCCCGAGGCGTGCTGCGGTCTCGGCCGCCGGCTCGTGTTCGACGACGGAGTGCCACAGCACGGCCTGCCAGCGCTCCGGCAGCGTCCGGTAGGCACGCAGGACCAGCGATCCCTCTTCCGCCGAGAAGACGGCGTCCTCGGTGTCCTGGCCGTCCGAGAGCTGGGCGGCCCATTCCTCGAAATCGTCGGACAGCCGCGTACGGGCGGCGTCCCGCGCCCATGTTGCCGCCAGACGGCGCACGCAGGTCAACAGGTACGGCCGCCAGGCGTACTCCGGTCCGGCACCCCAGGCGATGGCGCGGTAGGTACGGGCGAAGGCCTCGGCGGCGAGGTCCTGGGCGGTGGACAGGTCTCGGCAGCACGTACGGGCGTAGGCGAGCACCGAGGAATGGTGACGGGCGAACACCTCATCCATCACGTCGCTGACCGCCGCGTCCGACTCCGAGACGTGCCCGCGCAACAGGGCACAGAGTTCCCCGTCGCTGAGGCTTCGAAGATGCTGCTGACGGGCGGTACCTGGTGTACTCAACACGTGCTCCCGTGTGGCTTTCTGATGACCCGGGCGTCGGTTCCGGGCACGTTCGTCTTGAGGGTGCGACGCTGCGCCCGATCGGAATTCGCGCAAGTGTGCACCCTTGCAGAGCCGCAAGCAAATGGCAGGCAGGACAGGAGGCGCCGCCGGCGTCGCCGCCCTCCCCGGTGGAACCGTTGCGGAGGAAGGCCCGCTTCCGCTCCCGGCCGTCGGTGTCGAAGTCTCGACGACGTGGTGGCGGTCGACGCGGTCGACGCGGTCGCCCGTCGGCCTGGCCGGCCACCTGCGTGCTGTGCCTGCGCTGCCCGGCCACGGCGCGGCCCCGACCCTGCACGGGGACGGGACCGCGCCGTGGCCGCGCGTCCTGGGCGTCCGTCAGACAAGGGCTGCGATGGCGGCCTTGGTGACGTCGGACGGGCGCCGGCCGGTTCCGGCAGGGAGTGCATCCGCAGGAGGACCCCGACGGGACGCCGACGGCCTGCGCGGCACCGCCTCGTCGTCTGACGAGGAGTCTGCGGGCCTGCGCATGGCGATCGCGTCCCGGGAGTCCGGGCCGCCGTCGGCCCCCTCGGACCCGGGAGCGCGCGTCCGGCGGCGGCCGCTGCGCGGCCGGTGCAGGCCGCCAGCCTTGCCGTTCGCCCTGACCTGGGGAAACGAGCGTGACGCGGACGGACCCGCTGACGTAGGTTCTGCTTGGCCCGCCCTGTCCGGTGCGCCTTTTCGTGTCCTGTACCCGTGGGGGTCTTCAGCATGTCCGCAGCTCCGGTCGGTCCGCCGGCACCAGTCCCGGCCCCGTCCCCGTACGCCGCGGCCGATGTGAAGGGCGTACGGCTGCGCGCGCCCGTGGGCCTGGCCATCGCGCTGGCCGCGCTGTTCGCGCTGGTCATCGGAATCACCGTCTGGGCCGTGTACGCCGACTGGAACACCCGCTCGCTCATGGAAAGACTCCTGGCGGATCCCACCGCGGTCAGCGACGCCGATCTGGCCCGCGGTGAGAGGCTGACCGGCCTGGTCGGCACGATCCAGGGCAACGCCGTGATCGTGACGGGCATCGTCTTCATCGTCTGGTTCCACCGGGTGCGCACGAACGCCGAAGGCTTCGCCCCCGGCGCGGACAAGCTCGCGCGCGGCTGGGCGATCGGCGCCTGGTTCGTACCGCTCGCGAACCTCTGGCTGCCCTACCGGATCGCTGTCACGACCTGGGGGTCGAGCACCCCCTCCGGAGCCGACGGAGGCTACCGCCGGTTCCCGTTGACCCTGGTGAACCTCTGGTGGGGCGCCTTCGTCCTGTCCCGGCTCCTGGGGTGGTTCGGGGGCATGTCCTACAGCCGTGCCCAGAGTCCCGGCGCCGTGCGTGACGCGGCCACGACCATGCTGGTCGGTGACGTCCTCGACGTTGCCGCGGCTGTCCTCGCGGTGCTCTTCGTCCGCAGACTGACGGCCATGCAGCACGCCAGGGCCGCGCAGGGGCCCGTCGTCGCAGCGGTGTAGCGAAGCCAGGACGCTGACGTGGAGGCGCGCGCTGTCCGTGTCCACCCGCCGGACCCGGACCGCGGACGCGAACCGGATCGTGGTGGCAGGGAGAGGCGGGACCGTGAACGAGTTCCACACCCGCGCAGGCGGAGGACATCCATGGTGTCATCGGCGGCGGCAACGTCCTGACGAGCAGCTTTAACAGCCTGGACAGCTCGCACCTGCCCCACGAAGCCGAGGCTTTGCCGAAGCAGCTCACGGAAGCCGTCGCACTGACGGCGAGCAAGCTGCCCGCCGCGGAGGCCGAGCAAGGGAGCAGGGACCTCACCGCCTTCCAGGACGAGGCGCTGTCCGGCACACCGCGCCGGAACGTGCTCCAGGTCTTCGGCGATTCCCTCCGGAAGACGGCCGACTGCGTCGGTGACGCCGGCGCACCGATCGCGAACCTCGTCACCGCCGTGATCGGCTTGATCGTGTAAGTCCCGCCCCGCGCACGGCGTCCGCGGCGCTGCGGACATGCAGGATGGCGCTGCTGGAGGATGGCCAGGTCCGTCATGCTGCCCGCTGCCGGCACCGCCGGACGGTGGAGAACTTAGACGCGGTGCGCAAGCCGCCCCTCTCGCTGTGCACCGTTACGCGCTCATCGACGACCCGACAGACGCAGTACCCTGAGTCTCGCCGGGCCCGCTGGCCCGCCGACCCGCCCACAGGCACCGGCTGCCGCTCCCGTAGCGTCCGTTCCATGATCGCCCTCGATGCCCTCGATGCCCTCGATGCCCTCGATGCCCTCGTCCGCCTCTGCCCGCCGCCCGCAGATCCGCCGCCCGCAGTGGACTGGGCGCAGGCCGAGCGCGCTCTGGGCGCGGCTCTGCCTGCCGACTACAAGCAGCTCGTCGCGACGTACGGCGACGGCCTCTTCGACGAGACGATCTGGCTGCTCGTTCCCGACTCCGCCTACGACGACTGCGACCTCCACGCGCAGACGGCGGAACGGGACGAGGTCCTGACCGGCCTGTGGGAGTTCGAGGCGAAGCCGGCCGGGCTGCTGGAGGCGGGGGCGAGGGTCGTGCCGTGGGCGTTCGAGGAGGGCACGGGGGCGTTCCTGTACTGGCTGGTGCGGCCCGGACAGCATCCCGACGAGTGGACCGTGCTCTACAACGAGGGGCGCGGACCCCTGTGGGAGCCCCATGACATGGGGTGCCTCGCCTTCCTCCTGGCGGTCATCGCAGGAACGGCGGAGACGGAGTACTTCGGCCACCTCTACGAAGAGCTGAAGCCGACAGTGCACCGCTTCGAGACAGCCGATCAGGCCCTCGGATCGTCCGGGCAGTGACGCCGTCGGCCGCTCCGGACGACCTGGCGCCGCTCACGCACCTCACTGAGCGCCGGGACTTGCCGGCCGGCTCGCCCGCGCCGCGTGACGGACTGCTCGACGGCTGAGGCCGGGGGCGGGGCGCTCCCGGTCCGGGTCCCGGGGTCGGGAGCACCCCGTCGGGATCAGGCCACGGGCAGCCGGGTCCCGTTCCCGGGTCGGCGCAGGCGTCGGTGCCGGGGCCGGTGCCGGGGCCGCCGGTCACGGCACCGACCCGCGCCGCCGATTCGGCCGGAATCCTGGCCGAGACCGCGTACGCCTCGTCCTTCAGCCGCAGCCCGTGAACCGCTCCGCGTACGGACCGCTCAGCGACCCAGCCGGGCGGCGAGCCCGTCGAGCACGCAGTCCAGGCCGAACCTGAACTCGACGTCGGGGTCGGGTTCCTCGGCTTCGAGGACGCGGCGGGCGAGCATCGGGTGTTCGCCCGCCGCGAGGACCTCGCTGATGTAGGGGCCGACGCTGCGCTGCCACTCCTCCTCGCTGAGCCCCGTGCGCTGCTCCGCGCGTCGCAGGGCTTGCTGCGCGGCGACCGAACCCAGCACGTACGCGTGCACGGCGCCGAGCGCCTGCGAGGCCAGGGTGATGTCGGGCGTGAGCGCGACGGCGGCGCGCAGCGCGGACTCGGACCGCCGCAACGAGTTGGGGCCGAGCGCGGGCCTGCCCGCCAGTTCACCCGCCAGCCAAGGATGCCGCAGCAGCGTCGCACGCAACGCGTGCGCGACCGTCCCCAGATCGGCACGCCAGTCCTCGGTGGACTCGGGCAGCGGATCCTCGCCCTGTGCCGCGTCGACCATCAAATCCACCAGCTCGTCGCGGTTGGTGATGTAGCGGTAGAGCGAGGCGGTCCCGGAACCGAGATCCCCTGCGACCCGCCGCATCGAAACCGCCGCCAATCCCTCCGCGTCCGCGACGGCCAGTGCGGCGGCCACGTACTGGTCCACCCCAGGCGCACGTCGACGCGGCTCGGGGCGCGGCCGGGTCCACACCGACGAGGGGACGGGTTCGGTCATGGGGGAGGTTCCTTTCCTCGTTGACCCGCATCCTACCTTCTGGCTACGGTGTAGCCATGATGGAGACAATGTATCCAGAAGTCCCGGTACTTGTGGTCGGAGGCGGCAGCGTCGGGCTGCTCACCGCGGCGCTGCTCGCCCACCACGGCGTACCCGCGGTACTCGTCGAGCGCCGGTCCGGACCGTCGGTGCACCCACGTGCCACCGGCATCGGACCGCGCAGCGTCGAGGTCCTGCGCGAACTCGGCCTCGACGCCGCCGTCGACGCCGCCGCGGTCGACCTCCGGGGCGCCGTGGGCAAGGCGGTGGCGCGGACCGTCGTCGAGATGGGCGCGGGCGACGTCGTGACCGTGCCCATGCCGGCCCCGTCCGCCGGCGAACTGGACGTGACGCCGTTCAGACTGCGCGGCGTCTGCGCCCAGGACCGGCTCGACGCCGTCGTGGCAGCAGACCTGGCACGCCGCGGAGCAGACCTGCGGTGGTCGACCCGCCTGGTCGGCATCGCGCAGGACGCCGACGGGGTCGACGTCGAACTGGAGGGCCCCGACGGCCGCTACTCGCTGCGGTGCACACGCGTAGTCGCCGCCGACGGCACCTACAGCACCGTGCGGACCGCGCTCGGGGTGGGCACCTCCGGGCCGGGCGACCTGGGCAAGTCGATGATCAACATCCTGTTCCGCGCCGACCTCCGACCGCACCTGCGAGGAATGTCCTTCGCCACCTGCACGATCACCACGCCGGAGGCGCCCGGCCTGCTGGCCACCGTGGACGGCGAGACGAACTGGGTCTTCCACGTCCCCTGCGACGTCGACGGCGGCGAACGCCCCGAGGACTTCACGCACGAGCGCTGCGCCGCGCTCGTCCGGCTGGCGGTCGGCGATCCCGACCTCGACGTCGAGGTGCGCAGCGTGCTCTCGTGGCGGCCCCGGAGCGCAGCGGCCGAAAGCTTCGCCGTCGGCCGCGTGTTCCTCGTGGGCGACGCCGCGCACACCGTGTCGCCCCTGGGCGCGTTCGGCCTCAACACCGGGATCGCCGACGCGCACAACCTGGCGTGGAAACTGGCCGCCGTCCACCACGGCGAGGCCGGTGCCGGGTTGCTCGACACCTACGCGCACGAACGTGAACCGGTCGCCGCGGCGACGCTGGACCAGGCGATGCGCAGGCTCGCCGACCCGGAGCTGCACTGGGGACGCGGACCCGAGGCCGACGCCGCCAGGGCGGCGGCCGGGGTGTGGGCGGCGCCGGTCGTGCACCTCGGCCAGAGGTACGACTCGGCCGCCGTTGTCGATCCGCAGCCGGAACTCCCCTCCACGGTGGACCTGGTGCTGGACGGGTCGCCGGGTTCACGGGTGCCCCACGCATGGATCGACGGGGTCTCCACACTCGACCTGGTGGCGTCCCGGTGGACCCTGCTGACAGGCGCCGCCGGCGACCGCTGGCTCACCGCCGCGGCGGACGCCGGACTCCCCGCCCATCGCGTCGCGGTCCCGTGGCTCTCCGGCGAAGGGGCGCTGCTCGTCCGTCCGGACGGGATCGTCGCGATGCGCGCCACGGATCCGGTGACGGATCCGGCGCGGTTCTTCACCGAGGTCTTGGACCAGGTGCTGGCCAGGCCGGTCCAGGTGCCGAGCGCCTGAACGGGGGCGCCTGACGGAGGAGCCCTACACAGCCGGAGCTTCGTCGCGCTGATGTGGAAGTTCGAACAGCACGCACGCACTTCGTGAGGCCGGGGAAGTACGGTCGGCCCAGGTCGCGCACGGGGTCCAGCGTGCACTGCTCGGCGATGGCCACCGCGTCGTACGGCTCGCCCGCCGACCTGACCGCCGTTCCGTCTGCTTGCAAGTCCGGCCTTGATCTGGGCCACGGTCCGGTCGGTGGAACCGACGAAGTGATCGATGAGCGACCGGGCGAACCCGAAGGCGCCGATGTCGGTTGCCTGCGAGGTGGTGATGATCAGGTTCCCACCGCTGTCCGCCGCCACTCTGGCGACACATCGGTAGGGAATGTCATGGGTGAACACGGGATTCACCACAGACAAGCACCTTCTCGTCGAGCACGATGCGCGACCGCGCGATCCGCCGGACGAACGCGACCGTGCCCAGGCATACGGCTACGACCGCGAGCGCATCCGAGTCCGGACCCTCCACCGCGATGCCCACTCCGACCCCGGCGGCAAGACGCCGATTCCAGTGGTGGAGAGCGCCGACATGGCTATGAGGGTTCTTGGACCAGGATGTGGTGCGTGCGCGCGGACCTCCCCACATGATCTCGCCCCTTCCGCTGCGCGCCCCCCCGCCTGCCCCGGCCCCGGGGCGGGGGCGCGGTGGTCACGGCCGGCGGTTCAGTGTGGTGGGGGCTCCTGCCGACTGCGCACCCTCCGATTCGAGTGTGAGGTGGTTCGGTTCTGTCATGGTCAGGATGTAGAGGTTGCCCCGGGGGCATTCGAGGACCGCGGTGCGGTCGGTGGGGTGACTGGTCACGGCCTCGAACACCGCGCTGTTTTCGCGGATCTGCTGGAGTCTGAGGGCTTCGGTACATCCGAGGTTCTGTCCGGTGGTTGCCTCTTTGAGGTCGCTGACCTGTCGGCCCACGAGTTCGCCGACGGTTCCGCCGTTGAGTGTGACGGTGACGGAGAATTCGCCGGTGCGCGCCCGGGAGACGCCGTCGGCCTCTGGTGTTCCGGGTCCGACACCGGTCCATGTGCCGGTCCACGCGGCCGACAGCGCGCCTGCCGGGCCGGCCGGCTGTGCGGGCGAGGAGGTGCCGGGGGAGGCGGTCCCACGGCCGCCGTCGCTGTCGCCGTTGCTGTTGTCGCGGTGTCCGGGGAGCCATATGGCGAGTGCGACGGCCGCGGCGGTGACGGCGGCGGCACCCGCGGCCGTGCCGGTGCTCCGTGAGCGCAGGACGGCCCGCCCCGGCCCGCGCCTTGGGGGTGCGGGGGAGTAAGGCGAAGTCGCGGCACCCGCTGGGACCCCCGGCAACGGCGCCGCCGACGGCGGTACGGGCACGGGTGCGGGGGGAGTGCCGACTGCCCCAGGAGTTCCATATGCCCTCGGAGTTGCGGGAGTTGCGGGGGTGCTGGGGGTAGTGGGTCGGGGGTGGGTGAGGAGGTGGTGGAGTTCGGTTTCCCGGCGTCGGGTCTCGGCCGTCAGGGCCTGGGGTGCGGCAGGCCCCCAGCCTTGTTCCGGGCCGCCGTCGGCCAGCCGTGCTGCTATGTCCTCGGCACGGGGGCGTTGTTGCGGGTCCTTGGCCAGGCACTCCGTCACCAGGGCGTGCAGCGGTTGGGGTACACCATCGAGGCGGGGTTCGTCGTGCACGATCCGGTAGAGCAGAGCCGGCAGGTCGAGTTCCTCTCCGTCGGCGAGGAAGGGACTGCGGCCGGTCGCCGCGTACACGAGTACCGCGGCGAGGGAGAACACGTCGGCCTCGGCTCCGGCCACCTCGCCTGTGGCCTGTTCGGGCGACAGGAAGCCGGGGGTGCCGATGACGGTGCCGGTGCGGGTGTGCCGGGGGTCGCGGACCGTGCGGGCGATGCCGAAGTCGATGAGGAAGGGCCGTTCGGCGCCCAGCAGTACGTTCGCCGGTTTGATGTCACGGTGG
This sequence comes from Streptomyces sp. NPDC001502, assembly GCF_042894785.1. Taxonomy (NCBI): domain Bacteria; kingdom Bacillati; phylum Actinomycetota; class Actinomycetes; order Kitasatosporales; family Streptomycetaceae; genus Streptomyces; species Streptomyces sp. NPDC001502. The sequence continues at coordinate 207,986 of NZ_JBIAVW010000013.1, forward strand.
ACCACCCCTGCCGCCCGTACGCCGACCAGTGCCGCCGAGAGCTGCTGCCCCAGACTCCGGACGGCCGGAGCCTCCAGCGGTCCCCGCGTGCGGAGCCAGTCGCCCAGGGACGGCGCGGGCACGTATTCGGTCGCCAGCCACTGTGGTGACGCGCCCGGTGCGCTGAAATCGACCACCGACACCGTCCACGGGCTGCGTACCCGGTCGCTGGTGCGTATCTCGCGGTCGAAGCGGTGGGCGAAGTCCGCGTCCAGGCTCAGCTCACGGTGCACCGTCTTCAGTGCCAGCGCCCGCCCGGACGCCGTCCGGGCCAGGAACACCTCGCCCATGCCCCCCGACCCGAGCCGTGCCAGCAGACGGTACCCGCCGATCTCCCGCGGGTCACCGGGCCGCAAAGACTCCATCAGTTCCCCCTGTCCCCGGGGCCGTTGCCGGCCCGCGCCGCGCGGCCCGGGCGCCGGGCCGCCGTGATGGACCCTAATGGACCTTGGAGGACGGACTCCTGTCCCGGCCCGCCTCCCCGGGGCACGGCCGCACTACCCGGTCCCGGCCGTCGCGGTCCCGTCCCCGTCCCCGTCCGCGCAGACGCTTCGGTCGCCCCCGCCCCCGCGGCCACCTGAGGCTGTGCCGTGCGCGCCTGGGCGTTGGGTGGCGGCGGCTGTCGGGGGCGTGGCGGGACCGCCGGGTGCTGTCGGCCGGGGTGCGGCTGGTGCCTGGTGTCCGGGTGGTGCGGCGGGGGCGGACGTGACGGCCGTCCGGCGGTTTCGGGGGTGGGTGGTTCGGAGCGGGGGCGTCCGGAAGTCTTGTCCGACCCGTGATCCGATTTTCGGACACCCGCCCCTCCGGCCTCTCTAATCTGATCATGTTCAAAACGAGGGGGAGTTCAGAAGTGAAGATCAAACGCATCGCGGCCGTCGCGGCCGCGGCTGTCGTCGGTCCGGTTTTGCTGACCACGCCCGCGATGGCCGGGGAGCAGCAGCAGCCGGCGGTGACCGTGCCGGATGCCGCGCCGAAGGGCGACACGGCGCCGGCCGCCGGGCCGGCGGCGCAGACGCCGCAGACGAAGGCGGAAGGGGAGGAGCCCACCGCCGGTGCTGTGGCCGGGCCGCAGGCCGGGGCGCCCGTGGTGGCGCCGCCGGCGGCCGGGCAGGTGCCGGCCGCCGGAACGCCTGTGGCCCCGGCTGTTCAGGTGCCGGTGAAGGACGCGGCGGGTGCTGCGGCCGAGGATCCGGACGAGGAGCCGCCCACCGGGATGCTCATGGGGCCCGAGGTCAGTGTGCGGGGGATCCCGAAGGGCGGGTTCAAGGCGGACGGCAGTTGGACCCCGCTGACCGTGCAGGTCGACAACACCGGTCATATTGCCGTTGCGAATTACACGCCTGAGATTTCCGTGATGCAGTGGGACGGGAAGATCAAGGCCTCGCAGGTCAGGGTCGAGCAGCGGGTCACGGCCGGGGACGGGTCGGTGTCCTGGCAGTCGGCGAAGCTGGTTCACGGCCCGCAGTTCGGGCCAGGGCTCGTCTACAAGCTGGGCACGACCGCTTCCGTGGCCGTCGACGCCGTCTACGGCATTGATGTGCGGGTCAGTTTCGCCGCGGACACCCCGGTCGTCGCCTTCGACCTCACCTCCCACGGCACGAGCCGTATCGGCGGCAAGATCAGCGCCTCCCCCTCGGCCTGGTACAACACCGGCATCACGGGAGCGATGCCCGACAGCGGCCAGCCGGTCGTGGTCGAAGGCCCCGAGCTCACCATCGGCGGCCTGTCGAACGGCATCGCGGTGGGCGGGGCCTGGCAGGACCTCACCGTTCACGTCGACAACTCCGGCAAGCCGGCCCTGGACGACTTCCACCTGTACTTCAGCCTCGCCCGGCCCGACTGGGTTCCGATGGAAGGAGAGCAGCTGGAGGTCGAGGTCTACGGCAGGAACGGCTGGGAGCGCGCGGAACTCGGCTACAGCGACGGCGCCTACGTCGTCAACCACCTCGCCGGCGGCGCCATCCCCGCGGGCAAGGTCTTCGACGTCAAGCTGCGGATCCGGTTCACCGCCGACACCCCGCTCGGCTACGCGCAGTTCCGCGCCTCCGGCACGGTCCTCGAGATCGGCTCGCACATCCGGAGCGACAGCCGCCCGGTCCTGGTGAAGATCCTGGCCGCCGCCCCGGACACGAACACCGGCAACCGGCCCGGCCCGAACGGGGGCACCGTCACGCCGATCAGCGACACCGGCACCGCCGACGGCACGGGTACTACCACCGAGGCGGGCGGTGAGCTCGCGGCCACCGGAGCCGACGCGGCCACCAGCTGGGCACTCGGGGGCGCGGGTGTCGCGCTGGCCATGGGCGCGGCGCTGGTGGCCGGCACCGGCCGTCGTCGTATGGCGGCCTGAGCCGTCACTCGCAGGATGTGAGGGGCCTTTCGGGGGCTTTGCACCCGAAAGGCCTCTTTGCCGTGCGGGTGCTACGCATGGCGGGTGTGTGGTGCGGATTGCCTGCTGTGTCTGGTCCGCCACCGCCCTGTTCTGGTGGGGGTGGGGGTGGGGGGTTAGGGTGTTTTGTCGGGGTCGCAGGTGGTGCGGCGTAGTCCGATGGTGTGCAGGGCTCGCATGAGTCCTTCCTC
>NZ_JBIAVW010000014.1:0-26917 GCF_042894785.1 Streptomyces sp. NPDC001502
CAAACCCAGCCCCGCCGACCGACTGACCACGCCCCCGGCCAGGCGGCCAAACCCAGCCCCGCCGGCGTTTGAGGCGCGGCCACCGGGCCGCACCACAAGCGCACCGCCCGGCCAGGGCAACGGCAGGGGACAATGGGTCGGTGATTGAGATCGTGGTGGTTGTCCTCGGCGCCGTGGGGGCCGGGTGGCTGCTGCGGCGCAAGCATCGTGCGCGGACGGCCGCCGGGCCCGTGCCCGGGATTCCCTGCATGGTGCGGATTCCGGCCGGGGAGGGCCGGTGGCGGGCCGGCCGGGTGTACGGGGACCAGGGCGTGGCCCGGTGGGTTCCGGCGCGCGGGGAGGCCGTCGTATTGCCCGGCGGGCGGGCCATCGGGGTGCGGGTGCCCTCCGTGAAGGAGGGGATCTCCATCAACCCCGGCTCGCGGATCGTCACTTGTACCTACGAAGGCGGTGGGAGCATCGAGATCGCCGTCATGCCGTTGGATGTGCGGGAGCTGCTGGAAGCCGTTCCGCAGGCCTAGACCATCCGGCGGCGCCGGTCGGCCACCGCGGCGTACGCGAGGGCGAGGGCGGCGGCGATCGCCACGAGGCGGGTGGCGGCCCAGGTCCATCCGGTGCTCAGGACCGGATGCGCCGCGCGCCCCACCGTGCCGTCGGCGAGATGTCCGGCGCTCCTGCGGCCTTGCGGAGCGCGACCGGCAACCGTCTGCAATGAGTGGTCGCCGACGCGGAGGCCTCAGTTGTTGAGTTCCGCCAGGACGCGAAGGGTGTGGGGGTCCGGGGCCGTCAGGAGGAGGTCGGTCACCGGGCCCTTGCGCCAGAGGTCCAGGCGTTCGGCGATCCGTTCCCGGGGGCCGATGAGCGAGATCTCGTCGGCGAACTCGTCCGGTACGGCCAGGACCGCCTCCTCCTTGCGGCCCGCGAGGAACAGCTCCTGGATGCGGCGGGCCTCCTCCTCGTAGCCCATGCGGGCCATCAGGTCGGCGTGGAAGTTGCGGGCCGCGTGGCCCATGCCGCCGATGTAGAAGCCGAGCATCGCCTTGACCGGGAGCAGTCCCTCCGCGACGTCGTCGCAGACCTTGGCGCGGGCCATCGGCGCGATCATGAAGCCCTCGGGGAGGTCGGTGAGGGAGGCCTGGTAGACGTCGGTGCGGGTCGGGGACCAGTACAGGGGGAGCCAGCCGTCCGCGATCCGGGTGGTCTGGGCGATGTTCTTCGGGCCCTCCGCGCCGAGGAGGATCGGCAGGTCCGCGCGGAGCGGGTGGGTGATCGGCTTCAGGGGTTTGCCGATGCCGGTGCCGTCGGCGCCCCGGTACGGGTGGCTGTGGAAGCGGCCGTCGAGCTCCACCGGGGCCTCGCGGCGCAGCACCTGGCGGACGACGTCCACGTACTCGCGGGTGGCCGTGAGCGGGCTGGAGGGGAAGGGGCGCCCGTACCAGCCCTCGACGACCTGGGGCCCGGACAGGCCGAGGCCGAGCATCATCCGGCCGCCGGAGAGGTGGTCCAGGGTCAGGGCGTGCATGGCCGTGGCGGTCGGGGTGCGGGCGGCCATCTGCGCGATGGCCGTGCCGAGGCGGATCCGCGAGGTGTGCGCGGCGATCCAGGTCAGCGGGGTGAAGGCGTCCGAGCCCCAGGCTTCGGCGGTCCACACCGAGTGGTAGCCGAGGTTCTCGGCCTCGGTGGCGAGGTCGAGGTGGGCGGGGGCGGGGCCGCGGCCCCAGTAGCCGAGTGCGAGTCCGAGGCGCATCTGCGGTCCCTTCAGAATCTGACGAGGCGTCAGGTGACTGTAGGGCAACGGCCCCCCGCCCGGAAGGGCGGGGGGCCGTCGGCCTCGGTCGGTCCGGGTGGCGGTCAGCCGCGCTGGATGCCCGAGGTGTCGTTCAGCACGCCGCGGCGGCCGTCCTGGGTCTGCGCGATCAGAGTGGCCGCGCCACGCTGCTCGACGGCCAGGTACCAGGTGCCCGGGGCGAGTTCGGCGATCGGGGTCGGGGAGCCGTCCTCCCCGTAGAGGGGACGGGCCACCGGCACCGCGAACCAGAACGGCGTGAAGTCCGCCGCCGGGGCCGGGGCCGGCGTGTGCTGGGAGTCCTGCGGACCGGGACCCGGGGTCGGGTTCGGCGTGCCGCCGTACGGCGGGACCGGCTGCGGCGTGGAACCGTACGGGGTCTGCTGCCCGCCCGGGTAGCCGTACCCGGCACCCGGCTGGGGCTGGCCCGGCTGGCCCGCGTACGGCGGGACGGCGGCGGGGCGCGGTTCCGGAACGAGCTGGCCGGCGAGCGCCGGGATCTTCGCACCGGCGATGGCCACACCGGCCAGGGCCAGCGTGGCCAGGAGGGCGAGGATGGAGCCCGCGCCCAGGTCGAGCACGTCCGGGCAGGCGATGAGCGCCCACAGCGACGACCAGGCGGCGGAGACCGCGAGCACGGTGCCCCACGCCGTCAGCGGCAGGCCGGCCAGCTTGCGCTCCGGCTGGAAGCGGGACGCGATCAGCAGGCCGGCGGCGATGAAGCCGAGCAGGAAGATGCTGGGGAGCGTCAGATGGTTGGAGTCAAGGTCCCACACGCTCGGCCGGTCGATACCGGTGGCGGAGTAGAAATCGAGGAACGAGGCGATGAACAGCAGCGCCGCTGCTCCGATCACCACGCCGTCGCCTCGAGTGAGGGAGCGGATGTTCACGTCTCAGGTGTCCTTCTCGGTCTCGGTCGTCGTCTCGTGGTGCCACGGTCGCAGAACGTGTCTGCAGCAGGGCGGGCTGCACCATGGTACGGAGGTTTCCGACGGCCGAGATGATCGGGTCGGCGGGTGGTCCCGCCGGACTCCCGAGAGGGACTACCCGCCGAGGAAGCCGACGATGCCGTCCGCGATGCCCTGAGCCGCCTTCTGCCGCCACTCCGGACTCGTCAGCTGCGCCGCGTCCTTGGCGTCACGCATGTTTCCGCATTCGATGAACACCTTGGGCTGAGTTGACAGGTTCAGTCCTCCGAGATCGTCACGGACGACCAAACCGGTACCGCTGCCCAGGTAGTTGGCGGGGGCGGAGCCGGTGGTGCGGGCGAAGTTCCCGGCGATCCGCTCGCCCAGCTCCCGGGACGGTCCGACGATCTTCGCGGTGTCCGCGGCGCCGCCCTTGACCTTGGCCGGGAGGATGATGTGGAAGCCGCGGTTGCCCGCCGAGACCCCGTCGGCGTGGACGGACACGACGGCGTCGGCCTTCGCCTCGTTGCCGATGCGGGCGCGCTCGGTGATGCAGGGCCCCCAGGGGCGGTCGGCCTGGTGGGTGAGGACGACCTTGGCCCCCTGGGCCTCCAGCGCGGTCCGCAGGCGCCGGGAGACGTCGAGGGTGAAGTCCGCCTCCTTGTAGCCGGCGTTGGTGGTCGTGCCGGTGGTGTCGCACTCCTTGCGGCCCGTGCCGATGTCGACCTGCTGGTCGATCTCGTCGGTGTGCTCGAAGTTTCCGGCGTTGTGGCCGGGGTCGACGACCACGGTCCGGCCGGTGAGCGGGCCCTTGGCGGGTGCGGGTGCGGGCGCGGCCGCGGTGGTGCTCTGACTGGCACTGGGGCTCGTACTCGCGCCCTCGTCGGCGGCGGAACCCGGCTTCGCGTCCCGCTGGCCCGGCGACAGGGCCGAGTGCGAGGAGGACATCGGCGCCGAGCGGGACGGCCCGTCGGACCCCGGCCCGGCGAACGCCTGGGTCAGGACCCAGCCCGCCAGAGCGGCCGGGGCGAGCGCGGCAACCCCGACGACGAGCGTGGAGCGTCGGGTGAACCAGGACCGGTCCGGGTCGATGGAGGAGCCGGACTCGGGGGGCGGGGGGCTGTTGTCGTTGCGCACGCCGCGATGCTAGACCCGGCTCCCGGCGCCCGTCCGGACCGTAGGCCATCCGAAGGCGTGGTGCGATTGTCTGCCTGGCGTTCATCAGGCCAGATGACTGGCCTGGTGAACGCGCCCGGCAGCCGTCAGATGCCCGCTCCCGTGCGCCGCAGCACGCGCAGCGAGTCGGTGACGGAGATCTCCTCGAACGCGCCGGAGGCCAGCGCCCGCAGATAGATCCGGTACGGGGCCTGGCCGCCGTCGGCCGGGTCCGGGAAGACGTCGTGGATGACGAGCGTGCCGCCCTCCGCGACGTGCGGGGCCCAGCCCTCGTAGTCGCCGCTCGCGTGCTCGTCCGTGTGGCCGCCGTCGATGAAGACGAAGCCGAGCTTGCCGCCCCAGGCGGCCGCGACCTGCGGGGACCGGCCGACGATCGCGATCACGTGGTCCTCCAGCCCGGCCTTGTGCAGGGTCCGGCGGAAGGTCGGCAGGGTGTCCATCAGCCCGACCTCCGGGTCCACGACCGTCGGGTCGTGGTACTCCCAGCCCGGCTGCTGCTCCTCGCTGCCCCGGTGGTGGTCGACGGTGATCGCCGCCACGCCGGCCTCACGGGCGGCGTCGGCGAGCAGGATGGTGGAGCGGCCGCAGTACGTGCCGACCTCCAGCAGCGGCAGCCCGAGCGCCCCGGCCGCGGTGGCCGCCTCGTACAGGGCGAGGCCCTCGCGTACGGGCATGAACCCCTTGGCGGCCTCGAAGGCGGCGAGGGTCTCCGGCTTGGGGGTGGCCATGGTTCCTCCGGCGGTGATCGTGTGTGGCGGCCCATGGTGCCCTACCCGCTGGTAGGACGCTACGGCCGGGGTGCGCTCGTACGCCGCCGCCCGGTCAGCGGCCGAACAGCCGGGACAGGCCGCCCGGCCCGCCCGTCCCCTCGGTCCGCCGCTGTTCCCGTACGGCACGCCGGAAGTCCGCCCGGGTGTCGGAGACCTCCTGGGCCAACTCCTGCATGCCGGGGAGGAAAGGGAGCCGGCGCAGCAACGGGTTCATGTGCGCCAGGGCGGCCGCCGGATCGCCCGCCTCGCCGATGGTGCGGAGCACCCGGTGGGCCACTTCCGGACTGCCGCGCTCGGCGAGTTCGGCGAGGTTCGGGAAGAGCCGCCAGTACAGGAGCGCGGCGCCGGCGATGTCGCCGACCAGCCAGGCGTCGTGGGCCAGCCTGCGCCGCACGTCCAGCAGGACCGGGCTGTCGGCGGTCAGGGCCCATTCCAGGTCGGGCAGCAGCGGCCCCAGCCAGGCGCGCTCGCTCAGCGCGCGCTCCCGGCTGCGCGCGTCCCACTGGCCGTCACGGGCGTGGGCGCCCCGGTGCATGGCCGACGCGAGGTGGTAGCGGGCAGTCAGCGTGACCAGGGCGTGCGTGCCGAACACCCGCGTCGCCTGCTCGACGATCTCGCGCAGCTCCTGCTCGCTCCGGCGGCCGTCCCCCGGACCGAAGGCCGCTGCCTCGCCGACCCAGGCGGCGCGGCCGGTGATCGTGTCCGGGTGCTCCAGGCCCAGGACCCGCACCATGCGCGGCAGCAGGCGTTCCAGATCGATCGTCCTGGACGGCCCCGGGACCCGCATCACGCGGTGGTAGGCGGCCCGCACCGTCAGGGCGTCCTGCGCGCCGAGCTCCTCGGTCAGGTCGTCGGTCAGCATGCGCAGCCGTTCCACGACGTCCGCCGGTTCGTCCTCCAGGAGCTGCGTCAGCCTGCGCTCCAGCATCGCGCGGACCGGATCGGCGGCCGCAGTGTGCACGGTGGGGGCGTACGACGGCGGGGGCGGGAAGGAGGCCGCCGGTGCCGGTGCCTGCGGTACGGGGGCCTCGCTCCGGGCGATCTCCGCCAGCCGCCGGGACACCTCGGCCGCGTCCGCGGGCCGGTCCGCCGGGTCCTTCGCGAGCAGCTCCAGTACGAGGGAGTCCAGTGCGGCCGGCAGCCCCGCCCGCAGCGAACTCGGCGCGGGCGGTGCGGTCGTGAGGTGCTGGGCGAGCAGCTCGTGCATCTCGCGCGCGGCGAAGGGGCGGGTGCCGGTCAGCAGTTCCGTCAGCACGCAGCCCAGGGCGTACAGGTCGGCCCGCCCGTCGACGGGCACGCCGTTCGCCCCGCCGGTCCACCGCTCGGGAGCCATGTACGGGAAGGAGCCGATGATCATGCCGGTGGCCGTCAGCCCCGTCGTGGTGGTGGCGGCGCCGGCGACGCCCCCGGCCTTGGCGATGCCGAAGTCGAGCACCTTCGTCAGCCCGCCGTCGGTGACCATCACGTTGGCCGGCTTGACGTCCCGGTGGACGATCCCGGCGGCGTGGGCCGCCCCCAGCGCGTCCGCGATGCGCCCGGCCCACTCCAGGGCGTCCGCGAGCGGCGGTACGCCGGCTTCCAGCACGTCGGCCAGGCTGCGGCCCCGGAGCAGCTCCATGACGAGGTAGACGGCGTCGCGCCCCTCGCGTTCGGTGCGGCCGAAGTCGTGGATGGTGGCGATGTTGGGGTGCGCGAGGTTCCCGGCGAGGCTGGCCTCCCGCTCGAAGCGGCGGGTGTCCTCCGGCGTCTGCGGATATCCGATCTTGACGGCGACCTGGCGGCCCACCCGGCTGTCCTCGGCCCGCCACACCTCGCCGAAGCCGCCCCGTCCGAGCAACTCGGCCAGCGCGTACCGGTCTTCGATCACTTCCCGCACCTGCCAGGCCCCCGTCACCGCAAGATCAGTTCGGCAGAGCATTATCGCCGCATACGCGCGGAGCGGCTGACGACCGCTTCTGACCGACCGTGACCGATCGCGTGATTCGCACCATCGGAGCGCAGTCGGCTGATTACGCTCGGCGACAGGGCGAAACGAACGCCGAACGCACAGCGTGAACTTGGGGGTGACCACCTCATGGTCAAGATCCGCGAGCTCGACCCCAGCGCCTCGCCGCTGGACTACTACGGCTACGAACTGCGGCGCCTGAGGGAACAGGCGGGCCTGAAGCAGGCGCAGTTGGGCGAGATCATCTTCTGTACGGGCTCCCTGATCGGCCAGATCGAGACGACGAAGCGCATCCCGACCCGGGACTTCTCGGAGCGGGTGGACGCGGCGCTGGGCACCGGCGGTCTGTTCTCGCGACTGGTGGGTCTGGTGCTGCGGAGTCAGCTGCCGACCTGGTTCCAGCCGTACGCGGAGATGGAGGCGCGGGCCTCGTACATTTCCTCATTCCAGGCACAGTTGGTGGACGGGCTGCTGCAGACGCCGGCCTACGCGCGGGCCGTGCTCGGCGCGCGGACCGAGGGGGACCTGGACGGGAAGGTGGCCGCGCGGATTGATCGGCAGCGGCCACTCGACCGCGAAGACCCGCCACTGATCTGGGTGGTGATGAGTGAGGCGGTGTTGCATCAGGAGATCGGTGGCCGCGAGGTCATGCGGAACCAGCTCGCCCACTTGCTGGCCCTGCAGAGGAGGGAGTGGGTGAAGGTACAGATCCTGCCGTTTGAGGTGGGTGCCCACGCGGGGGTGATGGGATCGTTCTGCCTTCTGCGGTTCGAGGGTGACCCCGACATCGTCTACACCGAGGACTTCGTGCAGGGCCATATGACGGCCAATCCGCAAGCTCTCAGGGAGGGTTCGCTCCGATACGATCATTTGCAGGCATCCGCCCTGTCCCTGGAGGGCTCGGCGGCACGGATCGCCCGCGTAATGGAGGAGCGTTATGGACACCATCCGGAACCTGACGGGCGCGCAGTGGCGTAAGTCCTCGTGCAGCGGGACCACTGGTGGCGACTGCGTCGAGTGTGCGCCGCTCGGTGACACCGGCTGGCTCAAGTCCTCGTACAGCGGTGACAACGGCGGCCAGTGCATCGAGATCGCCGCGCAGCCCTGCCGCGTCGCCGTCCGGGACTCCAAGAACCCCGAGGGCCCCGTATTCACCGTGCACCCCGCGGCGTTCGAAGCCTTCGTGAAGTCCGTCTCGGTATGATCCGCTCCCTGACGACGGGGAGGGAGTCGGGGGAATGGAGCGCGTAGGACCGGCCGGTCCGACGCACGTGGGGCCGTTCAAGGTGGCCGGCGTGCTCGGGCAGGGAGGCATGGGGCGGGTACTGCTGTGCACGGGGCCTGACGGGCGGCTCGTCGCCGTCAAGCAGGTGCTCGCGCACTTCGCCGACGACGAGGACTTCCGGGCCCGTTTCCGGCGCGAGGTCGCGGCCTCGCGCAAGGTCTCCGGTGCCTATACGGCGGCCGTCATGGACGCCGACCCGGACGCGCCGACACCGTGGCTGGCCTCGGTATTCGTGTCAGGGCCCTCGCTCGGGGCCGTGGTCAAGGCGGACGGTGTGCTGGAGGAAGCCGTCGTCCACCGGCTGGCGGCGGGGCTCGCGTCGGCGCTCGCGGAGATCCACCGGGCGGGGCTGATCCACCGGGACCTCAAGCCCGACAACGTGCTCCTCACCGAGGACGGCGTACGCGTCATCGACCTCGGCATCGCGCGGGCCACCGAGGGCGAGGTCGAGGGCGACGCCGGGCTGACGCGCACCGGCTGGGTGATCGGTTCGCCCTCCTTCATGTCGCCCGAGCAGGCCGAGAGCAAGCCGCTGACACCGGCCAGTGATGTGTTCTCGCTCGGTTCGATGCTGGTCATGGCGTTCACCGGCAGCAGCCCCTTCGCCGGGGCCTCGACCCTCCGGACGCTCTACGACGTGGTGCACTCCACCCCCGACCTGAGTGCGGTGCCCGACGGGCTGCGCGGGATCGTGGAGCGCTGCCTGGCCAAGGACCCGGCAGCCAGGCCCACCCCGGCGCAGCTGCTCGAACTCCTCGGGCCGGTCGCTCCGACAGGCCTGCAGTGGCCGCCCGCCGTGTACCGGATGCAGGCCGAGCAACGGGCGGACATCGACCGGCTGCTGTCCGTCGACACGGCGACCGTGGTGGCGCCGCCGGAACCGCTTCCCGTGCCGGAGCCGGAGCCGGATGAGGTGGTGGAGCGGGCGGCCGAGGTCTCGGAGTCCGCCCCGCCGACCGAGCCGGCGCCGGCCCCGCCCCGGAGGCGGTCGCGGACGGTGGCGCTGGTGGCCGCCGGAGTGCTGGTGGCGACGGGGGTCGGCGTGGGTGCGTACACCCTGGACCGTGCGGGGACGGAGGGCGCCGGTCCCGCGGCCTACGCCGACGTACCGGCCTGCCAGAAGGCCACCCAGTACATCCCCCTGACCGGGCGGGATGCCAAGGAGGACTTCCACAGCGCGAACAAGACCCAGGTGCAGACGACGTGCACCTGGTACGACTCCTCGGCCGGTCGGCGGACCGCGCTGGTCCGGTGGGACGTCAAGCGGGGCGGTGACGACGGGGCCAATGCGAGGCTCCAGCAGGCCGGATTCGCCACGGCCGCGGCCGGGGGGAAGCGGGTGAACAACCTCGGGTTCGGCGACGGGGCGTACTGGGAGCCCGACGGCACCACCGAGTGGACCTGCGCGCTCTCCGTCCGGCACGGCAATCTGGTCGTCTGGGTCGGCCTCTACCAACCCGGGGCGTGCGAGCAGAAGGCCAAGGAGGTCGCCAGGGCGGCGCTGAAGCCCGTGCCGGTCACATCCGGCTGAAGCCCGCCTACTGCTTCTCCTGCTGCCGTCGCACCATCTCGCCGATCCAGGCGGGCGCGAACGGAGACGTGCAGTTCGCAGGGGTCGGGTAGTCCTTGAGGACTTCCAGGCGCTCGCCGATGTCGATGGCACGGGCGCGGTGCTCGGGGTGCTCGATCCCGATCTGGGCCAGGCAGTGGTTCATCGCCCACTGCAGACGCTCCGGGGCGTCCTTCATCTCCGCCTCGATGGCATCGAGCAGCCCCGGTAGGTCGAGGCCGTCGGGTTTCTTCGCGACCCGCTCGGTGGTCAGCGCCCAGCCGGCGCTCGCGACCACCGGATCGGGATCCGCGAACCAGGCGAGGCGCAGTTCTTTGGAGTGCGGGCTCTTCTTCACGACGTAGTTCACGAGCCAGTCGTGCACCTTGGGGGTGCGGGCCTCGCGCAGCATGGTGTCCAGCTCGTCGCGCCCGAAGGCCTTCGGGCGGCAGATCAGCAGTGCCAGGAGCATCGCCGCGCTGTCGTCGGTCTTCCAGAGTTCGCGTGAGAGGTCCTGCTGCGTCTTGAGCCGCTTCGCGAGCGCGCGCAGCTTGCCGAGGTTCACGCCGTGAGCGTCACCGTGCCGCTCGTTCACCGCGCGCGTCTTCGGGTCCTCCAGCCCGGCCAGCTCGGCCATGACCTGCTCCACCGTCGCCCCGGTCGTCTCGGTCATCCTGGCCTCCTGTCCGTCGCGGATGAGTCCCGGCCAGCCTACGACCGCCTCCGAGACCTGCCGACCCGCCCGGCCTATTGACCGATCGCCGCCTTCGCGGCGGACATGGTTTTCTGTTTGGCGAGCAGCGGACCGGCCAAAGCGCCCGAATTGGACTTGATGAGGAACCGCTGGTATTCGCTTTCGGCGTCGGACCACACGCCGATCAGGTTCACCTTCTGCTTGCACAGGACGTCGGCGAGTGCCACTTCCTTCTCGTGGGGTCCGGGAGTTGCGGCACCGAATTCTTTGTCGTTGATCGCGGCGAGGGGGTCCGGGTAGGCGTGCCCGGATTCCTTCATGCAGTTCGACCATTCTCCGGTCGCCTTCACCACCGCGGGGGCCTTCTGCGACTTCGCGTAGCTTTCCATGTTGAGTTTATGGGGAAGGTTCAGGGCGTCCTGCAGCTCGACCTCGTGGAGTTCCCTCTGCACCTCTCCGATGCATCCGCCTTGCGGTACGGGTACGCCGTTGTATGTGGTCACCTCGCCCCGGACGAGCGGCATGACCGACGATGGATAGTCTTCGGCCCGTTTGTCCATGTCGGGCACGTGATATCCGTGTTCCTTCGCGAGCTCCGCGTCGGCCAGGCCGTAGCGCCGCTCGTTCGTTTCGATATCGGTGTTTCCCAGTGCTTTAGGGGTATATGGGGCGCCCAATCCGGTAAGGCACCGCTGCATGAGGGAATCGCGCCCGCGGGCGAGCGTGCCCGCGTCGTTCGTTGTCAGCAGGTAATCGTCCAGAGGCAGTGTGAGCGTCTTGCTGTCGGCGAGCCGGCGCGCCGCCGTCGGGCCTGGGCTTTCGCCAGGGCCGGCGGTGCCGGCCGTGCAGCCGGACAGGAGCGGCAGCAGGAGCACCGCCATACCGGCACACGCTCTGGAGGAAGGGGTGGTCACGTTCACTGGTTTCCTCTACAGGTGGCAAGGAAGGGTGCTCCGCAGCCGCGACGGCGGTTGCGGAACACCCTTTCCCCGGTTCAGGTGCCGGTGCTCAGCAGATCAGGTCCCTGACGGAAGCGTTGTTGTTGTACGTGTTCGCAAGGTTCCGGGACGAGTGAGCCGGAACGGTGTCGTACGGGCCGGCGTAGTTCGAGTTGTAGTAGACCCGGTAGCAGTAGTTCGAGGCGTTCTGGGTCGACGCGGCATTGTTCTTCACCGGCTCGCCCTCACCATTGGCCCACGTGGTGAATTCTTCCCCGGCGAGATTGGGTACATCCCCGTCCGTGAACCATCGGGCGCCGGCCTGGTTGGAGTTGTAGTAGAGACAGAAAAAGCCGGTCTGGCATGCATACGCGCTGGCCGGGGTGGCCATTCCGAGCGTGACAGCAGCTGAGGCAACCAGGAGTGCCAGGGTCCGCTTCATGCGCATGGTTCATCCCCCTACGTAGTGGCGTGTTCTCGCCGGCGCCAAATCGGGCGCCACGAAGGGGAGTCACTTCCCGAAAGCGGCACGCTCGGACCCAGGCCGGCCGTGTCCACGCCGACTATAGTGAACGGCACTTGGGTACTCAACAGCCTGTATATAAGACCGAGTTGAGGTGAAGTGGGCTCGGTGGACCCGCCGACTGCGGGTGTACTCAGATGTGCAACTCGGGCGGGAAGCCGGTCCAGCGCAGTTCGGCCGGCAGGTGCCGCGTGTCGTTGGAGCAAAGGACGGACGCGGGCCGGCCGGGCGCGTACCGGATGACCGTCAGGGCGGCATTGGCGTGGTTGAGGCCGAGCCAGCGCCATTTCGGCGCGTGCATGGCGTCCCGGACGAGCCAGGCGACCAGGAAGTTGTGGGTGACGACCAGTTCGTGCCGGTCCTCCGTGCCGTCCGCCGGCCCGGTGAACAGGTCCATCGCCCGGCGGGTCAGCGCGGGTCCGTTATCCAGCTCCCCGGCGCTCGCACCGGCGAGGAAGTCGAGGTAGTAGTCGGCTGATTCCGCCGGGAGTTCCTCCCTCTCCGGCAGGTAGGGGACGTAGTCGCCGGCGGCGTCCGAAAGGTGCAGGGGAACGTTCGTCAGCTGGTCGCCGATCAGGCGTGCCGTCTGCTGCGCCCGGGGCAGCGGTCCATGGTGGACGGCCGCGAGGGGGACGTCGCGCAGGCGCCGGCCGAGCAGCACGGCCTGCCGGCGGCCTGCCTCGGTGAGCCCGCTCTCGTCCGGTGACGCCTCGCCGTGCCGGGCGAGATAGAGGTATCGGGTGGCTGTGCCGGTCATTCCAGACTCCTTCGAACCCGTAATCGATCTTGTCCATCGATGGACGCCGCCCCTTCCGGCGCCGGTTCCCGCCCCCGGCCCCTGAATGACCCGTCATCTGACCTTCCGTCAGATTGGAACGTGTTCTAGTCTGCCGCGCATGGGCATCGGAATCACGCAGGAGCAGCGCGAGTTGGCCGAGGCGGTGCGCGGGTGGGTCGCGCGGGCCGTGCCTCCCGAGGAGGTCCGCAAGCTGCTCGACACCCCGCCGCAGACCGGGGCGCGGCCCGCCTACTGGGACGCACTGACCGCGCAGGGGCTGCTCGACCCGCACCTGGACGGCGGCACCCTGCTCGACCTGGCCGTCGTCGTGGAGGAGGCGGCCCGGGCCGCGCTGCCCGGGGCGTACCTGCCGAGCGCGCTGGCCTCCGTACTGCTGGAGCGGGCCGGCGCCGAGCCGCTCGAAGGCCGGGTCGGAGCGGTCGCGCTCGGGCCGGGGACCCTGACCGCCATCGCCGTCGAGGGCGGCGGCCACCTGCTCGACGGACTCGCCCCGCCCGTCCTCGGCGCCGGGGAGGCCGACCTGGTCCTGCTCGCCGCCGAGGCCGCCCACGGCACCCGCTGGTTCGCCGTGGACGCCGCCGCGCTGGACATCCGTACGCACGACAGCGCCGACCCCACCCGCCCCACCGCCGAGGTGCGGGCGCGCGGGGTCGTCACCGCCCCGGACCGGCTGCTGGCGCTGGACGCGGCCCTGGTCCGCGACCTGGCCTGCACGCTCTTCGCCGCCGACGCCTGCGGCACCGCAGCCTGGGCGCTGCACACGGCCGCCGAGTACGCGAAGGTGCGCGAGCAGTTCGGCCGGCCCATCGGGCAGTTCCAGGGCGTCAAGCACCTGTGCGCCGACATGCTGGTCCGGCTGGAACAGGCCCGGGCGCTGGCCTGGGACGCCGCGCAGGCGATGGACGAGCCCGCCGGCGTGCGCGCGCTGGTCGCCGCCCTCGCCGCCGGGACCGCCCTGGACGCCGCCTACTCCTGCGCCAAGGACTGCATCCAGGTCCTCGGCGGCATCGGCTTCACCTGGGAGCACGACGCCCACATCTACCTGCGGCGGGCGCTGGTCGCCCGCCAGCTGCTGGGGCCCGGCGACGGCCACCGGGTACGGGCCGTGCGGTGCGCGGCGGGCGGTGCGCGGCGCGAGCTGCGCCTGGAGCTGCCGGTGCAGGCCGAGACGTACCGCGCGAAGGCCCGTACCGCCATCGAGGACGCGCGCGGGCTCGCCCCGGCCGCCGCCCGGCGGATCCTCGCCCCCACCGGCTACGCGGCGCCCTACCTGCCGCCGCCCTACGGGATCGGCGCGGGCCCCGTCGAGCAGCTCGTCGTCCAGCAGGAGCTGAGCGCGGCCGGCGTGAAGGTCGCCGACCTCGGGATCGCCACCTGGGTGGTGCCCTCGCTGCTCGCCTACGGGACGCCCGCCCAGCGGGAGGCCTACGTCGCGGCGACCCTGCGCGGCGACGTCACCTGGTGCCAGCTCTTCTCGGAGCCGGGCGCGGGCTCCGACCTGGCCTCGCTGCGGACCCGGGCGGAACGCGGGGAGGACGGCTCCTGGAAGGTCAACGGCCAGAAGGTGTGGACGAGTTCCGCGCACAGCGCCGACTTCGGGATCCTGCTCGCCCGCACCGACCCCGACGCGCCCAAGCACAAGGGCCTCGGCTACTTCGTCGTCGACATGAAGAACACCCCCGGCATCGACGTCCGGCCGCTGAAGGAGATCACCGGCGAGGCCCTCTTCAACGAGGTGTACTTCGACGACGTGGAACTCCCGGCGGACGCGCTGGTCGGCGCGGCGGACGGCGGCTGGAAGGTGGCCCGCAACACCCTCGGCAACGAACGCGTCCACATGGCCGACCAGATGACCTTCGACACCGGCCTGGAGGCGCTCCTCGCGCGCGCCGCCGACCTCGACGGCACCTACCGGGCGCGGATCGGCGCACTCGCCGCCGAGGCACACGCCCTGGCCTGCATCGGGCTGCGCACCACGCTCCAGCAGGTGTCGGGGCTGGAGCCCGGCGCGGGCGCCTCCGTACGCAAGCTCGTCCAGACCCCGCACCAGCAGCGGACCGCCGAGCTCGCGCTCGAACTGCTGGGGCCGGCGGGCGCGGTGCGGGAGGGGGCGGGGGAGCGGGCGGTGCACGGGATGCTCATGTCCCGCTGCCTGACCATCGCCGGGGGCACCACGCAGGTCCAGCTCAATGTCGTCGCCGAGCGGATCCTCGGCCTACCCAGGGACTAGGAGTTGTCGGGCATGAAGTCGTACATCGTGGGCGTCGGCATGACGAAGTTCGAGAAGCCGGAGTCGCGGGACTGGCAGTACTGGGACATGGTGAGGGAGGCCGGATCGGCGGCGCTCGCGGACGCGGGCATCGACTACGGACTGGTCGAACAGGTCCCGGTGGGCTACTGCTTCCAGGCCTCCACCGCCGGCCAGCGGGCGGCGTACGAGCTGGGGCTCTCCGGGGTGCCGGTCTACAACGTCAACAACAACTGCGCGACGGGCTCGACCGCGCTGATGATGGCGCGGCAGTTCGTGCAGGGCGGGATCAGCGACTGCGTGCTGGCGCTGGGCTTCGAGAAGATGAAGCGCGGCGCGCTGGGCGGGGGCGCGGACGGAGGGGACTTCAAGACCTCGCCGGTGGCCCGGCACTACGGGATCATGGCGGCGGGCCACGGCTTCGAGATGTCCCCGCCCACGGCGCAGATCTTCGGCAACGCGGCGCGGGAGCACATGGAGCGGTACGGGACCACGGCCGCGCAGCTCGCGGCGGTCGGCGCGAAGAACCACCGGCACTCGGCGAACAACCCGAACGCGCAGTTCCAGGACGTGTACTCGGTCGAGGAGATCCTGGCGGCGAAGGAGATCCACGCGCCGCTGACCAAGCTCCAGTGCTCGCCGACCTCGGACGGCGCGGCGGCGGCGCTGGTGGTGTCCGAGCGGTTCCTGGTGCGGCACGGGCTGCACGACAAGGCGGTGGAGATCGTCGGCCAGTCGATGACGACGGACACCGAGGCCTCCTTCGCCTCGGGCTCGTGCATCGACGTGGTCGGCAAGCCGATGACGGCGGCGGCGGCCCGGCAGGCGTACGAGGCCTCGGGGCTCGGCATCGAGGACGTGGACGTGGTGGAGCTGCACGACTGCTTCTCGGTCAACGAGCTGCTGACGTACGAGGCGCTGGGCATGTGCGAGGACGGCGCCGCCGGGAAACTGGTGGAGTCGGGCGCGACGACGTACGGCGGGCGGTGGGTGGTGAACCCCTCCGGCGGGCTCATCTCCAAGGGGCATCCGCTGGGGGCGACGGGGCTGGCGCAGGCCGCGGAGCTGGTGTGGCAGTTGCGCGGCGAGGCCGGTCCGCGGCAGGTCGAGGGGGCGAGGGTGGGGCTGGCGCACAACATCGGCCTGGGCGGCGCGGCGGTGGTGACGCTGCTGCGGAGGTAGCGGGCCGGGCGGAGCCGGAGGTAGCGGGCCGGGCGGGGCCGCCGCTCCAGGGGCTCCGTGGAACCCGTTTTCG
Source organism: Streptomyces sp. NPDC001502 (assembly GCF_042894785.1). NCBI lineage: Bacteria > Bacillati > Actinomycetota > Actinomycetes > Kitasatosporales > Streptomycetaceae > Streptomyces > Streptomyces sp. NPDC001502. Next base: position 15,877 of record NZ_JBIAVW010000014.1, read on the forward strand.
GCCATGGGGGCGGAGCGCTAGGCTCCGCTCCCGTGAGCGAGATACGTGAGGCGTCCTTCAGCGCCACCGGCAGCCTGACCAGGGACGAGTACGACGAGGCCGCCAGGGCGGCGGGGCTGTTCCGGCGGGGCCGGGCGGTGGCCGCCATCAGCACGGTCCTCCTCGCCGCGGCGAGCGTGACGCTGTCGTCCGGCGGTCTCACCGTGCACCCCGTCCCCCTCGGGATCGCGGTGGCGTACGGCCTCGTCGTGCTGCTGCTCCTCCCGCGGTGGGTGGTGGGCCGGGGCTTCCGCAGCGGCAGGGCCGCCGAGGAGAAGCGGGTCGTGGTGGACGGTACGGGCATCGAGGTGTTCCGCGGCGGGGAGTCGCAGCGGATGGTGTGGGACGAGGTGCGCTACTACCACGAGACGCCCCGGCTGCACGTGTTCGTGGGCCGCTCGGGCCGCCGGGCGTGTCTCGTGGCGCTGCCCAAGCGGCTGTTCACCGCCCCGGGCGAGAGCGAGCTCCTCGCCGCCTTCGGGCACGAGCAGGCCGGCGACGGCTCGTAGCGCCCCCGGCCCTGCCCGCCCCGGTCAGAGCTTTTCGATGTCCTTGTGCACCACGTCGGAGCCGGGGTGGTCGGCGTACAGGCGCACCTTGAGCGGGTGGCCGACCGGCGCCTTGATGATCCGGTCGGGGTGCTCCTCCAGGCCGGTGCCGTTGCAGGAGGGCTCGCTGGTCAGGTTGGACCAGCCGTTCACGTCGTGCGGGTCGTTCCACGACACCCAGGCGCAGTCGCGCTCGCCGCTGGTGACGTGCACCGAGACGATCCTGACCGCGTTCACCTCGCCGTCGAGGCGCTCGTAGAACACCGTCCCGATGTTGTGGTGGAGGCCTTTGCCGGCCTCCAGGTCGACCTGGAGGACCGGGCCGGCCGGGGTGTCGGCAGCGGCCGGGGCCGCGCCTCCTGCGAGGGTCGCGACCACGAGGGCGGCGGTGGCGGACAGGGCGGATACGCGCATGGTTTCTGCCTCCACGAAGCTGGGTTGAGGGGGTCTCATCCTGGTCCAGCCGGTGGATGCGCGCTGCGGCGGAATCCGTCAATCGGTGGCCGGGACGGCACGGTTGCGTCCCTGCCGGGCCCGCGCGTGCCCCGCCGGGCGCCGCCCGGACCCCGCCCGGACCCCGCGCCTCAAACGCCGGCGGGGCTGAAAGAGCCGGGGCTCCGCCCCGGACCCCGTGCCTCAAATGCCGGCGGGGCTGGAGCTGGCGGGCGCTGCCCGGACCCTGCGCCTCAATGCCGGCGGGGCTGGAACTGGCGGCGCTGCCCGGGCCCCGTGCCTCAAATGCCGGCGGGGCTGGAACTGGCCGGCTTCAGTTCGCAGCGGCCGTCCGTGCACTCCCGTTGCAGGCGGCCCCGGGAGAGTGTCTGGGCCAGTCCGATCGCCCAGCACATCGGGCAGCCTCGCAGGGCCAGCAAGCCGAGCGGGGCGAGGGCCAGGGTGGCCGGTCCGTAGCGCGGGAGGAGGGCGAAGGCGCCGATCAGGGCGCCGATGCCGACCGCGCCGCGGAGCAGGTGCCGGGGCAGGGAGGAGCTCGCGAAGTCGGGGCCGTCAGTGAGTGACATCGTCGCCTCCAGGGGGCGGGTACAGGGTGTGCCGAAGGGCCGCGCGGGCCCGGTGCAGCCGTGATTTCATCGCGGCGGGGCTGAGCCCGAGCGCGTCCGCCGCCATCCGCCCGCTGTAGCCCTGGATGTCCCGCATGATCAGCACCCGCCGCTGGTCGGCGGGGAGGGCGGCGATCGCCCGCGCCACCCGGGCAGCCTCCAGGTGTTCCAGTACCTCGTCCTCGGCCGACATCACGGCGGAGTCGGGCAGCGGGGCGCGCTCGCGCGGCATCAGCCGGGCCCGGCGCATGCACTCGTTGCGGACGATGCGGAACATCCACGAGGCCAGGGCGCCGGAAGCGCGCAGCATGCCGATCCTCCGGTAGAGGATGATCAGCGCCTCCTGGGCCGCGTCCTCGGCGTCCTCGGGGGAGGCGCACAGCGAGTACGCGAACCTCCGCACGTTCGGGTGCGATCCGGAGACCAGCGCGGTGACGGCATCGAGGTCCCCGCCCTGCGCGGCGAGGATCAGCGGCTCGGCGGGCCAGGTCGACTCAGCCACGGGAGCGGCTCCGTCGGCGCACCACGAGGACGGTGCACGTGCAGAGCAGGAGCAGTACGGCGCCGACGGCGACAGCAGTGATCACGACAACCTCCAGGTCAGGTGCCGAACCTCTGCGTCGGCACATGCATAAGAGGCGTGGGAGCCGCAAAAGGATTCACCGGTGCGCGCGGGGCTTCACCGGACTTCATCGGGCTCCACCTGCGTTCACCCCAGCGCCGGGTCCACCACCGTCTCGCCCGTCGAGGCGCGCCGGACGCAGTCTGCCAGGTCCGCGACCGGGCCGTCCCGCAGCACCAGCCCCACCGCGCCCGCGGCGAGGGCGGCCTCCGCGAGGCCGGGGTGCGCCGAGCCCGTCAGGACGAGCACCCGGCACTCCGGGTCGTCGGCCAGCAGGGCGGTCACGGCCGCGAGCTCCTCCACCAGGGCCACCGCGGGCCGTGCCATGGGGTCCCGGACGATCTCGATGTCCGGCTGGAGGCCGAGCTGGAGCGCCAGGGCCGGATTCGGCGGCTCCAGCAGGACGCGCAGGGCGCGGACCTCACGGTGATCAACAGGCATTTCGTCCACGCGGGCAGCGTATTGCCCCGCCTTCCGGCGGGCACGCAACACGCCCCGCACGCAGCGGATCTGACGTGAAGTCAAGAGTCTTCCCATGTGCGGGGGCGTGCGTTATACATTCCCTCACCGGCCGGGCCTAGAACGCGTTCTAGAACCGGCCCCCGCATACGACCTCGGTGCGGCCGACGGTGCGGACGGCCGCACCGAGGTCTTCCACGGCCCCGGTTCTCCAACGACAGGGAGCAGCATCCCCATGCCGATCGATGCCGCCAAGGCTCTCGCCGCCGACCCCCGCCTGGGGGACATCGGCTGGGACCACAAGGACATCCAGCTCTACCACCTCGGCCTCGGCGCGGGCCGGCCGGCCACCGACCCGGACGAGCTGCGCTACACCCTCGAATCCAAGCTCCACGTGCTGCCCAGCTTCGCGACCGTCGCAGGCGCCGGCATGGCCATGCTGGGCGGCCTCGCCGCACCCGGGATCGACGTCAACCTCGCCGCCGTCCTGCACGGCGGCCACTCCATCGAGCTCCACCGGCCCATCCCCGTCAAGGGGCGGGCCACCTCCCGCTCGAAGGTCGCCGCCGTCTACGACAAGGGCAAGGCGGCCGTGATCGTGCTGCGCTCGGAGGTCGCGGACGCCGACGGGCCGCTGTGGACGAGCGACGCGCAGATCTTCGTACGGGGGGAGGGCGGCTTCGGCGGTGAGCGCGGGCCCTCGGCCAAGGAGGAGCTCCCCGGGCGCGCGCCCGACCGTACCGAGGAGCGGCACATCCGTGAGGACCAGGCGCTCCTCTACCGCCTCTCCGGCGACTGGAACCCGCTGCACGCCGACCCCGAGTTCGCCAAGACGGCCGGCTTCGACCAGCCGATCCTGCACGGCCTGTGCTCGTACGGGATGACCCTCAAGGCCGTCGTCGACACGGCCCTGGGCGGGGACGTCTCCCGGGTCCGGGCCTACCGCACGCGCTTCGCCGGGATCGTCTTCCCGGGCGAGACGCTGCGCATCCGGATGTGGCAGGAGCCCGGCCGGGTTTTGGTGTCGGTGACCGCCGCCGAACGGGACGACGCACCGGTCCTCGCCGACACCGTCGTCGAATACGCCTAGGGGTTTCTTGCCCCCTAACGCCCGACCACACAAGGAGCCGCACCGTGCGCGCAGCACTGCAGAGCGAGATCGGCCAGGACAAGCTTGAGGTCGTCGACGACATGGAGGCCGTCGGCCTCGGCCCCGGCAAGGTGAAGATCCGGATCAAGGCCACCGGCCTGTGCCACTCCGACCTCTCCGCGATGAGCGGCGTCCTGCCGCAGCCCGCCCCCTTCATCCCGGGCCACGAGGGCTCCGGGGTGATCTCCGACGTAGGTGACGGGGTCACCACCCTCAAGCAGGGCGACCGGGTTCTCGTCTGCTGGCTGCCGCCGTGCGGCCACTGTCCGTCCTGCAAGCGCGGCCAGGGCCACCTGTGCCTGGCGAGCCTGGTCAACGCGGGCACCCCCAACTTCCGCCGCGCGGGCGGCGACATCTTCGGCTTCGCCGCGACCGGCACCTTCGCCGAGGAGCTCGTGGTCGACGCCGCGTGCGCCGTCCCGATCCCCGACGACGTGCCCTTCGACATCGCCGCGCTCATCGGCTGCGGTGTCACCACCGGCCTCGGCGCCGCCATCAACACCGCCAAGGTGGAGGCCGGATCCTCGGTGGCCGTCATCGGCTGCGGCGGCGTCGGCATCTCCGTCATCCAGGGCGCCAAGGTCCAGGGCGCCGCCCAGATCATCGCCGTCGACCCGGTGGAATCGCGGCGCGAGGCGGCCCTGCGGTTCGGGGCCACCGAGGCCGTGGGCCCGGAGGCCTTCGACGACGCCAAGAACCGGATCACCGGCGGCGAGGGCTTCGACTACGTCTTCGAGGTCGTCGGGAAGTCCGCCACCGCGCAGACCGCCTACAAGATGACCCGCCGCGGCGGCAGCGTGGTGATCGTCGGCGCGGGCGCACTGGACGACAACTTCCAGATCGACATGTTCTCGCTCTTCTTCGACGAGAAGAAGATCCTGCCGTCGATGTACGGCGGCGGGGACGTGCTCCGCTCCTACGAGCGCACCATCGCGCTGTGGCGGGCCGGCCGGGTGGACCTGGCGAGCCTGATCACGCACCGGGTGCAGCTCGCCGAGATCAACGACGCGCTCGACCAGATGCGTACGGGCGTCGCCCTGCGCACCTGCATCGAACTCTGACCGGCTCGCTCTGAGAGGAACGCTACGGATGTCACTCCCACTTGAGGGGCTCTCCGCCATCGTCACGGGTGCGGGCCGCGGGCTCGGCCGGGCCGAGGCGATCGAGCTCGCGCGGCTCGGCGCGAGCGTGGTCGTCAACGACTTCGGCCAGCCGGGCCGGGACGGTTCCGGGGAGGCCTCGGCCGCCCCGGCGGAGGAGGTCGCCGCGGAGATCCGCGCCGCGGGCGGCCGGGCGGTGGCGCACCTGGGCGACGTGGCCGACTTCGAGCAGGCGCGGGAACTGGTCGAGCTGGCGGTGTCCAGCTTCGGGAAGCTGGACATCCTGGTCAACAACGCGGGCATCCTGCGCGACCGGATGGTCTTCTCGATGTCGGAGGAGGAGTGGGACTCGGTGATCCGGGTCCACCTCAAGGGCCACTTCAACACCACCCACTTCGCGTCCGTGCACTGGCGCGAGCGTTCCAAGGCGGCGGGCGGCCCGGTCTACGGCCGGATCGTCAACACCTCCTCCGAGGCCTTCCTCGGCGGCTCGGCCGGCCAGCCGAACTACGCGGCGGCCAAGGGCGGCATCGTGGGCCTGACCACCTCGACCGCGCTCGCGCTCGCGAAGTACGGGGTGACGGCCAACGCCATCTGCCCGCGCGCCCGTACCCGCATGACCGAGGACGTCTTCGCCGGCTTCGAGGTCCCGGAGGAGGGCAAGCTGGACGCCCTCGCCCCCGAGCACGTCGCACCCCTCGTCGGCTACCTGGCCTCGCCCGCCTCCGCCAAGGCCAACGGCCAGCTGTTCGTCGTGCACGGCGGCATCGTGGTCGTCATGGAGCGCCCGAAGGTGGCCGCCAAGTTCGACACGGCCAAGGAGTCCTTCTCCTACGAGGAGCTCGACGAGCTCCTGACCCCGCACTACGAGGCCCGGCCGGCGAACGAGACCTTCGCCGCGACCGAGGTACTGGGCCTCAAGCACGCCTAGGAAGCGGCTGCCCGCGCCCTCCACCCTCCGCCCCCCCGTCCCTATCGCCCCGCCAGCGGTGCCTGCTGGAGGGGGACCGGGCGGGGGGCGGTCGGCGTGGGCGGATCCAGGACCACCGGCGGGGGAGGGGAGGCCGGCAGGTTCAGGCCGAGGATCCCGCAGGGCACCTCGGGCGTCGCGTACGGGAGGTGCAGGCGGCCCTGCGGGCTCCACAGGCCGGTCCCGCCGAGCCAGCCCGCCGGGGCGCCGAGCCGGAAGACGTGCCGGTCGGCGGGGCGCCACAGGCCGATGTCGCCCTCGGGCAGCCGCAGCGCCACCCCGCAGGTCTCCGGCATCAGGGCCTGGCCGGGCTGGACCGCGAACGGGCGGGCGTCCCCCAGACGGGCCAGGCACTCCGGGAAGCGGAGGGGCAGGGAGCTGCCCAGCACCCCCCAGCCGAGGCGCGGTTCGCCCGGTGCGTCGGAGCGGATCAGCAGCAGCCCGCTGTCCGGGTCGGCCAGCAGCAGCCGGTCGTCGCTGTCCTCGGTGATCTGCAGCAGCGGGGACACCTCGGTGCGCCCCAGGTCCACGGCGACGGCCTTGGTGGTGCCGTCCAGCTCGCGGTCCAGGGCCAGCAGCCGCCCCGCCCGGTCCAGCCAGACGCCGCCCGAGCACCGTCCCGGGATCCGGGCGACGGGCTGCGGCCCCGACGGGCCCCCGGCCACCTGCCAGACCGTGCTCACGGTGTCCTCCGTGGCCAGGGCGAAGGCGCCGGATCCGTCCGGACACGGCGGGAGCAGGCGGACCCGTACGCCCTCCCGCACGTCCACCCCGCCCAGCTGGAGCTCCCCGGTGCTCGGCCCGGCCTCGGCTCCCGTCGGGTAGAGCAGCGCGAAGGCGTGCCGCTCCGCCACCCGCCGGTGGATCAGCACCCGTCCGTCGGCCAGCGGCAGCACCTCGCTGTCCGCCTCCTCGGGCTGCGCGAGCGGCAGCGGTACCGCGTACGGCTCGGGCCCGGCAAGGGTCCAGCGCTCCGCGTAGAGCGCGTCGCCCTCGCCGGCCAGCCGGGCGGCGTACGACCCGTCCGCGGCGATGCCGAACGCGGCCGTGGTCGTCACTTCGATGGCACAGACGGTCATCCGTGGTCACCTCCGGGGGGAAGCTAATTTCCGGGCTTCCCGGCGAACAACACCACCAGCACCGCTTCACACATACGGGTGTCCGCGCGGCGATTCACGCGTGGTGGACGAGGCGGTTGTGCTGGGCGGCCTCCGAGCCGGGACGTTCCGCCGTGGAAGGGGCGACGGCCGACAGGTCTTCGGCGACCTGGAAGCCCGCCCGGGGCCCGCCGCCCGGGGCCCGCCGCCCGGGGCCCGCCTCCCGGCGCCCGGCCGGGAAGGTACGGGGACCGGATGTGCCCGCCCGGGCGGGCCGCGCGGTGCGCGGCGGTCCCTGCGGCTCCGCGGGCACGTGCCGGGGCCGGGCGGCAGGCGCAGGACGGAATCTTCCGGTTTGTCCGCCCCGGAGGGGAAGGGGCCCGTCCGGCAGGGCTGGCCTGACCGGGACGGGCGCCCCGGACGGTAGCCTTGGCCCGTGCCCCGTCTCTCTGAAGTCATCGCCGCGCTGGACGCTCTCTGGCCCCCCTCGCGGGCGGAGCAGTGGGATGCCGTCGGAACCGTCTGTGGGGACCCCGACGCCGAGGTCACCCGGGTCCTGTTCGCCGTGGACCCCGTCCAGGAGATCGCCGACGAGGCGGTCAAGCTGGGCGCCGACCTGATCGTCACCCACCACCCCCTCTACCTGCGGGGCACCACCACCGTCGAGGCCGGCACCTTCAAGGGCCGCGTCGTGCACACGCTGATCAAGAACGACATCGCGCTGCACGTCGCCCACACCAACGCCGACACCGCCGACCCGGGCGTCTCCGACGCCCTCGCCGGCGCCCTCGGCCTGCGGATCACCGGCCCGCTGGTGCCCGACCCGAGCGACCCGGAAGGCCGCCGGGGCCTCGGCCGGATCTGCGAAGTGGACCACCCCGAGACCCTGCGCGAGTTCGCCGCCCGCGCCGCGGCCTGGCTGCCGCCGACCGCCCAGGGCATCCGCGTGGCAGGCGACCCGGACGCGCCGGTCCACCGCGTCGCCGTCAGCGGCGGCTCCGGCGACAGCCTCTTCGAGCAGGTCCGCGCCTCCGGTGTGGACGTCTTCCTGACCGCCGACCTGCGCCACCACCCGGTGTCCGAGGCCCGCGAGGCGAGCCGCCCGCTCGCCCTCGTCGACGCCGCCCACTGGGCCACCGAGTGGCCCTGGTGCGAGCAGGCCGCAGCCCAGCTCGACGCGATCTCCGAGCGCCACGGCTGGGGCCTGCGTACCCACGTCTCGCGCACGGTCACCGACCCGTGGACGGCCCACGCGCCGTCCGTCACACCCCCTTCTATCTCTGGAGCCCCCAACTGAACGCCGAGCCCGCCGACCAGATCCGACTTCTCGACGTCCAGGCGCTGGACGTCCGGCTGTCTCAGCTCGCCCACAAGCGCAAGTCGCTGCCCGAGCACGCCGAGCTCGACTCGCTCACCAAGGACCTGGCGCAGCAGCGCGACCTGCTCGTCGCCGCCCAGACCCAGGCGAGCGACACCGCGCGCGAGCAGACCAAGGCGGAGCAGGACGTGGACCAGGTGCGCCAGCGCGCCGTCCGTGACCAGCAGCGGCTCGACTCGGGCGTGGGCATCTCGGCCCGGGACCTGGCGAACCTGCAGAGCGAGGTCGTCTCCCTCGCCAAGCGCCAGGGCGACCTGGAGGACGTGGTCCTGGAGGTCATGGAGCGTCTGGAGGGTGCGCAGGAGCGCGTCACCGGGCTGACCGAGCGCGTCTCGGCCCTGGAGACCAAGGCCGAGGACGCCACCGCGCGCCGTGACGCGGCGACCTCCGAGATCGACGCCGAGGTCGCGAAGATCACCAAGGACCGCGAGGTCATCGTCACGTCCATGCCCGCCGACCTGATGGCGCTGTACGAGAAGATCCGCGTCAAGCAGGGCGGGGTCGGCGCCGCGCGCCTCTACCAGCGCCGCTGCGAGGGCTGCCGGCTGGAGCTCGACATGGCCGAGGTCAACGAGATCAAGGCCGCGGCCCGCGACCAGGTCGTCCGTCACGAGAACTGCGGCCGCATCCTGGTCCGTACGGCCGACTCGGGCATCTGATGCCCCGGTTTGTCGTGGAGGCGGACGGCGGGTCCCGGGGCAACCCGGGGCCGGCCGGCTACGGCGCGGTGGTGCTCGACCCGGCGACGGGCGAGACGCTGGCGGAGCGTGCCGAGTACATCGGCATCGCGACGAACAACGTGGCCGAGTACAAGGGCCTGATCGCCGGGCTCGCGGCGGCCCGTGAGCTCGCCTCCGACGCGCAGGTCATGGTCCGGATGGACTCGAAGCTGGTCGTCGAGCAGATGTCGGGCCGCTGGAAGATCAAGCACCCGGACATGAAGCCGCTCGCGGCCGAGGCCGCGCGGATCCTGCCGCGCGCCCAGGTGACGTACGAGTGGATCCCGCGCGAGCAGAACAAGCACGCGGACCGGCTCGCGAACGAGGCCATGGACGCGGGCAAGCGCGGCAAGCAGTGGGAGCCGTCGGCGTCCACGGCCGCCCTCGACCACGGCGCGGCGCGTGCCCTGGCCACCCCGCCGGCGCCGGCGGGCCCGCCGACGGGCCCGCCGGGGGACGCGAAGAAGGGGGCCGCGGCCGCCCGCGCGGCCCTGGTCTCCGCCTCCGGAGCCGCGGCCACGTCGGCCCAGGAGCTCGCCGACACGCTGTTCGCCGACGCCGAGGCCCTGGCGGACGCGATCGAACCCTGCCTCGACGCCGATGCCCCGGCGGTCGCCGCGGGCAGTCACGGCTGGGGCCCGGACATGGGGGCACCGGCCACCCTCGTGCTGCTGCGGCACGGCGAGACCGCCCTCACCCCGCAGAAGCGCTTCTCGGGCAGCGGCGGCAGCGACCCCGAACTGTCCCCGGCCGGCCGCCGGCAGGCCGCCGCCGTGGCCGAGGCGCTCGCCGCCCGCGGCACCATCCAGACGGTCATCAGCTCCCCGCTGCTCCGCTGCCGTGAGACAGCCCAGGCGGTCGCGGACCGCCTCGGCCTCACCGTGACGGTCGAAGAGGGCCTGCGCGAGGTGGACTTCGGGGCATGGGAGGGACTGACCTTCGCCGAGGTGCAGCAGCGCTTCCCGGACGACCTCCAGGCCTGGCTGGACTCCCCGAAGGCGGCCCCCACGGGCGGCGGTGAGAGCTTCATGTCCGCCACCCGCCGGATCTCGGCCACCCGCGACCGCCTGCTGTCCGCCCACGCGGGCCGCACGGTCCTGCTGGTCACCCACGTGACCCCGGTCAAGATCCTGGTCCGCCTGGCCCTGGGAGCCCCGCCGGAAGCCCTGTTCCGCATGGAACTCTCGGCGGCCTCCCTCTCGGCGGTGGCCTACTACGCGGACGGCAACGCCTCGGTCCGCCTCCTGAACGACACGTCCCACCTGCGGTAGGCCGCCGCAGGGGGGCCGGGCGGGATCCGGACTCGGTGCCGTACCCCTGGCGGGGGGCCGGGCGGGATGCGGGCTCGGTGCCGTACCCCTGGCGGGGGGCCGGGCGGGATCCGTCGCGGTGCCGTACCCCTGGCGGGGGGCCGGGCGGGATCCGTCGCGGTGCGGGCGGTGCGCGGTGCCGCCGAGGGGTATCTCCTCGGCTCGGCGCGCGCGGGGAGTCACGGCCGTACCCGGTGGTCGCGCCTCGTCCTGCGGGGACACCCCTCACCGTCCCCGCTCCGTACTGTCGGAGCACGCCGTGGGGTGGGGACGCGGCGGAGTGTCCCCGCAGGACGAGCGCGCACCACCGAGTACAGCCGCGACATGCCGTACCGCGCGAGCCGAGGAGACACTCCGGCGGGGCACCGCCCCACCGCCCCACCGTCCTGCGGTCAGTAGCGGCCACCCCGGCGGGAGCCAAGCCGCACCACCGAGTACAGCCGCGACATGCCGTACCGCGCGAGCCGAGGAGACACTCCGGCGGGGCACCGCCCCACACCGCCCCACCGTCCTGCGGTCAGTAGCGGCCACCCCGGCGGGAGCCAAGCCGCACCACCGAGTACAGCCGCGACATGCCGTACCGCGCGAGCC
>NZ_JBIAVW010000014.1:27017-194485 GCF_042894785.1 Streptomyces sp. NPDC001502
GCACCACCGAGTACAGCCGCGACATGCCGTACCGCGCGAGCCGAGGAGACACTCCGGCGGGGCACCGCCCCACACCGCCCCACCGTCCTGCGGTCGGTAGCGGCCACCCCGGCGGGAGCCAAGAGAACCGCTTGGCCCCCGAACGGGAGTGGAAGCGGCAGACGAGCCGGCCTGTACGCCGGGTTCTGTCGCCCGGTGACCTCGCGGTCGCCGGGGAGACGGCCATCCATCTAGGACCGGTGTTGCCACCGGCCTCGTGCGGTCTACCCGCGAACTCGGGCGGGCAGCCCTCAAGCGTTCGCGCAGACCCGTCCGGGGACGGATCCTCTTGACCTTGCTCCGGGTGGGGTTTACCTAGCCGCCTGAGTCACCTCAGGCGCTGGTGGTCTCTTACACCACCGTTTCACCCTTACCGAGGGCCGAAGCCCCTGGCGGTCTGTTTTCTGTGGCACTGTCCCGCGGGTCACCCCGGGTGGGCGTTACCCACCACCCTGCCCTGTGGAGCCCGGACGTTCCTCGGCGGGATCCGAGGATCCCGACGCGGCCGCCCGGCCGACTCGTCTGCCGTGGCGACCATGTTACCCGGGGCGACGGCCCCGCCCGACCTCGCTTGACCTTGACGCAGCGGCAGGGTTTCTACTGGGGGCATGCGGATCGGAGAGATCGCCGCGGTCGTCGGGCTCACCACCCGGGCGATCCGGCACTACCACCATGTCGGGCTGCTCCCGGAACCGGAGCGGCGCCCCAACGGCTACCGGGCCTACAGCCTCCGCGACGCCGTCCTGCTGGCCCGCGTACGCCGGCTCACCGAGCTCGGACTCAGCCTCGACGAGGTGCGGGACGTCCTCGCGGACGATGCCGGGCGCGAACTCGCCGACGTCCTCACGGAACTCGACGCCGACCTCGCCCGCCAGGAGGCCGAGATCCAGGAGCGGCGGCGCCGGCTCGCCGTGCTGCTCGCCGCCGGGCCGGGGGAGGCCGAGCCGCTCTCGCCCGGGCTCGCCGCGCTGCTGGCGAAAGCGCCGCCGACCGACTCGAAGGCCGCCGCCAAGGACCGCGAACACCTGACCCTCCTCGACGCCACGGGCGCGGGCGGCCAGGAGATCTACGCCGCGCTCGGCCCGCTGGCCGCCGATCCCGCCGTGCTCGCGCTGTACGTGCGCCTCGACGAGCTCGCCGACGCGCCCGTGGACGACCCGCGGATCCCGCCCCTGGCGGCGGAGCTGGTGGCGGCCGTCCCCGACGAGGTGTTCGCCGCGATCCCCACCGACGGGGTGGTCGTGACCGGGTTCAAGGAGGCGCTGCTCGCCGAGTACGCGCCCGCGCAGGCCGAAGTCGTCCGCCTCGTCATGGAGGCGTTCATCGAGAGGGGGCGGGGATGACCCGCATACGGGCGGCGCGGATCGCCGTCACCGCCGTCGTCCCGGCGGAGCTGGCACTCGTGGTGTGTCTGGCGGCCGGGGTGCGCCCGCCCGGGTGGGTGCTCGCCGCCACCGAGGCGCTCCTCGTCGGCGTGCTGCTGCTGGAGGCCTGGGTGCTGCACGGCCTCTACGCCGCCGAGCGCGCCTGCGGCGCCGACCGGCGGGCCGCCGGCCGGGCGGCGGTCCGGGCCGTGGTCCCCGTGCAGGTGCGGCGGCTCGTGCTGCACGAGCTTCGCGCCATCGCCTCCCTCGGCCGGTGGGCGGTGCGCGGGAAGCACGGGGTGCGCCCCGGGGACCTCGCCGCCGCCTACACCGGACCGCAGACGGCCATGATGTACGGGATGCTCTTCGTGTCGGTGATCGAGACCGTCGGCCTGGCCCTGCTCATCCCCTGGCCGGCGGTGCACCGGGTGATGCTGGTGCTGGACGTGTACGGAATCCTGCTCGTCCTCGCCCTGCACGCCGCGTGCGTCACCCGGCCGCACGTGGTCCGCCCCGACGGGTCCCTGCGGATCCGCTACGGGGCCCTGTTCGACCTGGCCATACCGGCGGACGCGGTGGCCTCGGTACGCGTGGACCGGCGCTATCCCGAGGGCCGGCTGGTCACGCTGTCCGAGGACGGGGTGCTCGACCTCGTCGTCGGCAGCCAGACCACCGTCACCCTGGAACTGAACCGGCCGCTCCCCTTCACCCGGCCGCTCGGCGCCACAGGCGAGGCCCGGACCGTCCGCTTCCACGCCGACGACCCCCGCGCCCTGGTCACCGCCCTGCGCCGACAGCCCGCCGCCTCCTAGACGGGCGCGAAGAGGATCTTCGACGTGCCCGGGTCGGCCTCCGCCAGCCGGACCCGGATCCGTTCGCCCAGGGGCAGGTCGAGCGTGGTGGAGCGGACGCGGCCGACCACTGCCGGGTCCTCCAGGTGGACCGTGCCCACCAGCGGCTCCCGGTCCTTGACGTCGATGACCGTGGCCTCGAAGGTCTCCCCGACCCGGTCCTTCAGCACCGCGGCCTCGACCAGGTCCACGGACTCCCGCTCCACCGTGTTCGCCAGCCGGCCGCCCTCCGCCATCTCGTCCGGGAGCGCGGGGAGGGCCGCCACCACCCACGGCGGCGGTTCGGTCCCGGCCACGGCCGCCACGCACAGCTCGCCGGAGTACCGGTCGACGAGGCGGCGCAGCGGCGCGGTGCAGTGCGTGTACGGAGCCGCCACCGCGGAGTGGATCGCCGGGTCGGGGCTCTCGCCGCCGGTGAAGACCGTGTAGCCCGCGCCGCGCAGCAGGGCCGTGCACTCCTGGAGGAAGGCGGCGTGGGCGGGCCGGTGCGGGTCGAGGGAGCGCACGAGTTCGGCGTACGGCACGTGGTGCGGCCAGTCGATCCGCAGGGCCTTCGCCGTCCGCCGGAGCCTGCCGACCGCGCCGTCGGGGGCGCTGGGCAGCGTGCGCAGGATGCCCGTGCCGGTGGCCAGCATCAGATCGGCCGCGGCCATGCCGGTCATCAGGGAGATCTGCGCGTTCCAGCCGTCGGCGGGCAGCGGGGCCCGGTAGGCCAGGGAGTACGTGCCGTCGCGCTCGACGACCTCCTGCTCGGGCACGTTGAGGGAGATGCCGCCGCGCGCCTGTTCCAGGGCCTCGCGGAGCCGGCCGATGTCCTTCAGGAGGGCGAGCGGCTCCTCCGCCGTTCCGGTGTCGATGGCCTTCTGGACCCCGTCGTAGTCGAGTCGGGCGCGGCTGCGGATCAGCGCGCGGCGGACGTCGACGGTCTCGACCCGGCCGTCGGGGTCGAGGTCGAAGCGCCACACCAGGGCCGGGCGGATCTGGTCGGGCAGCAGGCTGGCCGCGCCCTCCGAGAGGACGGCCGGGTGCAGCGGGACCTTTCCGTCGGGGAAGTAGAGGGTGGTCACGCGGCGGTGGGCCTCGGCGTCGAGCGCGCCGCCGGGGGTGACGAAGGCGGCGACGTCGGCGATGGCGTAGTGGACCCGGTAGCCGCCGCCGGAGCGCTTCGCCAGGTGCATGGCCTGGTCGAGGTCGACGGAGGCCGGCGGGTCGATCGTGAAGAAGGGGATGTCCGTACTGTCCAGGTCCGGGAGGCGGGGGTGCGCCGCCGCCTGCTCGGCCTCGGCGAGGACCGCCGCCGGGAAGGCCTCGGGCACCTCCAGCTTCGTCCGCAGTTCACGCAGCGCGGCCCGCAGAGCAGCCCCGTCTGCGCCGGTCATGTGCATCTGACGGCGTGGCATGCGTCGAGCCTAGGGGCGCCCGGCCCGGACGGCGCGGCGAGCGGCGTGGCCGACAGCGCGCGGGGGGTCGCGTCGCCGTCCTCTCCGATGAAGCAGACCCCGATGTGGGTGGTGTTGCGTCCGCTCGCGTGGGCGCATCTCATCTCTCGCCCCAAACTGACGTGATCATGCCGGGTGCCGGGCCTGCGGCCCGCGTGCGAGCGGTGGGGTGGGTGCCGGGCCGTCTACCCTGGCTCGGGGGCCGCACCCCCTGCGACGTCGTACCGAAGGAGAACCACCGTGCTCGTGCTGCTGCCGCCGTCCGAAGGAAAGGCCGCCGGCGGCTCCGGCGCACCCCTGAAGCCGGAGGCGCTGTCGCTGCCCGCTCTGGCCCCGGCCCGTGCGGTGGTGCTGGAGGAGCTGGTCGAGCTGTGCGCGGCGGACGAGCTGAAGGCGCGCGAGGTGCTGGGCCTGAGCGAGGGCCTGCGCGGCGAGGTCGCCAAGAACGCGGAGCTGCGTACGGCGGGGGCCCGTCCGGCGGGCGAGATCTACACGGGCGTGCTCTACGACGCGCTGGGCCTGGCCGGCCTGCCCGCGGCGGCGCGGGCGTCGGCCGAGGACGCGCTGCTCGTCTTCTCGGGGCTGTGGGGTGCGGTGCGGGTCACCGACGCGATCCCCTCGTACCGCTGCTCGATGGGGGTGAAGCTGCCCGGGCTGGGCGCGCTCGGCGCGTACTGGCGGGGGCCGATGGCGGAGGTCATGCCGGAGGCGGCCGGGGACGGGCTGGTGCTGGACCTGCGGTCGGCGGCGTACGGGGCCGCATGGAAGCCGAAGGGCGAGGTGGCGGGTCGGACCGCGACCGTCCGGGTGCTGCACTCGCAGACGGTGGACGGGGTCGAGAAGCGGTCGGTGGTGAGCCACTTCAACAAGGCGACGAAGGGGCGGCTGGTCCGGGACCTGCTGCTGGCCGGGGCCGCTCCGGCTTCACCCGCCGAGCTGGTCACGGCCCTGCGGGACCTGGGGTACGTGGTCGAGGCCGGGGCCCCCGCGAAGGCGGGCAAGGCCTGGTCCCTCGACGTGGTCGTGACGCAGATCCACCACTGACGCGCCGCCGCCGGTTCGCTGCCCGAGCACACCGCTACCGCGGCAGCCGGGGCTCAGCCCCGGACCCCGAGCCTCAAACGCCGACGAGGCTGGATTTTGGCTGAGCCGCGCTCCCCTGCGTGGCTGGCGGGCTGGAGTGCGCGGAGCGCAATTTCAGCCCCGCCGGCGTTTGGGGCGCGGGGTTTGGGGCGGAGCCCCAAGGCCGGGCGGAGCCCGGGGCTAGTGGCCCAGGGGCCAGGCGACCACGGCCGGGGTCAGGTTCGCGGTACCCGCGTAAGTGGCACAGGCGTCCGTCAGGGTTTCGAGGAGGGTGAGCGGGTCCGGGAGGGGGTGCTCCATGCCGCGGATCCAGGTCACCGCCTGGTCACCGGGCAGGGCCGCCGGCGGCACCAGGACGTAGCTGCCGCGGCAGTGCCAGCGCAGGCCCGGGTGTTCGTCCATGGTCTCGGGGTGGCAGTCCAGTGCGCAGGGCCACCACTCGTCCTCGTCCTCGGGGGTGCCGCGGGTGGCGGTGAAGAAGAGCATCCGGGCCTGGTCACCGGTGCCGCCCGACTCGGCGACGGGGCCCACCTTGATGCCGGCGAGCAGGAGCCGGTCGAGGGCGTCGGTGCCGGCTTCCAGCGGGACGTCGAGCACGTCGTGGACCATGCCGGTCGCGGTGATGAAGTTGGCCTGGGGCTGGTTGCGCGCCCAGCGTTCGACCTGTGCGCGGTCGGTGGTCGACTGGGTCTGCCAGGCGAAGGAGATCGGATGTCGGGCCGGTGTCGGACAGCCGATCCGGTCGCACGAACATCGGTAACCGGCGGGATGGGCGGCGGGGGCGAGCGGCAGGCCCGCAGCGGCGACGGCCAGGAGGAGCGCCTCGCGCTCCGCTCCGGGGTCCTCGGCGATGGGTTTCTGCCGCCGGCGCAGCCACTGGGAAATCCTGCTCTGCTCGCCGCGTTTGACGCGGCCGGACTCAGACCCCATCTATCCCCTCACCTCACCGTATCCCCGGCGGACCAACCCATGGTCCCACCATCCTGAGCCCCGGGTGACCGCTCTTGACGACCGGGGGGTTGGAGATGCGCGACCGGAAACCCCCACATAACCATAAAATCAGGCCAAATGTTCTCGGCCGGTCTTCGATTCCCTGCCCGCTAGCGGGCGGTGACGTTGGCCACCCCGCCCAGTACCCGGTCCACGAGCGCGTCGGTGTAGGCGTGCGTCAGGGGCGCGGTGCGCAGCAGCCAGCGGTAGGTCAGCGGTCCCACCAGCATCTCCACGGTCAGCCGCAGGTCCGTGTCCGGCGCGAGCTGGCCGGCCTCCCGGGCCGTGTGCAGCCGGGCCTCGTACAGGGCGAGCTGGGGCTCCAGCAGCTTCTCGGTGAAGCGGGCGCCGAGCTCGGGGTCGGTGGCCCCGGCCGCCGTCAGGGCGCGCGCGGGAGCCTCGTACTTCTCGTCGTTGAACTCGTCGACCGTCGCCCGCAGTACGTGCTTCAGGTCGGCCGCGAGATCCCCGGTGTCGGGGAAGCCGGTCCACTCGGCCTCCGTCTCCGCGTCCCCGGCGAGGGCCAGGGAGGCGTCGAGGAGGACGGCGGCCTTCGACGGCCACCAGCGGTAGATGGTCTGCTTGCCGACGCCCGCGCGGGCGGCGATGGCCTCGATGGTCAGCTTGTTGTAGCCGACCTCCCCGACGAGGGCGAGCGCGGCGTCGAGGATGGCGCGCCGGGAGCGGTCGCTGCGGCGGGTGGCGTCAGGGATCTTGGGCATGGCCCGAAACTATCAAAGCGAGACGTTTCGTCTTTCCACAGGTTTGCGTAAACCACCCAATCAGTTCACTGTGCTGTCCAGGTGGAGGAGAGACGATTCTCTCCAGCACTCGTCCCGAGTCGTGTAAGTCGTGAGGAGCCTTCTTTGCGCAGAGACGCCACACCCCGGCGCTACCTGATGTGCCCACCCGCACACTTCAAGGTCACGTACTCCATCAATCCGTGGATGGATCCCACGAAACCGGTGGACCTGCCCCTCGCACTGGCCCAGTGGGAAGACCTGAGGGACCGCTACCGTTCCCTCGGGCACATCGTCGAGACCCTCGAACCCGACCCCGCGCTGCCCGACATGGTCTTCGCGGCGAACGGGGCCCTCGTCGTCGACGGCCGGGTCCTCGGGGCCCGGTTCGCCTACCCGGAACGGGCCGCCGAGGCCGAGATCCACCTCGACTGGTTCCGTACCCACGGCTACCCGGACATCCACGAGCCGTCCCACGTCAACGAGGGCGAGGGGGACTTCGCGGTCACCGCGAACTACATCCTGGCCGGCCGGGGCTTCCGCTCCAGTCCGCTCTCGCACGACGAGGCCCAGGAGTTCTTCGGCCGCCCGGTCATCGGCCTGGACCTGGTGGACCCGCGCTACTACCACCTGGACACGGCGCTCAGCGTCCTCGACGGCGACGAGATCATGTACTACCCGGACGCCTTCTCGCCCGGCAGCCAGGCCGTGCTCAGGCGGCTCTTCCCGGACGCCCTGATCGCCGACGGCCGGGACGCGGCCGCCCTCGGCCTGAACGCGGTCTCCGACGGCCTGCACGTCCTGCTCCCGCAGGCGGCGACCGGACTGCTGGAGCCGCTGCGGGACCGGGGGTTCGAGCCGGTCCCGATGGACCTGGGCGAGCTGCTCAAGGGCGGCGGCAGCGTGAAGTGCTGCACCCAGGAACTGCGGCCTTAGACCCGGGGCCCGTTACGGGGCCGGGGGCCAGGCCTGGCCCCAGTCGGCGTCCCGGGCGGCCTTGTAGAGGTCGCCGTGGCGCTTGGTCACATTGACCCGGGTCAGGCCGGCTCCCTCGGGGCCGCACAGCTCCAGCAGGACGAGCCCCTTCCGGATCTGCGGCTTCCGCGTGATCCGGGAGGCGGCCGGCTCCGTCGGGAAGCGGGTCGCGGCGACGTAGCTGAACTTCTCGTCCTCGTACGGAAGTGAGCCGCCCTTGACCTGCCGGTGCAGGGAGGACCGGCTGACCCGCGCCGAGAAGTGGCACCAGTCCTTGCCGACCTCGATCGGGCAGGTCCCGTCGTGCGGGCACGGGGCGGCGATCCGCAGCCCGGCCTCGATCAGCTGGTCACGGGCCTCGCGGATACGCAGGTACCCCTCCGGCGTGCCCGGCTCGATCAGCACCACGGCCTGGCCGGCCCGCGCCGCCTCGGCGACGACGGCCCTGCGCGCCGGCACGGTCAGTTCGCCCAGTACGTAGGAGACCGTCACGAGGTCCGCCTCGGGGAGGCTCAGCCCCGAACCGATGACGGCCCGCCGCCACGCGGCCCCGCGCAGCACGTCGGAGGTCGAGGCGGCCGCCAGTTCCCGGCCGAGGGCCAGGGCCGGCTCCGCCCAGTCCAGCACCGTGGTCTCCCGCGGGCCGTCCCAGGTGGCGTCCACCGCCCAGGTCGCGGCGCCCGTGCCGCCGCCCACGTCCACGTGCGAGCCCGGGGCCCAGTCGGGCGCGGCCTCGGCCAGCCCGTCGAGGGCGCCCCGGACGGCCTCGAAGGTGGCGGGCATCCGGTACGCCGCGTACGCCGCCACGTCGGAGCGGTCACGCAGTACGGGCGCGTCGGTCGGGGTCTGCCCCCGGTAGCTGGCGATGAGCCGCTCGACGGCGGCCGTGGCCTGCTTCGGCGGGAGCCCGTCGAGCAGCCCGCCGAGCGTGCGGCGGAGGGTGTCGGCGGAGGTGGGGGTGGAGGCGTTCACCTGCGAAGTTTATGCCGCCGGTCCGGGGCGGGGCCGCCGGTCTGGGGCCGCCGGTCCCGGGCGGGGCCGGCTGGTCGGGTGCGGCCGCCGGTCCGGTGCGGCTCAAGGATCGGGGCTCCGCCCCGGACCCCGCGCCTCAAGCGTCGGCGGGGCTGGATTCGGCGGATCGGCTCTGCCACGGGCGGCACAGGCCGAGGAAGGTGCTCACGGCGAGGAGGGCGCACACCAGCTGGACCAGCGCCATCGGTACCGCCGTGTCCTCGCCCGCGATCCCCACCAGCGGCGAGGCGATCGCGCCGATCAGGAACGAGGAGGTGCCGAGGAGCGCGGAGGCCGATCCGGCCGCGTGCGGGGTCCGCATCAGGGCCTGCGCGTTGGTGTTCGGCAGCACCACGCCCATCGCCGACATCAGGACGAACAGGGCGGCGGCGATCGGGGTCAGCCCGACCTCCCCGAACACCCCGGTCGACATCAGCAGCAGGGCCACCGCGGCGGCCAGGACGACCGCGAGCCCGACGGCCAGCACCTTGTCCAGGCGGACCCGGCCCACCAGCAGCTTGCCGTTGACCTGGCCGACGAGGATCAGGCCGACGGAGTTGAGCCCGAACAGCAGGGAGAAGGCCTGGGGCGAGGCCCCGTAGATCTCCTGGATCACGAAGGGCGAGGCGGATATGTAGGAGAAGAGCACGGCGAAGGAGAAGCCGCCGGTCAGGGTGTAGCCGGCGAAGACGCGGTCGCCGAGCAGCCCCCGCATGGTCCGCAGGGCGGAGCCGACACCGCCGGTGTGCCGCCGCTCGGGCGGCAGGGTCTCGCCGAGGCCGCGCCAGACCATCAGGGTGAGCACCGTGCCGACGACGGTCAGGACGAGGAAGACCCCGCGCCAGTCGGCGAAGCGCAGCACCTGGCCGCCGATGAGCGGGGCGATGATCGGGGCGGCCCCGGATATGAGCATCAGGGTGGAGAAGAAGCGCGCCATCTCGACCCCGTCGTACAGGTCGCGTACGACGGCCCGGGCGATGACGATCGCGGCGGCGCCGGCCAGGCCCTGGAGCAGCCGGAAGGAGATCAGCAGCTCGGTGGTCGGGGCGAGCGCGCAGATCGCGGTGGCCAGGACGTAGACGACCATGCCGATGAGCAGGGGCCGGCGGCGGCCCCACTTGTCGCTCATCGGGCCGATGACGAGCTGGCCCAGGGCCATGCCGGCGAGGCAGGCCGTGAGGGTGAGCTGGACGGTCGCGGCAGGGCTGTTCAGGGCCTCGGTGACCTGCGGCAGGGCCGGCAGGTACATGTCCATGGACAGCGGGGGGAGGGCGGTGAGCCCGCCGAGTACGAAGGTGACCAGAAGGCCCGTGCGGCGTGCGGCCGTCAGGGGCACCGTGGCGGTGGGGGCGGAGGGCGATTCGGGCGACGAGTCGTGCGAGGCGGCCGTCGCGGGGCCTCTCTCCGACATGCAGAACTCCAGTCTTCTCATCTGATCTACGCACCCCTGACCGACCCATGCTCTCAGCAATCGGAACGTCCGGGGAACGGGGCGCCGTGTGACGTACCCTGCGGCCCCATGGACGAAAGTACGAAGAAGATCGCCCTGGTGACCGGCGCCGGCTCCGGGATCGGCCGCTCCGTGGCGCTGACCCTGGCCGCCGCGGGCTGGGCCGTGGCCGTGGCCGGCCGCCGCACCGAACCGCTGGAGGAGACCGCCCAGGCCGCCGGGGAGGACGGCGACGTGCTGTGCGTACGGGCGGACGTGAGCGACCCGGACGACGTGGCTGCTCTGTTCGAGTCGGTCCGCGCCCGCTACGGGCGCCTCGACCTGCTCTTCAACAACGCGGGCACCTTCGGACCGGGCGGGGTCCCGCTGGAGGACCTCACCTACGAGGCCTGGCGCTCGGTCGTCGACGTCAACCTCACCGGCTCCTTCCTGTGCGCGCAGGCCGCCTTCCGGCAGATGAAGCGGCAGGACCCGCAGGGCGGCCGCATCATCAACAACGGCTCCATCTCGGCCCACGTGCCCCGCCCGAACTCCGTCGCCTACACCGCGACCAAGCACGCGATGACCGGCCTGACCAAGTCCCTGTCGCTGGACGGGCGGCCGTACCGGATCGCCTGCGGCCAGATCGACATCGGCAACGCGGCGACCGAGATGACCGAGCGGATGCAGACCGGCATCCTCCAGGCCAACGGGCAGCTGGCCGTCGAGCCCGTGATGGACGCCGCCGACGTGGCCCGTACGGTCCTGCACATGGCGGAGCTCCCGCTGGAGGCGAACGTGCAGTTCGCGACGGTGATGGCGACCTCGATGCCGTACATCGGCCGCGGCTGAGCCACGCCGGATCCACCGCCGAAACGCATTGCCAGGCCGCCGGGACGCGGACGATCATGGCCGCATGACCGACACCGAGGTGCTGCGCTACACCGCCTTCTCCCACGATCCGGACGGCGGCAACCCCGCCGGGGTCGTGCTCGACGCCGCGGGGCTGGACGAGCGCGCCATGCTGGAGATCGCCGCCGGGCTGGGCTACAGCGAGACGGCCTTCCTGACGGCCCCGCCCGAGGGGTTCGGCGGTGAGGAGGGCCGGTCCTTCACCGTGCGCTACTTCAGCCCCAAGGCGGAGGTCCCCTTCTGCGGGCACGCGACCGTGGCCACGGCCGTCGCGCTGGGGGAGCGGATCGGGCCGGGCGAGCTCCTCCTCGCCACCCGGGCGGGGACCGTACCGGTGTCCGTCACCTCGGAGGGCGGGCAACTGCGGGCCACGCTCACCAGCGTCGAGCCGCACACCGAGGAGATCGGCGCGGCGGACCTCGCCGAGGCACTGGCCGCGCTGGACTGGCCCGAGGCCGACCTGGACCCGGCGTTCCCGCCCGCGATCGCCTACGCCGGGGCCCGGCACCTGGTGCTCGGCGCCCGCACCCGGGCCCGGCTCGCGCACCTGGACTACGACTTCGCCCGGCTGGAGGCCCTGATGCGGCGCCTGGACCTCACCACGGTCCAGCTGGTGCACCGGGCCGGACCGGCCGAGTTCCACGTACGCGACCCCTTCCCGGTGGGCGGTGTGGTCGAGGACCCCGCCACGGGAGCCGCCGCGGCCGCCTTCGGCGCGTACGCCCGCGAGCGCGGCCTGGTCCCGGCGGACGCCGTGCTCACCCTGCACCAGGGAACGGACATGGGCCGCCCCGGGGTGCTCACGGTGGAACTGCGCGCCGGTGACCCCCGGGTCAGGGTGGGCGGCGAGGGCGTCCGCATCCCGTGAGCGAATCCATCGGCCCGGATTCCCGGGGCTCGGCCCCGGACCCCGCTCCTCAAACGCCGGAGGGGCTGGATTCGTGAGGGTGACCGGATGCGCCGAGGCGGACCTGCCCGCAGGGCTGGCGCGGCAGGTCGCGGAGCTGGAGGACGCGGCCTGGCCGGGGTCCGAGCCCGGGCACGACCCGGCCCTGGCCCCGCGGGCCCTGCTCCTGCTGGCCGCGGACGGCACCGTGGCCGCCTCGCTGGCACTGCTGTTCAAGGAGATCCGGCTCGCGGGGCGGACCTACCGGGCGGCCGGGCTGAGCGCGGTCGTGACCCGGCCCACGCTGCGTGGCCGGGGATGCGGGGCGCGGCTCGTGGCCGCGGCCCGCGCCGAGCTGGCGGCGGACCCGGCCGTGGACCTGGCGCTGTTCAGCTGCGACCGGCCCCTGGCGGCCTTCTACGAGGCGGCCGGCTTCGCAGTGCTGCCCGGCACGGTCCTGGTGGGCGGGACCCCCGAGGATCCCCTGGCCACCGACGGCCCCGGCTTCGACAAGGTGGTGCTCGCGGCCTTCTTCACGGACGACCCGGGCCGGGACCGCGCCGCCTTCACGGGCGTCCGCGTCCCGCTCCACCCCGGAAACACCGACAGGCTGTGGTGACGGGCCCGAAGGCCCCTCACCACAGCCTGCCGGCGGCGGCCGCTCGGCCGGACGCCCTCAGTTGGCGGGCGTGGAGTCCGAGTCCGCGGGCCGCACCTTCGGCGCGGCCGCCGGGCGGCCGCGGTCCACGAGGAACAGCGTCAGCACGGGGACCAGGTACAGCAGCCAGACCGTGAGCTGGAGGACGGTCGGGTCGGGCTGGAAGTTGAAGACGCCCTTGAGCAGCGTCCCGTACCAGCTGTCCGGCGGGATCGTCTCGCTGATGTCGAAGGCCTTGTCGCCCAGGCCGCCCAGGAAGCGCGCCTCCTGGAGGTCGTGCACCCCGTACGCGAGCACGCCCGCGGCGACGACCACCAGCATGGCGCCGGTCCACCGGAAGAACTTCGCCAGATTGATCTTCAGCGTGCCCCGGTAGAAGAGGTACCCCAGCAGGATCGCCGTGGCGATGCCCAGCAGCACACCGATCAGCGGGGCCGAGGAGCCCTCGCCGCTGGCCCGTACCGACGCCCACACGAACAGGGCCGTCTCCAGGCCCTCCCGGCCGACGGCCAGGAAGGCGGTGGCGACCAGTGCCCCGGTGCCCATGGCCAGCGCCGTGTCGAGCTTGCCGTGCAGATCGGCCTTCAGATGCCGCGCGGTGCGCTTCATCCAGAAGACCATCCACGTCACCAGGCCCACGGAGATGATCGACAGGGTGCCGCCGAGCAGCTCCTGAGCCTCGAAGGTCAGCTCCTGGGTGCCGAATTCGAGCATCGCGCCGAAGGCGAGGGAGAGCGCGCAGGCGATCGCGATGCCCAGCCACACGGGACGCAGCGCGTCCCGGCGCCCGGTCTTCACCAGGTAAGCGACGAGGATGCAGACGACCAGGCTGGCCTCCAGCCCCTCGCGCAGGCCGATCAGATAGTTGCCGAACACGGCGGTGGTTCCTCTCCGGCGGGGACTACGCGAACAGCGTCCGGCCCCACCAGTCGTCCTTGTCGCGGACGCCCGGCGGGACGGCGAAGACGGCCGAACCCACGTGCTGGATGTATTCGTTGAGGACGTCGGACCGGGCCAGATTGCGCTGGATCGGGATGAAGCCCTTGCGTATGTCGCGCTGGTAGGCGAGGAAGAACAGGCCCGCGTCCAGACGGCCCAGTCCGTCCGTGCCGTCGGTGAAGGAGTAGCCGCGGCGCAGGATCGTCGCACCGTTGTTGGTGTCCGGGTGGGCGAGGCGCACGTGCGCCTCCGGCTTCATCGCCTTCAGGAACGGCTCGTCGCGCTCCTTGGACTTGCCGACCGGGGCGCCCTCGCCCTTGTCACGGCCGAAGATGTCCTCCTGCTCCTGGAGCGGGGTGCGGTCCCAGGTCTCGATGTTCATCCGGATCCGGCGCGCCACCAGGTACGAGCCACCGGTCAGCCAGTCGCCGCCGTCGCCCGCGCCGACCCACACGTGCTTGTCCAGGGCGGCCTTGTCGGTGCCGGAGATGTTCCGGGTGCCGTCCTTGAAGCCCATCATGTTGCGCGGGGTCTGCTCGTCGGGGGTGGTCGACGAGGTCTTGCCGAAGCCGAGCTGCGACCAGCGCATGGCGGTGCGGCCGAAGCCGATGCGGGCCAGCTGGCGGATCGCGTGCACGGCGACCTGCGGGTCGTCGGCGCAGGCCTGGACGCAGAGGTCGCCGCCGGAGCGGGCCGGGTCCAGGTTGTCGCCGGGGAACAGCTCCAGGTCCACCAGTGCCTCGGGGCGCTTGCCCTCCAGCCCGAACCGGTCCTTGGCGAACAGGCCCGGACCGAAGCCGATGGTCAGGGTGAGGCGGGAGGCCTTCAGGCCCAGTGCCTCGCCCGTGTCGTCCGGCGGGGCCTCCGGGAGGCCGCCGAAGCCGCCCTCACCGACCGGCAGGCCGGCCGTCATCAGCCGGGCCGCCACCGTCCACTCCTTGAGGAGCTTGATCAGTTCCTCGCGGTCCTTCGTCTTCACGTCGAAGGCCGCGAAGTGCAGGCGGTCCTGCACGGCGCTCGCGATACCGGCCTGGTGCTCGCCGTGGAACGGCACGGCGCCCCCGGTCGCGGCGGCCGAGACCATGTCCGAGCCGCCGCCGAAGGCCGTCACCGCACCGCCGGCCGCGGCGGCGCCGAGCGCGAACCCGGCTCCGCCCCAGCCCAGCACCGCACGTCGTGAGGGCGCGGCGGCGGAGGCCGGCACCGAGCCGTCGCCGTGCTGCTGAGACTGCTGCTGCTGCGGCTGCTGCGCAGCCGAGTCCGACTCGGTCATCGTCCTCTCCCGTCTGCTTCCGTCTCCGCCGGTTACTTGGTGACCGCGGCAGCGAGCTTGGAGAGCGGCTCGGCGAGCGCGTTCACGCCGTCCGAGAGCTCCTTGCGCTCCGGCTCGCCGACCTTGTCGTACGAGGTGAACTCGTAGGTGGTCTGGTCGGCGCGGTACTTGTCGAGAAGGGTGTTCAGGGCCGCGAACTGGGTGTCGAGCTGCTTGACCAGCTCCGGGTCGTTCTTCGCAGCGATCGGCTTGAGCAGCTCGTACGCCTTCTGCGCACCCTCGACGTTGGCCTTGAAGTCGACCAGGTCGGTGCGCGAGTAGCGCTCCTCCTCGCCGGTGACCTTGCCGGTGGCGACCTCGTCCAGGAGCTCCTTGGCGCCGTTGGCGATCGAGGTCGGGGTGATCTCCGCCTGGCCGACCTTCTTCTGCCAGTCGGTGAGGTCCGTCATCAGGGTGTCGGCGAGCTGCTTCTCGCGGTCGCCGATCTTGTTGTCGGCCCACAGGGCCTTCTCCAGGCGGTGCCAGCCGGTCCAGTCCTTCTCCAGGTCCTGGCCGGCCTCCAGGCCGTCCTCGCGGACGTCGACCTTCGGGTCGATGTCGCCGAAGGACTCGGCGACCGGCTCGGTGCGCTCCCAGCCGATGCGCGAGCCGGCGTAGAGCTTCTTCGCGCCCTCGATGTCACCGGCCTTCACCGCGTCCGCGAAGGCCTGCGCCTTGGGGAGGGTCTCCTCGGCCTGCTGGACCACGTAGGCGCGGTACGCGGCGACGGCGGCGTCCGCCTCGGGGCTGCGCTTCTCCTCGGCGCCGCCCTTGCCGGTGGCCTTGACCTTCTTGGAGATGCCGTCGCCCTTCATGCCGGGCTTGCAGACGATCTCGTAGTCGCCCGCCTTGATCTCGGCGGTGATGGAGGCCTTGGTGCCGGGGCCGATGTTCTCGCGCTCGGTCACGATGCGGGCGTCCGGGAAGAGGACGTAGACCTCGGTGACCTTGGAGCCCTTGTTCTCGACGTCGATCTGCACCTTGCCGGCCGGGAACTCCGTCTTCGACACGTCGCAGGCGCTGTCGGACGCCGCCACCTTGATCGCGTCGCTGCCGCCCGCGTCGCTCTTCTGGGAGCAGCCGGTGACGGCGGTCAGTGCGGCCGCCACGGAGGCCGCGGCGATGACAGTGAGGCGAGCGGGGCGCATATGGGGGCTCCTGGCGTCGGACGAGGGGGCCGTCCCGAGGAGGGAAAGGCCGATGAGGCGGACCTAACTTAACCGAGGCTTACCTCACCCATACCCCCGCGTACCGTGATTCAGCTCATACGTTTGGGTCCTGGACACGGCCCTGTCACGGGGCCTCCACGGCAGCCCCATGGCACGGTCAAGCGGAGGTCAAGCCCGTACGGGAACCACCAGCGGGGCCCCGGTGCGCGGGTGCGGGAGCACCTCCACCGGCTGCCGGTAGACCCGGCTCAGCAGCTCGCCCTCGAACACCTCGGCGGGCGGGCCGTCCGCGGCGATCCGCCCGTCGTGCAGGACGGCGGCCCGGTCCGCGTAGGCGGCGGCCAGCCCCAGGTCGTGCAGGACGACGACGACCGCGTCCCCGGCCGCGGCCCGCTCCCGGCAGATGCGCAGCACGAGTTCCTGGTGGCGCAGGTCGAGGGCGGCGGTCGGTTCGTCGAGCAGCAGCAGCGGGGCCCGCTGGGCCAGTACGCGGGCCAGCGCGACCCGGGCCCGCTCACCGCCGGAGAGGGCGGAGAAGGGGCGGGCGGCGAAGTCCGTGACCTCGGTGGCGGCCATGGCGACGGCCACCGCCTCCTCGTCGGCCTCGGCGAAGGGCGTGCCGGCCCAGGGCGCACGGCCCATCCGTACGACGTCCTCCACCGGGAAGGGGAAGGAGAGCGCGGCCGACTGGGGAAGTACGGAGCGGCGCAGGGCGAGATCCGGGGCGCTCCAGTCGCCCACCGGGCGGCCGTCGATCCGGACCACGCCGGAGGCGGCGGGCAGGTCGGCGGCGAGCGCGCCCAGCAGTGTGGACTTGCCGGCGCCGTTCGGGCCGACGAGCGCGAGCACCTCGCCGGCCCGGGCGGTCAGGTCGATCCCGGCGAGGACCTCGCGCTGCCCGAGCCGCAGGTGCAGGTCCACGGCTTCGGCGACCGCGTCGCCCCGGGCGGGGCGGGCGGGGACGGTCCTGCGCGAGCGGGTGAGCAGCCGGGTCAGCCTGTTGGCCGGCGGCCCGGTCGGCTTGTCGGTCGGCTTGCTCATCGGCTGGTCCGTCGGCTGGTTCGTCGGCTTGCCGTTCGGTCTGTCGGTCACGCCCAGCCTCCTTGCTTGCGGCGGGTGCGGCGCAGCAGCCAGAAGAAGAACGGGCTGCCGATCAGGGCGGTCAGTACACCGAGCGGCAGCTCGGCGGGCTGGGCGAGGGTACGGGCGGCCAGGTCGCCCGCGACGAGGACGACGGCGCCGGCGAGGGCGCTACCGGGGACCAGGAAGCGGTGGCCGGGCCCGTTGGCCATGCGCAGCAGGTGCGGGACGAGCAGGCCGATGAAGGTGATGACGCCGGCCACGGCGACGGCGGCGGCGGTGAGCAGCGCGACGACCAGGATGAGCGAGAGACGCAGCCGTTCGACGTCGATGCCGAGGTGGCGGGCCGGACGTTCGCCGAGGGCGAGGAGGTCGAGGCGGCGGGAGTAGAAGGGGGCGATCAGCAGGCCGGCGACGGCGCAGGGCAGGACGGCGAGGACCTTGGGCCAGGTGGCCTGGGCGAGGGAGCCGAGCTGCCAGAAGGTGATCTGGTTGACCTGACCGCTGTCCGCGAAGAAGACGAACAGGCCGATGAGGGCGCCGGCGAAGGAGTTGACGGCGATGCCGGTGAGGATGAGGGTGACGACCTCCGTCTTCCCGCCGTTGCGGGAGAGGAGGTAGACCGAGCTGACGGTGATCAGGCCGGCGATGAACGCGCAGACGGTGATGGTCCAGTTGCCGAAGAAGCTGAGGCCGAGGCCGATGGCGGCGACCGCGCCGACGGCGGCGCCGGCCGAGATGCCGATGACGCCGGGCTCGGCGAGGGGGTTGCCGAAGACGCCCTGCATGAGCGCGCCCGCGCAGCCGAGGCTGGCGCCGACGAGCAGGGCGAGTACGACACGGGGGAGACGGACGTTCCACAGCACGCTCTCGCCGACCCGGTCGAGGGGGGCTCCGCCGAGGCCGAGGTGGTGCCGGACGGAGGCGAGGACGTCCGCGAGGGGGATGTCGTAGGCGCCGACTCCTGCGGAGAGCAGGGCGAGGAGGGCGAGGGTGGTGACGAGGGCGAGGGTGAGGAGTGCGGGTCGGCGGGTGCGGTTGCCGCTGGCGCTGGCGCTCGCGTTGCGGTTGCGGGGCTTTGCGGGGGTGGTGGTGGCGGGGTCGGCGGGGGTGGCGGTTCCGCCGGAGCCGGGCGTGCGCCGGGGCGTCTCCTCGGGCGCCGAACGTGACGAGGGGTCGGAAGGCGCGGCGGCAGTGCGTTCGGTGCCCTGCGGGGATCGCCCCGGCACACACCTGTCCCCTTCGGAACCGTGCGGCGCCGCCGCGGTTGTCGGCTTGCTGGAGTCCTCGGGAGCGGTCCGTGCTTCGGGGTCGTAGCGGGTCACCGCAGGCGGCCGTAGAGCTGGGTGACCAGGGAGGAGAGGACCTGGTCGGTGCGGGGGCCGTAGTTGAGGAGGACGCCGTCGTCGACCGTGACCACCCGGCGGTCCATGCCGGCCGGGGTCTGGGCGACGCCCGGGATCTTCACCAGGCCGTCGATGCCGCCGACCGATTCGAGGCCCTTGGCCATGACGAGGATCGCGTCGGGCGCGGCGGCCGCCAGGGCCTCGCTGGTGATCGGGGTGAAGTCCTTGCCGAGTCCGGAGTCCTTGCCGGTGTCGACCGCGCCGGCCGCTTCCAGCAGGGAGGCCGCGCCGGAGTCCGAACCGCCCAGCAGGTAGACGGAGGCGGTGCCGCGCAGGTAGAGGAAGGCCACCCGGGGCTTCTTGCCGGAGGCGGCCGGGATGTCCTTGCGGACGGTGGCGATCCGGTCGGCGGTGCGCTGGTTCAGCTGCGTACCGGCTTCCTTGACGCCGAGCGCGGCGGCCACGGCGTCGATGCGCTTCGGTACGTCGTCCAGGCCCTTGGCGGGGGCGATGACGAGGACCGGGACGCCGGCGTCGCGGATCTGCTGAATCGCTTCTCCGGGGCCGCTGGTGGTCTCCGCGATGACGAGGGTCGGGCGCAAGGACAGGACGCTCTCCGCGGAGACGTCGTGTCCACGTGTCACCACCGGCAGCAGGGCGGCCTGTTCGAAGGTGGCCGTGATGTCCCGGGCGACGACCTGCTTGCCGAGGCCCAGGGTGTGGACGATCTCGTTGAGGCTGCCGCTCAGGGGGACGACCCGGTCCGTGGACGTGACCGTGACCTGGGCGCCGTCGACCGAGGGCACGGTGACCGGCAGGGCGGGCTGGGGCGCCGGGAGCGGTTCCAGCCGGTCCGGGACCGCGGCTGCGGTGGGGGCGGATGAGCCCGGGGTGGTGGCCGTACCTCCGCAGGCCGTCAGTGCGAGTGCCAGTGCTGCCACGGCAACTGCGAGACGGGGGAAGCGGTGTGACGCGGCGGGCGTAGGCACGAAGGCACCGTCCTGATCGTCCGACTGAGGTTCTGGAGACCGGGGGGTGTTCATCCGGCCGTGGTTAGCTTAGGTTAGCCTAACCTTGCCCGCTAGACCTTAGGAGGGGGCATTCATGCCCACAAGACCCGTCCGTGCGTTCGCCGTCGCCCTGTTGGCGGCCCTGCTGGGCGCTCTGCTCCCGGCGACCGCCGCCCAGGCGGGCACCGTACAGGGGGGTCGACTCGACTGGGGCATCAAATCGTCTTTCCAGAGTTATGTCACGGGTCCGGTCGCAAAAGGCGGTTTCAAGCTGAAGAGTGGCGCGGCCACCATCGGCGGCAGCCTCTTCCGCTTCCACTCCGCCGCCGGCTCCTACGACCCCGACTCCGGCACCTTCGAGGCCTCCTACTCGGGTGGGGTGACCTTCCAGGGCCACCAGAAGCCCGACGGCGTCTACGAGCTGGACATGACCATCAGCCGCCCGACCGTCAAGATCTCCGGCGGCAAGGGCACCCTGTACGTGGACGTCTCCAGCAAGGCCAAGGACAGCGGCGCGGTCACCAGCCAGTCGCAGGTCGCCTTCGCCTCGCTCGGCGTCGGCGGCATCAACATGAAGGGCGGCGCCAGCCCGCTGTCCCTCACGAACATCCCGGCCACCCTCACCGGGGAAGGCGCCAAGGCCTTCGCCGGCTACTACGGCGCCGGCACCCAGCTCGACCCCGTCTCGCTCTCCGCCGACGTCAAGAGCGCCCCGGCCGCCGAGCCCGTGCCGTCGGCGACGACCGCGCAGCCGAGCGCCACCGCGGAGACCCCGCAGGCGCCGGGCGCCTTCGCCGACGCCGCCGTCGACTGGGGGGTGCGCCGCACCTTCCGCGAGTACGTCACCGGCTCGGTCGGCCAGGGCAAGTGGACCCTCGCCGAGGGCGCCCAGGACGGCGGCGCGCTGTTCCGCTTCCCGCAGGGCAAGGGCTCGTTCGACGGCGCGAAGGGCACTCTTGACGCGGCCTTCGCCGGTACGGTCCAGTTCACCGGCGCCCACCTGGACCTCACGCTCGGCAAGATGAGCGTGAAGGTGGAGAACGGCAAGGGCGTCCTGTCCGCGGACGTCACCGCCGGCGGCGCGACGAAGAACGCCGTCCCGCTCGTGGAGTTCGACGCCAAGGGTCTGAAGACCGAGGGCAAGCTGGCCACCCTGACCGAAGCCCCGGCCACCCTCACCGAGGGCGGCTCCCAGGCCTTCAACTCCATGTACAAGGCCGGCACCGAGATGGACCCCGTCTCGCTCGCCGTCGCCCTGGACTCCACCGCCCAGCTGCCCGCCCTGCCCGACCTGGGCTCGACGGCCTCGCCCGCCCCCGCCCCCGCGTCCGCGTCGCCGTCCGCCGAGCCCGCCCCCGCCGCGAAGGCCGCCGAGTCCTCGGACGCCGGGCTCTTCGTCGCCCTCGCCGTGGCCGTCCTCGTCCTGGCCGGCGGCGGCACCTTCCTGGTCGTGCGCAAGCGCCGTACGGCAGCCGCCTCGGCCGCCCCGACCGACGCACCCCAGTAGGCGCCCCCTCCTCTCCCCCTTCCCCCGGTTCCTTCAGGAGTACCCAGCCATGTCGTCCATCCGACGCCCGATCTCCCTCGCGGCCGCGGTCCTGACCGCCGCGGCGCTCGGCGCCACCGCCTTCGCCCTGCCCGCCACCGCCGCGGGCGGCCCGCCTACCGACCCGATGAAGATCACCGGTGGCACCCTCGACTGGGGCGTGCTCGCGAGCTACCGCGCCTACGTGACCGGCATGGCCAAGGGCACCATCACCGTCGCGGACGGGGCCAAGCAGAACGAGGACGGCACGCTGCGCTTCGTCGAGCCGACCGGCGCGTACGAGCCGGCCAACGGGCACGTGGTGAAGGCGGCCTTCAAGGGCAGCGTCACCTTCTCCTCGCCCGCCCCGCCGGCCGGACACGGCTTCGAGGTCAAGCTCTCGGACATCCGGATCGACACCGGTACCAAGAAGCTCACCGCGGACGTCACCAAGGGCGGCGCCACCACCCAGGACGTGCCGATGGCCACCGTGGCCTTCACCGGTCAGGCGATGAACGGCCTGGCGACCACGCTCACCCAGGAGGCCGCGGACGTGCTCGGTTCGCCGGGCTACAAGGACAAGCCGGGCGACCCGCTCACCGCGAAGCTGGAGTTCGAGAAGAAGCCCGACCCCGAGCCCATCCCGGAGAACACCACCAAGAACCCGACCCCTCCGGCCGACGACACGCAGAAGGTACTCAGCGGCAAGCTGACGTGGGGCGTTAAGGAGTCCTTCCGCAAGTACGTGCTGAGCGCTGGCTCGATCACCCCGGCCGGCGGCGCCGCCAAGAACGGCGACACCTTCGACTTCGCCTTCGGCAAGGGCGACCTCGACGTCAAGAAGCAGAAGCTGAACGCCTCCTTCGAGGGCAACCTCCGCTTCCAGTACGCGGCCCACGGCATCGACATGACCTTCGGCAGCCCCCGCGTCGAGGCCACCGGCAAGACCGGCACCCTCTACGTGGACGTCAAGAACGGCTCCGGCACCAAGACGGGCCTTCGCTTCGCCACGCTCGACCTGTCGAAGACCGACTACAAGACCAAGAACGGCGTCCTGGCGCTGAACGCCGTCCCGGCGGTCTTCACCGCCGAGGGTGCGGCCGCCTTCGCCAACGACACCACCGGCTCCATGTACAAGGCGGGCGACGCGATCGACCCGCTCACCTTCGCCGTGGCGGTGGACAAGGACGCCACCCTGCCGAGCACCGGTGGGACGACCGGCGGCGCGACGGGCGGCTCGAACGGCGGCACCACCGGCGGAACCGGCACCACCACGGGTGGCACCACGGGCGGTACGACCGGCGGCACCACCGGCGGTACGGGCGGCACCGTCGGCGGCGGCTCCTCCTCCGTCGGCGGCAACCTCGCCAACACCGGCGCCGAGATCCCGGCCGGGGCCCTGCTCACCACCTCCGGCGTGGTGATCGCGGCCGGCGCGGGCGCGGTGTACCTCGCGCGCAGGCGCCGTACGGCCCAGGTCTGAGCCGTGCTTCAATTCCCGCGTGAACGATCTCGACGTGTTGAAGGTCTTCTGCGCGGGTGACGGCCGCTTCGGCAACCTGCTCGGTGTCGTACGCGACGGCCGGACCTGCCCCGACGACGCGTCGCGGCAGGCCCTGGCCGCCGAACTCGGCTACAGCGAGACGGTGTTCGTCGACGACCCCGAGCGCGGGGTCGTCGACATCCGCACCCCCGGCACGCGCATGTCCTTCGCGGGACACCCGCTGGTCGGGGCCGCGTGGTTGCTGGACATAGAGGAGCTCCAGCCGCCCGCCGGATCCGTATGGGCCCGCGACGACGGGGAGTTCACCTGGATCACGGCCCGCCCCGAGTGGGTCGAGGGCAAGCGCACCGAGCAGTACGGATCCGTCGCCGAGGTCGAGGCGCTGCCCGCCCCGCCGCCCGGCGAGGGCTGGTTGTACGCCTGGGCCTGGGAGGACGAGGCCGCGGGTCGCGTGCGGGCCCGGGGCTTCCCGCGCCGCCCCGACGGGATCATCGCCGAGGACGAGGCCACCGGATCGGCGGCGATCCTGCTGACGGCCCAGCTGAACCGAGCCCTGAACATCACCCAGGGCGCCGGATCCCAGATCCTCACCGCCCCCGGCCCGGACGGCACCGTGGAGATCGGCGGCCGCGTCCGGTTCGCCCCGCCCCCGGACCGGATCTGACACACGCCCTCCTGAGTATCCCGTACGGGAGGAAGTGAGTACGCGGGCGCTGACGCGGCCGGCGGGCGCCGCGGTGCAATGGCGTCATGACGAAGACTTCGGTGACCGGCCGCCCCGACGAGCGGCAGCGGTGGCTGCCGGTGGCGGTGCTCTTCACCGTACTGGCCCCGGTGGCCGTGTGGTGCGGCCGGGCGAGCTCGTACCTGCCCGGCTTCCCGCCCGGGTTCGTCCTTTTCTACGCCCTGCCGCTGGCGATGGTGGCCTTCACCTGGATCCCGCCCCGGACGGACGCGCAGCGCAGGCGGCGCCTCGCGCTGGGGAGCACCGGCTGCCTCCTGGCCTTCCTCTATCCCCACCTGGTCCTCATCGGGTGGCTCGCGCTCTGGGCGCTCTCGGGCAGCTGACGTCGGCGCGGGGCCGGATTTTTTACCGACAAGGCGTCGGGAACTCATTGACTTAGGCAAGCCTAAGTAGGAGGATCGGGCGTGACGGTGATGCCGTCACGCCTGATTCCTCTTCCTGGAGGTCCGCCTTGGACGCCTTCTCTACGGTCATCCGCGTCGCCTCGCACGAGCAGCACACCGAGGCCGAGACGTCGACCTTCATGAGCGATCTGCTGGGTGGACGGCTCGGCGTGGACGCGTACACGCGCTACACCGAGCAACTGTGGTTCGTGTACCGGGCCCTGGAGGACGCGGCCGAATCCCTGAAGGACGACCCGGTGGCAGGCCCGTTCATCCAGCCCGAGCTCATGCGCGTCGCCGAGATCGAGCGCGACCTCGCCCACCTGGTGGGCCCGGACTGGCGTGAGAGCGTGGTGGCCCTGCCCGCGACGCGTGCGTACGCCGACCGGGTGGCCGAGTGCGCGGCGCAGTGGCCGGGCGGGTACGTCGCCCACCACTACACCCGCTACCTGGGCGACCTCTCCGGCGGCCAGATCATCCGGGACAAGGCCGAGCGCACCTGGGGCTTCGAGCGCAAGGGCGACGGCGTCCGGTTCTACGTCTTCGCGGACATCTCCAACCCGGCGGCCTTCAAGCGGACCTACCGCGAGCTGCTGGACGCCATAGCGGCGGACGACCTGGAGAAGCAGCGCATCATCGACGAGTGCAAGCGCGCCTTCGACTTCAACGGCGCGGTCTTCCGGGAGCTGGGCGAGCAGTTCCCGCTCAGCGCGTAGCCCGCGGGGAGTCCGCCGGGAGTCCGCGTGGAGTCCGCGGGAACAGGGCCGGGCCCGGTGCACAGATGCACCGGGCCCGGTCACAGCACTAGGGGAGGGTCAGGATCTCCGCGCCGGAGTCCGTGACCACCAGCGTGTGTTCGAACTGCGCGGTCCGCTTGCGGTCCTTCGTGACGACCGTCCAGCCGTCCTCCCACATGTCGTACTCGTGGGTGCCCAGCGTCAGCATCGGCTCGATGGTGAAGGTCATGCCGGGCTCGATGACGGTGGTGGCGTGCGGGCTGTCGTAGTGCGGGACGATCAGGCCCGAATGGAAGGACGAGTTGATGCCGTGGCCGGTGAAGTCCCGGACCACGCCGTAGCCGAAGCGCTTCGCGTACGACTCGATGACCCGGCCGATGATGTTGATCTGGCGGCCCGGCTTGACGGCCTTGACGGCCCGGTTCAGCGCCTCCCGGGTGCGCTCCACCAGCAGCCGCGACTCCTCGTCCACCTCCCCGCACAGGTAGGTCGCGTTGTTGTCGCCGTGCACGCCGCCGATGTACGCGGTCACGTCGAGGTTCACGATGTCGCCGTCGCGCAGGACGGTGGAATCGGGGATGCCGTGGCAGATGACCTCGTTCACGGAGGAACACAGCGACTTCGGGAAGCCCCGGTAACCGAGCGTCGAGGGGTAGGCCCCGTGGTCGCACATGTACGCGTGGGCGACCCGGTCGAGCTCGTCGGTGGTCACCCCCGGCGCGATCAGCTTGGCGGCCTCCTCCATCGCCTGGGCGGCGATCCGGCCGGCGATGCGCATGGCCTCGATGGTCTCGGCCGATTGCACCTCCGGTCCGGTGTACGGAGTGGGTGCGGGCTTGCCCACGTACTCGGGCCGGCGGATGTTTCCGGGAACGGAACGGACGGGAGAGAGCTCGCCTGGTACGAGCAGCGACTGGCCAGACATGCGAGCGAGTGTATCCAGCGGGGATGGGGCAGCATGGCGGGATAGAGCGGTATGAGAGGAGCCCGACGACGATGGCCCTGTTCAAGAAGCGTCAGGTGGGCAAACCCGGCGAGTGGTACTACTGCCTGGTCCACAAGAAGGTCGAGGAAGGCCCCGACTGCCCGGCCAAGGACCGGTTCGGGCCCTACAGCACCCCGGAGGAGGCGACCCACGCCATGGAGACGGCGCAGGAACGCAACCTCGAATGGCAGAACGACCCCAAGTGGAACGACAAGACCCGCGAGGACGAAGAGGGCACCACCGGCACGGGCGGGGCGTAGCCCCTACCAGCGGCTGGGCGGCGGCGCGGTCAGGTGGTCGGCCAGCCGCGCCAGCCGGTCCCTGAACCGGCGCGGCCCGCGCCGCACCGGGACGGTGTTCTCCCCGGCCGCCGCGCTGACCAGGTGCTGCACGGTGTCCAGATCCATCTCGTCCTCCGGCACCGGTGCCGGTACCGACAGCGCGTCGTGGGCGAGCGCCCCCAGATCCGGGTCCCCGCCGTCCAGGGACAGTACGGTCGCCCCCGCGCGCCGCGCGTCGTGGACCCGCTCCAGCAGCCCTTCACCCGGTGCCCCGGGTGCCACCACCAGCAGCGTGTGCCCGCGCCGGACCGCCGCCAGCCGGCCCAGCCCCACCGACAGGTGCGCCGGCTCCCCTGGCCGCACGTGGTGGCGTACGAGGGTGGGCGCCAGCTCCGGCAGACCCGACCAGGCGGCCTCGTCCACCAGGTGCGCCGCCAGATGCCAGGGCTCGTAGCCCTCGGTCCCCACCAGCAGCAGGTGACCGCCGCCCGGTACGACGGACCGGCGCAGCGATCCTGCGAAGCGGCGCGCGGCGCCCGGCCACTGCGTACCGGCGAGCACCTCGCGCAGCAGCGCGACCCTCACGGCGTCCATATCGGCATCCTGCACCATGCGGGCGACACGGGGAGCGGTTCCTTCCCCTTCGCCACCCTTCGACTGTGGGCTACCCGGCAGTACCCTCGCCCCCATGACTTCCTCAGACAACACGCAGAAGCCGCCGGTCAAGGACCCGTGGGAGCTGCCGGACGTGTCCGGCCTCGTGGTCGGCGTCCTCGGCGGCACCGGTGACCAGGGCCGGGGCCTGGCCTACCGGCTCGCCAGGGCCGGCCAGAAGGTGATCATCGGCTCGCGCGCCGCCGACCGCGCGCAGACCGCGGCCGACGAACTGGGCCTCGGCGTGGAGGGCGCGGACAACGCCGAGTGCGCGCGCCGCAGCGACATCGTCATCATCGCGGTGCCGTGGGAGGGCCACGCCAAGACCCTCGTAGCGCTGCGCGAGGACCTCGCGGGCAAGCTCGTGGTGGACTGCGTCAACCCGCTCGGCTTCGACAAGCAGGGCGCCTACGCCCTCCAGGTCGAAGAGGGCAGCGCCGCCCAGCAGGCCGCCGCCCTGCTCCCGGACTCCCGGGTCACCGCCGCCTTCCACCACCTCTCGGCCGTCCTGCTCCAGGACGAGTCGATCGACGAGATCGACACCGACGTGATGGTCCTCGGCGAGGTCCGTGCCGACACGGACATCGTCCAGGCCCTGGCCGCCCGCATCCCGGGCATGCGCGGCGTCTTCGCCGGCCGCCTGCGCAACGCCCACCAGGTCGAGTCCCTCGTGGCCAACCTGATCTCCACCAACCGCCGTTACAAGGCCCACGCGGGCCTGCGCGTCACGGACCTCTGACCCGGTCCCCGACACCACCCCCGGCGGCCCGGGCCCGCAGGGACCGGACCGCCGGGAACGGGATCAACCGCGGCGGCCGCCGCGCGCCTCGACGGCGCCCAGGTGGGCCACCACCCCGTGGTAGAAGCGGTCGACCGCGGCGTCGACGCCGCGGATGAAACCGGACTCCGTGTTGCCCCGGGTGTTGCCCATCCCCTTGATCAGTGACAGCCGGAACCCGGTCGGCGCGGCCCCGTCCTTGGGCAGCAGATCGCCGGGCTCGGGGCGCAGCCGCTCCAGGGTGCCGCGCGGCCCGTTCTCGCCCTCCACCAGGCTCTGGACGTGCAGGTCCGCCGGCGCTTCGGCCAGCGCCCGCAGCAGCCGCTTCGTCGTGGCCAGCGGGTACGAGCCCTCCGGGGCCGGGATGTCCACGGAGGTGCGGACCTTGCCGGTCCGCAGATCGGCGGTGACGGCCATGACGGAACTCGTTCCGTCGATGCGCAGCTCGGCGGAGAGCTTCCCGTCGGCGCACAGCGCCGCGGCCGCCAGGGCCCGGCGGGTCCGCGGATCGCTGTCGCGCCGGGTGCGCTGCACGGGCAGGGCCTTCTGTCCCAGCTCGCCGCCGAGGCGCAGGCAGACCTGGCGGATCAGCCGCTCCCAGCTCTCGACGACATCGACGGCGCGCTCGTCGTCGGGGCTGATGGTCTCGTCCTCGATGCCCTTGCGCACGGGCACCCAGGCGGGGCCCATGTTCTGGAATCCGTGGCAGCCCGAGTTCTCGTGCTGGAGGTACTCCAGGAGCTCCTGGAGGAGCCAGGCGTGGGCGGCGTTGCCGACGCCCTCGTGGCGGATCAGCATCTGGGCCTGGTGGGCCACCTCCGCCCATGACAGGTGCCAGAGGCTGACCTTGTGCTTGCGCCGCCCGTCGATCTTGACGTCGACCACGGGTGAGCCGTCCAGTGCCACGTCGTTGGAGAGCGTGATCACCGCCTCGTAGCCGCGGCGCGCGGCGATGTCCATGTACTGCTGGACCTGCTCGTCCTTGAGCGGATTGCCGTGCGTCTTCGTCTCCACGAGGGCCGTCCACAGCTTGCCCGCGCGTTCCACCCGGATCACCCCGTCCGGCCGCTTCGGGGTGTCGCCGTGGGGGAGGGGGACCTCGGTGAAGGTCTGCATGCGGCCGGCGGGTGCTCCGAACCCGGCGGTGAGGCGGCGGCCCAGCTCGGGCACCTGCGCCATGACGGAGAGCAGGACGGAGGTCGCCCGGACCTCGCGCTCCTTGTCGCTCTTGAGGGACGGCACGGGGAAGAGCCGCGCGGTGCGCCAGGACTCGTTCTCGGCGAGCGACTTCTTGGCCACCTTGGGGAGGGTGACCTTCTTCCTCGTCGTGCGGGGTGCGCGGCCGCGGGTCTGGGCGGGCACGGTGGCGCTCGCCGCAGCCGCCTCCGACGCAGCCGCCTCCGCCGCCGGGGCCTCGGGCGCCGTCGCGGTCGCCTCGGCCGGGACGGCGGTCGCCTCGCCCTCCTCCGGCGGCGCGGGCACGGCGGCGGTCTCGGCGGTGCTCTCGGCGGTGCTCTCGGCCGTCGCCGCCGCCGGCTCGGTGTCCTCCAGTACCTCGATGCCGAAATCCGTGGCCAGCCCGGTGAGGCCGGTCTCGTACCCCTGTCCCACGGCGCGGAACTTCCACTCCTCGCCGCGCCGGTACAGCTCACCGAAGATGAAGGCCGTCTCCACGCCAGCGTCCTCGATGGAGTACCCGACGAGCGGCTCCCCCGTCCGGTCCGAGACCGTCATCCGCAGATCGTCGAGATCTCCGAAGCGTGCGCCGCCGTACTGGCTGGCCGCCACCACGATCCGCGCCACGTCCTCGGGAACGGCGGTGAGGTCCACACTGATGCGGTCCTCGTCGCCGTTCGAGGTCGGCGTCTTGCCGAGGAGCTGGACGCTCCCGTCCGCGGCGGCGGGGTGGTTGTAGAAGTAGAAGTCGTTCTCGCTGCGGATCTTGCCGTTCTCGTCCAGGAGCAGCACGGAGACATCGGCATCGCCGGCTCCGGTGGCGCTGGTCCAGCCCAGGCTCACGACGACCGCCCCGGCGTCCTCGCTGAGGGCGGTCAGGCTGACGTTCGCGCCCTTGGAGATCTCCTGCATACGTGCTCCCCCCACACGCCCGGCGTCGTCCGTCGCGGGCCGAGCAGGCCGGGCTGTTCGTTCTGTCACGCCCGGATCCGGCGCGTACCCGCCGAACCTAGCGCCACGGGGTGCAGGAGATCAGGTGAAGCCGGAAACGAACCGGACGTGATCGGCGGGCGCCCTTACGGCAGCACTGCGGGGCATGGGGGACACTGGAGGAGCTCGGCCCCGTTCAGTGTTTTCGAGGAGCTCTTCCCATGCCCCGCCTTGCCGTCTTCGCCATTGTCGTCTGCGCCTGTGCGGTGGCCGCGGCCGTCGTCGCCTTCGTCGAGGGCAGCTTCCTCGGGATCGTCTGGGTGCTGCTGGCCGGCCTCACGTCCAACATGGCCTGGTACTACCTGCGCAAGGCGAAGGCCGAGAAGGCCTCAGCCGCGCGCAACGCCGTCTAGGAACTGCCCTGGCTGGTCAGACGGCCGGGCCGAATCCGCCCACGGGGTCGGCGACGCCATGAGGAAGTCCGTACCCTGCGCCCGGCCCGGGGCGAGCAGGTCGTAGTCGGCCCAGGAGGCCGTCGACCGCGCGTCGTTGTCGAACCGGTGGATGTTCCCCCGCCGGGGGCATGGGCCACCGGGTCGTCGACCGCCCGCCGTCGGCCGGGGCGGCCAGGTGGGGGGCGTTCGCGGGGTCCAGCGGGTTCGCACCCCGCTTGCGGAGGTTGCCCGCCGGGGCCGCCGCGGTCTTCGCCCGGCGCCGGGCCGTCAGTCCTGCGGGACGGCGCAGAAGCCGTCGGTGTCCCGCCAGAAGCTGTAGAGGTCACGGCCGCAGTACGTTTCCAGGTCCGAGACGCCGAGCGCCGACATCAGGCCGTCCACCGCGCCGAAGAAGAACGCGTTGACCCCCGGGATCCACAGCAGCGCGAACACGGCCAGCAGGCCGAACTGCGCCAGCGGCTCCATCTCGCGGCGCACCCGGTACGACAGCCAGGGCTCGATGACCCCGTAGCCGTCCAGGCCCGGTACCGGCAGGAAGTTCAAGATCGCCGCCGAGACCTGCAGCATGGCGAGGAAGGCGAGCGCGTAGCGGAACGCCAGGGGCACCCCGTCGAGGGCGTCCAGCCAGAACGGGGCCGTGCACACCACGGCGAAGGCCACGTTGGTCAGCGGGCCCGCCGCCGAGATGAGGCTGTGCTTCCAGCGGCCCTGGATCCGGTTGCGCTCGATGAACACCGCGCCGCCGGGCAGGCCGATGCCGCCCAGGATCACGAAGATCACCGGCAGCACGATGCTGAGCAGCGCGTGCGTGTACTTGAGCGGATTCAGCGTCAGGTAGCCCTTGGCGCCCACCGTGAGGTCACCGCCGTGCAGGGCGGTGCGGGCATGCGCGTACTCGTGCAGGCACAGGGAGACGATCCACGCCGACGTCACGAAGAGGAAAACGGCGAGTCCGGGGCTCGCCGCGTACCCCGTCCACACCGCCCAGCCCGTGACAGCCATGATCGCGAAGATGCCGAGGAATACCGAACTGATGCGCCGCTCGCCGCGGCTGCCCTGATGACCCATGCCGGGAAACCTATCCCGCAGGCCGGACGGAAAAGGGTGCGGGTCCGGTGCCGGGTGCGGGGACAATGGGCCGGTGCGTTACGCGATCCTCGGAACCGCCCAGGCCCACCACGACGACGGGACCCCCGTGGCCGTCGGCGGAGCGCGCCTTCGGGCGCTCCTGACAGCGCTCGCGCTGCGGCCGGGGCGGGTGGTGCCCGCCCGGCTGCTCGTCGCCGAGGTGTGGGACGGCGATCCGCCGGCCGATGCGATGGCGGCCCTGCAGGCGCTGGTCGCCCGGCTGCGGCGGGCGCTCGGGCACCCGGCCGTGCGCTCCGCGGAGGGCGGCTACCAGCTGGCCGCCGAGCGCGAGGACATCGACCTGTACCGCTTCGAGCGGCTGGCCGGGGCCGCAGGCCGGGCGCCGGACCCGGCCGAGGCGGCGGCCCTGTACGAGGAGGCCCTCGCCCTGTGGCGCGGGCCGGCCCTCGCCGACCTGCCGGACCCGGCCGCGGAGGCCGCGCGCTGGGAGGCCGTACGGATGGACGCGCGCCGGGGGCGGATCGCGGCGGCCCTGGCCATGGGCGAGGCGGAGCGGTGCCTGCCGGAGCTGACCGCGCTGTGCGCGCAGCAGCCGCTGGACGAGCCGTTGCACACCCTGCGCATCCGGGCCCTGCGCGACGCGGGCCGCCCGGCGGAGGCACTGGCCGAGTACGACAGCCTCCGCCGGGAGCTGTCCGACCGGTTGGGCACGGACCCGGGCCCGGAACTGCGGGCCCTGCACGCCGAACTGCTGACCTCGGACACGCACCCGCCGACCGCTCCTGCCGCTGCCGCTGCCGCTGCCGCCGCTCCTGCCGCCGCCGCTGTCGTGCCCGCCACCGCCGTGCCCGCCGCCGCCGTGCCCCAGGCGGCCCCCGCGTCCGCGGGAAATCTGCGGGCGCGCCTGACCACCTTCGTCGGCCGTGAGGACGACATCCGCGTCATCGGGGACGACCTCGCGCGGGCCCGCCTCGTCACGCTCCTCGGGCCCGGCGGCGCCGGCAAGACGCGGCTGTCCCAGGAGGCCGCCGAGGCCCAGGACGAGAGCGCCTGGCCCGACGGGGTCTGGCTCGTGGAACTCGCTCCCGTCGACGACCCGGAGGATGTCGCCGAAGCCACCCTCGCCGCGCTCGGGGCCCGGGAGACCAAGCTGCGCGGCGCCGCCGCCGAGGAACTGCGCGCCTTCACCGAACGCGCCGGGGACGACCCCCTCGACCGGCTCGCCGAGCACTGCGCACGGCGCCGGCTCCTGCTGCTGCTCGACAACTGCGAGCACGTCATCGGCGCGGCCGCCGCCCTCGCGGAACGCCTCCTCACGCACTGCCCCGACGTCCGGATCCTGGCCACCAGCCGCGAACCCCTCGGCGTCCCGGGGGAGTCCCTGCGCCCGGTGGAACCGCTGCCCGACCCGATCGCGCTGCGGCTGCTCGGCGACCGCGGGGCCGCCGCCCGCGCCGGGTTCACCATCGAGGAGGACCCGGCCGCGGCCGCCGAGATCTGCCGCCGCCTCGACGGTCTGCCGCTCGCCATCGAGCTGGCCGCCGCCCGGCTGCGGCTGCTCACCCCGCGCCAGATCGCCGACCGCCTCGACGACCGCTTCCGGCTCCTGACCAGCGGCGCCCGTACCGTCCTGCCCCGCCAGCAGACCCTGCGCGCGGTCGTCGACTGGTCCTGGGACCTGCTCGACGAGGCCGAACGGACCGTCCTGCGCCGGCTGTCCGTCTTCGCCGGCGGCTGCGACCTCGCCGCCGCCGAGGCCGTCTGCGCCGACCCCTCGGACGTGGCCCCGTACGACCCCGCCGACGTCCTCGGCTCCCTCGTCGACAAGTCCCTCGTCGTGGCCGCCCCCGGACCCGACGGCCTCGGCATGCGCTACCGCCTGCTGGAGACGGTCGGCGAGTACGCCGCCGAACGCCTCGCCGAGACCGCCGGCGACCGCGAGGCCACCGAGCACCGCCACCTCGTCCACTACCGCGAGCTCGCCCGCACCACCGAGCCGCTGCTGCGCGGCCACGGCCAGCGGGCGGCCGCCGACCGGCTCGCCACCGAGTACGAGAACCTGCGTACCGCCCTGCGCCGGGCCGTCGCCGTACGCGACGCCGACGAAGCCCTGTGCCTGGTCCACTCGCTCGGCTGGTACTGGCACATGCACGACCTGCGCTCCGAATCCCGGCACTGGTCCGAGGCCACCGCCGCCCTCGGCCCCAACCCCTTCGAGCCGCCCTTCGTCGCTGCCGAGCCCGTCTACGAACGGCTCGTCGACACGCCGCCGCCCTACTCCGGCGAAACGCGCACCGAGGGCTGGCGCGCCCTCAACCTCGTCCTGCTGGCCTCACGCGACCAGACCAACGAGACCTGGAACACCCCCTCGGTCCGCGCCCTGATCGACGGGGTCCTCGCCACCTACCGCCCCGGACTGCCGCAGACCTGCCGGACCCCCGCCTCCCTGTGGATCTACGCCGTCATGATCGCCGGGGACCCCGGACTGCTCCAGCGGGTCGTCGACGCGACCGTCGAGACCGCCCGCGAGCTCGGCTACCGCTGGGAGCTGGCCTCCGGACTCCAGCTGCGCGCCAACATCCTCGCGAACCGGGCCGACTGGGCCGGGGACGCCTCGCGCGACGCCGACGAGAGCCTGGCCCTGTTCCGCGAACTCGGCGACGCCTGGGGCTGCGCCGAGGCGCTGTCCGCCCGCGCCGAGGCCCGGGAGAAGCGCGGCGAGTACGCACTGGCCGCCCGCGACTACCAGGAGGCGATCGCCTACGCCGAACGCCTCGGCGCCATGGCCCAGGTGACGGTGCTGCGCGTACGGATGGCCGGGACGCTGACCGAGGCCGGCCGGATCGAGGAGGCCGAGCAGATCCTCACGGAGATCACCGCGACGGTGCAGCGGTACGGCAACGAGGCCATGCCCGCCGCCCGGATGTTCCTCGCGGGCATCCTCGGCCGCACGG
Organism: Streptomyces sp. NPDC001502; assembly: GCF_042894785.1. Classification (NCBI taxonomy): domain Bacteria; kingdom Bacillati; phylum Actinomycetota; class Actinomycetes; order Kitasatosporales; family Streptomycetaceae; genus Streptomyces; species Streptomyces sp. NPDC001502. The sequence goes on from NZ_JBIAVW010000014.1 coordinate 60,447, forward strand.
GCCGGATCTCCGAGGCGCGCGCCCAGCTGCAGCTCCTGCGGGACGAGTTCGCCTTCGGCGCGTTCGCCATCTTCGACGGCTTCCTGCTCGGCACGATGGCCTGGCTGGACAACCGGCAGGGGCTGTACGAGGAGGCCCTCGACCGGCTGCGCCAGGCCATGGACACCGCCCTGGACCCGATGTCGCGGATGGTGGCCCCGCAGATGCCTGCGGTCCACCTGCTGACGGCCGCCCTCTCGCTGGTCTCGCTCGGCGGCCCGCGCCGGGAGTACGACGCCGCCAGGCTGCTGGGCGCCTACCGGGCGCAGCTGCCGCCCGCGCACTTCCCGGTCACGACGGAGCGCGAGGACCACGCCCGCGCGCAGGAGCTGGCCCGGGCGGCGCTGGGCGACGCCGTCTACGAGAAGGCGTACGCCGAAGGCGGTGGCCTCTCCCTGGAGGAGGCCACCGCCCTCATCTGACCCGGCCCCCGGCCGGTGCCCGTCCGGGACGCGATCCGAACGGATCGGTCCGCGGATCAGGTCTTCTGGCGGAACTTCCGTACCGCGAGCGGCATGGTGACCGCGGTGATGGCGACCGACCAGGCCAGGGTCATCCACACCGAGTCGCCCACGGGCGTCCCGTTGATCAGGGCCCGGGCCGCGTCGGCCAGGTTGGACAGCGGGTTGTAGTCCGTGAAGGTCTGCAGCCAGCCCGGCATCGTGGACGGCATGGCGAAGATGGAGCTGCCGAACTGGAGCGGCATGAGGACCATCATGGCCATGCCCTGGACGGCCTGCGCGGAGCTCAGGGTCAGGCCCAGCAGGATGAAGATCCACATGAGCGAGGCGCCGAAGACGACCGACAGGCCGATGGACAGGAACAGGTCCACGATCGAGCCCTTGATGGACAGGCCCAGGATGAAGCCCATGCCCAGCAGGATCGTGATGGCGACGAGCATCCGGCCGATCTCGACCACGATCTTCGCGAGGAGTACGGACGACCGGGCGATCGGCATGGACCGGAACCGGTCCATCACGCCCTTCTTGAAGTCGTCGTTGACCCCGGTGCCCACCGCCATGGCGATGTTCATGCCCATCATGGCCATCAGGCCCGGGACCAGGTAGCTGACGTACTCGCTCTGGTTGCCCTTGCCGGAGACGGCGCCGCCGAAGACGAACACGAACAGCAGCGTGAAGATGATCGGCATGAACAGGACGTCGAACATCGACTCGGGGTCCTGCTTGATCTGCAGGGCGTTGCGGCGCACCAGCGCGCCGATGTGCCGCAGGTTGGCGCGCAGCCCGATCCGGCCCTCGCCGGACCGGCCGTCCACCGGAGCAGGACCGGAGGCGGTGGGAGCGGGCTTCGTCGTGGTTACGGTGCTCATGCCGCGACCTCCTCGGTCTTCTCGGTGGGAACGGAGTCCTCGGCGGAGGTGGGCTTCTGGCCGGTGATGGACAGGAACACCTCGTCGAGGCTGGGCAGGTAGGTGCCGAGGTCGGCGATCGCGTACCCGCGGGCGGCCAGCAGACCGACGACGGCCGTCAGCTGCTCGTCGCTCAGGATCGGGACCAGCAGCACGCCCTCGTCCGGTACGGCCTGGCTGCCGGCGACGCCGTCGAGTCCGGCCTCGGCCAGCGAGCGGGCCATCCCCGGCAGGTCCGAGGCGGCCACGGGGCGGATCTTCAGGGTGCGGCCGCCGACGCGCGCCTTCAGCTCGTCGACCTTGCCGTTGGCGATGACCTTGCCGCGGTCGATGACCGTCAGCTCGCTGGCGAGCTGCTCGGCCTCCTCCATGTACTGGGTGGTGAGCAGTACGGTGGCGCCCTCGGCGACCAAGCGCTGGACCTCGTCCCACACCTCGTTGCGGGTGCGGGGGTCGAGACCGGTGGTCGGCTCGTCCAGGTAGAGCACGGCCGGGTTGCCGATCAGGGAGGCGGCGAGGTCGAGCCGGCGGCGCATACCGCCGGAGTAGTTCATGGCGGCCTTCTTGGCCGCCTCGGTCAGGGAGAACCGCTCCAGCATCTCGTCCGCGCGCCGGCGGGCGTCCTTGCGGGAGAGGTCGAGCAGCCGCCCGATCATGTAGAGGTTCTCCCAGCCGGAGAGCTTCTCGTCGACCGAGGCGTACTGGCCGGTGAGGCCGATGGTGCGGCGCAGCTGCCGCGGCTGGCGGACCACGTCGAAGCCGGCGACGACCGCGGTGCCGGCGTCCGGGGTGATCAGGGTGGAGAGGCAGCGGACGAGCGTGGTCTTGCCGGCGCCGTTGGGGCCGAGGACCCCGAGGACCGTGCCCTCCCGTACGCCCAGGTCGACACCGTCGAGGGCCTTGGTCTCGCCGTAGTGCTTGACCAGCCCCCGTACCTCCACGGCGTTGGGCTTGTTGTCGTTTCGCGTCATGCCCTCATGGGACCAGCCGCCACTGACAAAGCACCGACAGCCGACCGACAAACGTACGACAGCCCGCCGACACGCGGTCGGCGGGCTGTCGGGCCGTTGCTCACCGCATCAGTGGAAGGCGTGCTCCGCCTGCGGGAACGTTCCGCCGACCACGTCCTCGGCGAACGCCCGCGCCGCGCCCGTCATGGTCTCGCGGAGCTTCGCGTACTGCTTGACGAACTTCGGCATCTTCCCGCCGGTCAGGCCCATCATGTCGGTCCACACCAGCACCTGCGCGTCGCACTCCGCGCCCGCGCCGATGCCGACCGTCGGGATGTGCAGGGACCGGGTGACCTCGGCGGCCAGCTCGGCCGGGACGAGCTCCAGCACCACCGCGAACGCGCCCGCGTCCTGCGCCGCCTTCGCGTCGCGCAGCAGCTGGTGCGCGGCCTCGTCGCCGCGGCCCTGGACCCGGTAGCCCATGGCGTTGACGGACTGCGGGGTCAGACCCAGGTGGGACATGACGGGGATGCCGGACTGCACGATCAGCTCGGTCTGGGCCAGCGAGCGCTCGCCGCCCTCCAGCTTCACCGCGCCGACCCCGGCCTCCTTGACCAGACGGGTGGCGCTGCGCAGGGCCTGCACCGCGCCTTCCTGGTACGAGCCGAACGGCATGTCGCCGATGACCAGCGCACGGCTCGTGCCGCGTACGACGGCCGCCGAGAGCATGGTCATCTGGTCCATCGTCACCGGGACGGTGGAGTCGTAGCCGAGGTGGCAGTTGCCCATGGAGTCGCCGACGAGGATGACCGGGATGCCGGCCTCGTCGAAGACGGACGCGGTCATCGCGTCGTAGGCCGTGAGCATGGGCCACTTCTCGCCGCGTTCCTTGGCGAGGGTCAGGTCGCGGACGGTGATGCGCCGGGTGCCCGTGCCTCCGTACAGGGTGGGGGAGGCCGACGGAGATGCTGCTGCGGGTTCGCGGGCAGGCGAAACGGCATGCGTCATTGCAACTGCTCCTTGTGTCATCTCGAGGCGCCCTTACGACGTCCCCGGACTCACCCCCCATGGTGGCATCCGCGCGGGCAAAGGCGGAAGTGCTCGGTGGTGCGAGCCTGGCCACGGGATCCAATGTGCGCGTTTCGTGACAAGCGGAACCCCCTGTGCACGGCCGTTCGTCCTCCCGGACGTACGACCGTGACCGGCGGTCGTGACGTACGGCACGGAAGGCTGCGGTTCATCGCCTAGGGTCAAGGGGCGGGGACGGAGCGCGAGCACGGCAGTGAGGGCAGTGGTATGGCACAGGCGTACATGACGGAGTCGGGGAACGGCGGCTCGGAGCCCGAGCCCTCCGGAACCCACCTCCGGCGCCGGCTGACCGCACTGCGCAAGGACCCCGGAATCTGGCGGCGGGGCTTGATCCTCGCCGCGATCGCCGCACTGATCTCGCTCGTCATGATCTTCCACGCGGATCTGCCCAACCAGGTGGGCAACCTCGGCAGCCTCACCGAGACCTTCCTGCCCTGGCTGGGCCTGGCCGTGCCGCTCCTGCTGGCCGGGGCCGTGTACCGCAAGTCCGCCACCGCGCTCCTCGCGATACTGCTGACGGCCGCCGTCTGGGCGAACCTCTTCGGTGGCCTGGTCAGCGACAAGTCCGGCTCCGGCGGCAACCTGGTGGTGGCCACCCACAACGTCGACGCCGACAACCCCGACCCGCGCGGCACCGCCGAGTCGGTGGCCCGGTCGGGGGCCGACGTCCTGGCCCTGACCGAGCTCAAGGGCAGCGCCGTCCCCGTCTACGAGAAGGCCCTCGCGGCCACGTACAAGCACCACTCCGTCGAGGGCACCGTCGGCCTGTGGAGCAAGTACCCGCTCAGCGCGAGCGCGCCCGTCGACATCCGGATGGGCTGGACCCGGGCCATGCGCGCCACCGTCGCCACCCCCCAGGGGGAGGTCGCCGCCTTCGTCGCCCACCTGCCCTCCGTCCGGGTCAAGCTGAACGCCGGCTTCACCGCCAACCAGCGCGACGACAGCGCCGACGCGCTGGGCGCCGCGCTCGCCTCCGAGCCGCTGAAGAAGGTCATCCTGCTCGGCGACCTCAACGGAACCATGAACGACCGCGCCCTCTCCGAGGTCACCTCGCAGATGCGCTCCACCCAGGGCGCGGCGGGCGACGGCTTCGGCTTCAGCTGGCCGGCGGAGTTCCCGATGGCCCGGATCGACCAGATCATGGTCCGCGGAATCCGGCCGGAGGCCTCCTGGACCCTGCCCCGCACCGGCAGCGACCACCTTCCCGTCGCCGCCCGGGTCACCGTGAAGCCCTGACGGACGCGGGTACGCGAAGGCCCCGGCCACTCCCCTCGGAGAGAGCGGCCGGGGCCTTCGCACGGCCGCGGCTACGCCCGCTCGCGCCAGCCGTTCGTGATGGGCAGCCGACGGTCCTTGCCGAAGCCCTTCGCGGAGATCTTCGTGCCCGGCGGGTACTGGCGGCGCTTGTACTCCGCCGTGTCCACCATCCGCAGGGTCCTGGCCACCAGCTCCGGGTCGAAGCCGGCCGCCACGATCGCGTCCATGCCCTGGTCGCGGTCCACGTACATGGCCAGGACCGCGTCGAGCACCGGGTAGTCCGGCAACGAGTCCGTGTCCACCTGGCCCGGGCGCAGCTCGGCGCTCGGCGGCTTCACGATCGAGTTCTCCGGGATCGGCGGGACCTCACCGCGCTCGGCGGCGGCCCGGTTGCGGTACTCCGCGAGCCGGAACACGTCCGACTTGTAGACGTCCTTGATCGGGCCGTACGCGCCCACCGAATCGCCGTACAGGGTGGAGTAGCCGACGGCCAGCTCCGACTTGTTGCCGGGGGCCAGCACGATGTGGCCCTCCTGGTTGGACAGCGCCATCAGCAGGGTGCCGCGCAGCCGGGACTGGAGGTTCTCCTCGGCCAGGCCGGTCAGGCCCAGCGAGGCCATGTAGGCGTCGAACATCGGCTCGATGGAGACGGTCCGGAAGTTCAGTCCGGTGCGCTCGGCCAGGTCGGCCGCGTCGTTGCGGGAGTGGTCCGAGGAGTACTTCGAGGGCATCGAGACGCCGTAGACGTTCTGCGCGCCGATCGCGTCGCAGGCGATGGCGGCGACGAGCGCGGAGTCGATGCCGCCGGAGAGCCCGATCAGGACGGAGCGGAACCCGTTCTTCTTGACGTAGGCGCGCAGTCCCACGACCAGCGCGTCGTAGACCTCCTCGTCGTCGTCGAGCCGGTCGGCGTAACCGCCGGTGACCACCGGCTCGTACGGCTCCACGGGCTCCTCGGAGAGGATCACGCGCTCGATGCGCAGTCCGTCGTCCACCACGCCCTCGGGCGCGTCGGCCCGGGCGGCCGGCAGGTCGAGGTCGACCAGGACGCAGCCCTCGGAGAACTGCGGGGCGCGGGCGATGACCTGCCCGTCGGCGTCGACGACGATCGAGTCGCCGTCGAAGACCAGCTCGTCCTGGCCGCCGATCATCGCCAGGTAGGCGAGGGTGCAGCCGGCCTCCTGGGCCCGCTTCCGGACCAGTTCGAGGCGCAGGTCGTCCTTGTTGCGCTCGTACGGGGACGCGTTCACGGAGATCAGCAGCCCTGCCCCGGCGGAGCGGGTGGCCGGGACCCGGCCGCCCTCCTGCCAGAGGTCCTCGCAGATGGCCAGGGCCACGTCGACCCCGCCCACCCGGATCACCGGCTGCGTGTCGCCCGGCACGAAGTACCGGAACTCGTCGAACACGCCGTAGTTGGGGAGGTGGTGCTTGGCGAAGCGCAGGACGACCTGTCCGCGGTGCAGCACGGCGGCCGCGTTCTCGGGGGAGCCGGCCGGGCGGCCCAGGCGGGGCGTGGCCCGCTCGGTGCGGTCGAGGTAGCCGACGACGACCGGCAGCTCGCCGAGGCCCTCGGCCGCGAGCCGCTCCGCGAGCTCGCGCAGCGCGCTACGGGAGGCCTCCACGAAGGATCCGCGCAGGGCGAGGTCCTCGACGGGGTACCCGGTCAGCATCATCTCCGGGAACGCCACCAGGTGGGCGCCCTGCTCGGCGGAGTGCCGGGTCCAGTGGACGACCGAGTCGGCGTTGGCGGCGATGTCGCCGACGTGCGAGTCGATCTGATTCAGAGCGAGTCGAAGTTGAGGCACGGGCCCAGTGTAATCGTCTTTCTGACGCGATGTCCTGGGCCCCGCCTGTTTCCTGCGTGATGACGTCCCGTCAGCCGATCGGGCCCGCGTACTTCACGTCGTCGAGTCTGGTTCCGGCGGAGATGTCCGCGGTGATGCTCTTGGTGCCCTCGGGGACCTCGAAGGCCACGATCCCGCTGGCGGTTTCGCCCGGCAGGATCGAGCCCCTGATCATCTTCGGCACGCTGCCGGAGTCGTAGACCATCTCGGCGGCCATGCCGTGGTCGTCGCGGACGTTGGGCACGGCGTAGATCACTTCGTGCGGCGCGGACGAGCCGTTGGTGATGGTGACGGTGAGCTGGACCGCGTTCTTGATCCGCTCGCGGGAGTACTTGTTCTGCGCCTCGTACTTCGTCGGAACCGACAGGCTCACCTTGACGCCGTTCGGGTAGGTGAAGGTCTCGCCGAACGGCAGCGCGCTGGTCAGGCCGGGGACCTGGGTGGGCGAAGGGGACTTGGAAGGCCAGGGCTCACTGTCGGGGTAGTGCCCGTCCGGCCCCCAGTCCTCCTCGATCTGCCGGTCGATCCGGCTGTCGGCCCGGTCGACGACCAGGACGGTGAGGAAGAAGCCGCCGACCGAGGAGAGCAGGCCGAGCACGGCGAGAACGGTGCCGACGACGGCCATCGACTTGTTCGGGGCGCCCTTGTTGGCGCGGGCGATACCGCTGATGCCGAGGCCCACGCCGACGGCGGCGACCATGGTGCCGGCCCAGAAGAGGAACGGGATGACGCCCAGGAAGATGCCGAAGCCGCCGGTGATCACGGCGGCGACCGCCAGGCCGTTGCTGGCCGGGGTGGCCTGCGGGTACGCGGGGTACTGGGCTCCGGGGAAGCCGGGGGTGGGCTCACCCCACGGGTGGCCGGGTGCGCCGGGTGCGCCGGGGCCCCCGGGTGCGCCGAAGCCTGCGGCCGCAGGGGCGGGCGCGGGCGCCGGCGGGGTCGGCGGGGTCGGCGGGGCGAAGGCCGACGGCACGGGAACCGGCTCCGGGGCGGCCGCGGCAGGCGCCGGGGCCTCGGGGGCCTCGGGGGCCTCGGGGGCCTGGACTGTCGCCGGGGCCTCGGGGGCCGTCGGAGTCTCGGGGGTCTGCGGCGCCTCGGGGGTCTGCGGCGCCTCGGGGGGCGCCGGGGCGGCCGGGGTCTTCTCCAGCGAGAGCGGCTGTGCGGACGCGGGCGCCGGTATGGAGTCCGTCTCGGGTGTCGGGGTGCCCGTCGGCTCGGTCGGCGGACCGACAGGAGTGCTGGGCGGGTTCGGCGGGGTGCTCATACCGGCGGGATCGTCCTTTTGTCGCTGCAGTCGTGATCACCGCAAGGGTGCCATGCCCGCGCCCGGGGCCCACCCGAATTCCCGCCCGGCCCCGGAGGCCGGGCGGGGAGGCCGTGACCTACAGCTGGTAGCCGAGCACCGTCATCATCCCGGACTCCGAGTGGTAGACGTTGTGGCAGTGCGTCATCCACAGCCCGGGGTTGTCCGCGTCGAAGTCCACCGTCAGCCTGCGCCCCGGCAGGAGGATCGCGGTGTCCTTGCGCGGCCCGCCCTCCTGCCCGCCCAGCGCGAAGGTGTGCCCGTGCAGGTGTACCGGGTGCCACATCGGGGTCGCGTTGCGGAACTCCAGCCGGACCCGCTCGCCCGCCTTCACCGGGTGCCGCTGGTCGGGCGTGTACGGCTTGCCGTCGAAGGCCCAGTTGTAGTTGGTCATGGAGCCGGTGAGCCGGAGCTGCACCGTACGGTCCGGGTCGCGCGGGGCCAGTGCGGCCGATTCGGCAGCCCTCAGCGCGTCCGCCATCAGCGGCGGCGCGTCCAGTTCGGCCGGCCGGGTCGAGGCCGTGGGCGCCGTCCCGGACCCGGTGCGCAGCACCGCGAGCGCCGAGCCCTCCTTGCCCTCGGCCAGTGCGGTGAGGGGGAACACCCCGTCCTTGGCGGTGACCAGGACGTCGTACCGCTCGCCCATGCCCAGCAGCAGTGACCCCGTCGTCGTCTGCTCCACCGGGTAGCCGTCGGTGTGGGTGACCGTCAGTTCGTGGTCGCCGAGGGCGATCCGGAAGGCGGTGTCCCCGCCGGCGTTGATGATGCGCAGCCGGATCCGGTCGCCGGGCTTGGCCGTGAGCACCGAAGGGTCGTCCGCCACCCGCCCGTTGATCAGGTAGTACGCGTAGACGACGTCGCCCGCGTCCCCGCCGAGGTAGTCGCTGTGGCCGCCCATGGCGACGTAGGAGCGCTTCTTGGTGCCGCCGGCGGAGGGAGAGGGGGAGGAGGAGGGGGAGTGGGAGGGGGCGGAGGAGGGGGAGGAGGAGGGGGAGGGGCTCCGGCCGTGGGCCGCGTGGGCTCCGCCGTTGCCGTTCATGCCCTTGCGGAGCTCGGCGAGGACGGCGTCAGGGGTGGCTCCGTCCACCCCGTCGATCCAGTCGTCCAGGACCACCACCCACTCCTTGTCGTAGGAGAGGGGCTCCTTGGGGTCCTCGATGACGAGCGGGCCGTACAGGCCGCGGTCCTGCTGGACCCCGGTGTGCGGGTGGAACCAGTACGTGCCCGGGTTCGGGACGGCGAACCTGTACGGGAAGGACCCGCCCGGGGCGATGTCCCGCTGGGTCAGCCCCGGGACCCCGTCCATGTCGTTGCGCAGCGCGAGGCCGTGCCAGTGCAGGGAGGTGGCCTCGGGGAGGTTGTTGGCGAGGGTGAGGGCGAGCGTGCCGCCCGCGGTGGCCCGGACCTCCTGGCCCGGCAGCTTGTCCCCGTACGCCCACGAGCGGACGGTGATGCCGGCGCCGAGGTCGAGCGGGGTGGCGGTGGCGGTCACCTTGACCTCGGTGAGCGGGCCGGTGGCCTTGCGGGCGGCCTCGGCGGCCTGCACCTCGGGCCCGGCCGGGTCCACGTACCCCTCGGGCGCATCGGCGGCGGAGCCGCCGTGGTTCATCGAGCCGTGGCCGGTGCCGGCGGACCCGGCGGACCCGGCGGACCCGGTGGATCCCGCGGAGCCGGAGGATCCGGCGCAGGAGGTGAGCAGCCCTGAGCCGAGGACGGCCGCGGATGCGCCGAGCAGGGTGCGACGGGTGGGAAGAGAGCGCATGGGAGCACCTCATGGGTGTGGTGTTACGGATGCATGGGCACGGTTCGGCGCCGCCCCGGGCATGCGCGGGCATGCGGGGGCGGCGGCGTCGGCCTACGCCCGCAGGACCGCCAGCCGGGTGAGGAGCTCGCGGGGCGAGGGCGGGTCCGGACCACCGCCGGACCGGACCGGTATGCGGGCCGCGCCCCCGAGCGGCGCGGCGCGACGGGATCCGGTCCGGCCGGTGCCGACGAGCAGGACGACGAGCCCCGCGAGCACGGCGAGGCAGACCGACGTGGGGTCCATCTCGGTCGCGGGCATCGCGTACCCCCACACGGGGACCGTGGGGGAGGGTGCGCCGGTGGCCGGGGCCGAGGTGTGGCGCGTGCCACCGTGCCCTGCCGGGGCGGGGCGTCCCGCCGAGGCAACGGAGTGGGCCGGGGACACGTCTTGCATGGCGTGGGACTCAGTCGGATGGCCCAGGGTGTGCATGGTGACGATGCCCAGCAGCAGCGCGGCGAGCAGCGGCAACCGGGACCCCGGGGCGGCTCGCCGAGCACTGCGCGTCATGGCGGGAACCCTACCGGGGGTGGGTATCCGATCGGAGGACCGACCCCGCGTCTGCTTAGGATTAGTCACACTATGTCCCCACATGGACTCTCGCCGCGGACCGCCTGGCCGGTCGCCACCCTGATCGGTCTCGCCGCGGCCGCCTACACCGCGTGGGTGCTCGAAGTGGTCCTCTCCACGGGCCTCAATCCGATCGAGACGTACGTCAGCGAACTCGCCGCCCAGGACCAGCCGCTCGGCGGCCTCTTCCGGGCCACCGACTTCACCGCCGGGCTGCTCGCCTTCTCCGGAGGGCTCCTGGCCCTCGTCCGGCTGCTGAAGTACGCCGAGTCCCGCCGGGCCTGGGCGGTCATCGGCTGGTCCGGGGTCGCCCTCTTCGGCGCGGCGACCGCCGCCGACGCCTGGCTGCCGCTGAGCTGCCGGCCCACCGTGGACCCCGAATGCGCCGCCCGGGAGACCGCCGGACTGGTCCCCGCGACCCACCAGGCCCACGCCGTCAGCAGCAGCCTCGCCATGACCGGGGCCCTCGTCGCCCTGGTGGCCCTCACGGTCGCCGCCCGCCGCTACGGCTGGTTCGCCCCGCTCGCCCGCTACGGCCCCGCCCTCGTCGCCCTCGAACTGCTCGCCACCGTCTGGACCCTCTCCGCGATCGCCCTGTTCACGGCCGGGCGCGGGACCTGGGCCCTCGGCGCCGGCCAGCGGCTCCAGGTGCTCCTCGTCGCGCTCTGGCTGGGCCTGCTCGCCTACTCCGTCCACAAGGAAGGCCGTACGTGAGCGTCACCGGCCGGTTCGTCACCGCCGCCGCTGTCGACGGGGTGCCGCTGCACGTCCTCGTCGAAGGCCGGGGCCCCGTGTGCGTCCTCAGTGCCGGGCTCGCCATGGCCTGGTTCGACTGGGACCCGGTCGTCGCACCGCTCGTCGCCGCGGGCCGCACCGTCGTCCGCTTCGACCGCCCCGGACACGGCCTCAGCGGCCCCGCCACCGATCCGCCCACCACCGCCGGGGAGGCCCACCGCATCGCCGGGCTGCTCGACGCGCTGGGGCTCGGCGCCCCGGCCGCCGGTCCCGTCACCGTCGTCGGGCACTCCATCGCCGCCTTCCACGCCGAGGCCTTCGCCCGCCTGTACCCGCAGCGCACCGCCGCGCTCGTCCTGGTCGACGGCAGCGTCGAGGAGGTCCCGCACACGACCCTGCCCGCCGCACTGCGCACCGGGGCCGCCCGTGCCCTCGGCCGGGCCGTGAGCGCCGCCGGACTGCCGGCCGCGCTGGGACCGCTGGTCCGGCGCGCCACCGTACGGGCCTCCCGCACCGGCGGCTCCGACCCGGCCGCACCGGACCTCGTACGCCGCTGTTACCGCACCGGCCGGGTCTGGCGCGGCGCCCTGCTGGAGAACTCCCGCTACCTGGACATGGCCGCCGAGCTGCAGGCCCTGCGCGGGACGCACCCGCTGGCCGCCCCCACCACCGTCCTCGCCGGCCACGACGGCTCGGCCGGGCGCCCGGCCCTGCGCTGGCTGGCCCGGCAGGCGGACCTCGCCGACCTGCTCGGCGCCCGCTTCGAGGTCGCCGAACCCTCCGGCCACCTGGTCATGCTGGACCGCCCGGGCCAGGTGGCCCGGGCGGTCCTGGCAACGGCCGGGCAGGGTCAGGCCCGCGCGTAGACCTTCTCCACGAAGGTGGCCATCTGGTCGTCGGTGAGGTGCTGGGCGAGGTCGGCCTCGCTGATCATGCCCACCAGCTTCTTGTTCCGGATCACGGGCAGCCGGCGGATCTGGTGGCTCTGCATCTCCTCCAGCACGTCGCCGACGTCCGCGCCGGCGTCGATCCAGCGCGGGGTGCCCTGGGCCATGTCACCGCAGGTGACCTTCGCCGGGTCGTGGCCCTTGGCCACACAGTTCACGACGATGTCGCGGTCGGTGATGATGCCGCACAGCCGCTCCTCGGCGTCGCTGATGGGCAGGGCACCCACATTGAGCCGGGCCATCAGCTGGGCGGCCCGGTCGAGGGTCTCGGTGGCGGGAATCCACTGGGCCCCGGGGTGCATGATGTCTGCGGCGGTGGTCATCGTCGAACCTCCTGAGCACGCCGTTCGACACCGGGCGCGGGCGCGTCCGGCGCGGCGTCCCCACCGGGCCGGTACGGGTCCTACACGGCGGAGCACACGCCCGTACGGGTGAGAGGGCGCCTCTCACCACGGTACGGGCGTGTCCCGTCACCCGCGCGGCGCGGCTCCGCGCTGCCGCAGCATGTCCGCCATCAAGGTGAGCTCCGAGCGCTGCGCGTCGACCATGCCCTGCGCCAGCGCCCGCTCGACCGGGGTCTCGCACTGCTGCGCACAGCCCTCGGCCATCGCGACGCCGCCCTTGTGGTGGTCGGTCATCAGCTGGAGGAAGAGCACCTCCGCGTCCCGCCCCGAGGCGGCGCCCAGCTGGTCCAGCTCCTCCTTGGTGGCCATGCCCGGCATCAGCGCGCCGGGCTTGGCGGCGCCCGCGTCGGCGCCGTGCCCCGCGTGCCCGCCGTGGCCGCCCGAGGACCCCATCCAGGACATCGGCGGCTCGCCGGCCACCACCTTCGGCAGCCCCCACAGGTCCAGCCAGCCGAGCAGCATGCCCCGCTGGTTGGCCTGGGTGTTGGCGATGTCGTAGGCGAGGGTGCGTACCGCTTCGTCCTGGGTGCGGTCGCGGACGACGAAGGACATCTCCACCGCCTGCTGGTGGTGCACCGCCATGTCCCGGGCGAAGCCCGCGTCCGGCGACCGGAGCCCCGGAGTGCGGGGCTCCGCCGTATGGGCCGACGGACCGGAGCCGGCGGAACCGCCGCCGTTCGCGGCGGCCACCGTGGCCGCCGCCGCGAACAGCAGGGCCAGCAGGACGGCCGTGCCGGCGACCCAGTACGTACGGGGGACGGGGCGTACGGGGCGGACCGGGCGGACGGGGCGGACCGGGCGGCTCACTTGCCGGCCAGCCCGCTCGTGCACGCCGCGCCCGGCTCCGGGGTCTGCTCGCCCTGCACGTACTTCGTGAAGAACTGCGACACCCGCGGGTCGTCCGCGCTGTCCACGGTCAGCTGCTTGCCCCACGCGCTGAGCATGATCGAGCCGGTCTGCTCCTTGATCGGGCTCATCAGCGTGTACGGGGTCTTGCCGACGGTCGCTGCCAGCTTGTCCACGTCGGCCTTGGGGGCCTTCTCGTTGTACGTCACCCAGACCGCGCCGTGCTCCAGCGAGTGCACGGCGTTCACCTCCGGCACCGGGTTCTTGTAGACGTCACCGTTGCAGTTCATCCAGCGGGGGTGGTGGTCACCACCGACCGGCGGGTTCATCTCGTACGTCACCGGGGTCTCGACGTGGTTGCGGCCCAGCTTCTTCACGTCCCAGAGCTGCTCGCCCTCGACCGGCTGCTTGCGGATCTCCTCGGCCTCCTTGCGGAGCTTCGCCGCGGCCGCCTCCTTGCGCTGCTCGGCCTGCTTCTGGTCGATCAGCACCCAGGCGCCGAAGCCGACGAGGCCGACGACGACGGCCGACGCGGCCGTGATCGCGATGGCCTTGTTGCGCCGCTCCCGGATCTGCTCGGCGCGGCGCATCTCGGCTATGCGCGCCTGACGGGAGTTCGGGTCGGTGTGCTGGTTGGTCCTGCCGGACTTGCTGGCCATGTGCCCTGGTTTCCTTCTGCTGAGGGGGGTGGATGAACACGAAACCGAACCGGACCGCTCAGGTCCGCAGCACCTGGAGGGCATACAGGTCGGGGGCGCGCGGCGGAGCCCCGTACAGCCGGATCCGCGACGCCCCGGAGGCGGTCGCGGCGGGCGCCGGCGCACCCATGGGGCCGGTCACGGCGGGCGGCGGCACGGGCAGCACACCCGGAGTGACGCGCGTGAGCGGTGAGCAGCCGGGCAGGTCGTACGGAGACACGCAGACGGCGTGCGCCGGCGCCCCCGCCCGTACCTGCACACCCGGTGACGGGACGTGCGACTCGCCCGAGCGCGCACACAGCAGCAGCGCGCCGGCCAGCACCCCGAAGACGATCAGCAGGGCGGCACGCCGAAGCCCGGGACGTCCGCGACGCCCCGGCTGCGTGTGCTGCCGGCCCCCCATGGGCGCAGATGGTAATGCTCATGACGGCTCCCAGGTCAGTGCGGGGGTGCCGCGAGCTTTCCCGGGTGCGTAATGTGGCGGAAACCACGACTGGCGATACTGGGCGCGCCCGACTGTGCCCCGACTGTCGAGGCGGTGGTGCACAGGCCGTCTGAACTGCGAGGATGAAGGCATGGACAAGCAGCAGGAATTCGTCCTCCGGACGCTTGAGGAGCGCGACATCCGCTTCGTGCGCCTGTGGTTCACCGACGTACTGGGCTTCCTGAAGTCCGTCGCGGTCGCGCCGGCGGAGCTGGAGCAGGCCTTCGACGAGGGCATCGGTTTCGACGGCTCCGCGATCGAGGGCTTCGCGCGGGTCTACGAGTCCGACATGATCGCCAAGCCGGACCCGAGCACGTTCCAGATACTGCCGTGGCGCGCGGAGGCCCCCGGGACCGCCCGGATGTTCTGCGACATCCTGATGCCGGACGGCTCGCCGTCCTTCGCGGACCCGCGCTACGTCCTCAAGCGCATCCTGGCCAAGACCTCCGACCTGGGCTTCACCTTCTACACCCACCCGGAGATCGAGTTCTTCCTGCTGAAGGACAAGCCGCTGGACGGCACCCGCCCGGTCCCGGCCGACAACTCCGGATACTTCGACCACACCCCGCAGAACGTGGGCATGGACTTCCGCCGCCAGGCGATCACCATGCTCGAATCGATGGGCATCTCGGTGGAGTTCAGCCACCACGAGGGCGCCCCCGGCCAGCAGGAGATCGACCTCCGCTACGCCGACGCGCTCTCCACGGCCGACAACATCATGACCTTCCGCCTGGTCATGAAGCAGGTGGCGCTCGAACAGGGTGTCCAGGCCACCTTCATGCCGAAGCCCTTCTCGGAGTACCCGGGCTCGGGCATGCACACCCACCTGTCCCTCTTCGAGGGCGACCGCAACGCCTTCTACGAGTCGGGCGCCGAGTACCAGCTCTCCAAGGTCGGCCGCTCCTTCATCGCGGGCCTGCTGAAGCACGCGGCGGAGACGGCCGCGGTCACCAACCAGTGGGTCAACTCCTACAAGCGCATCTGGGGCGGCTCCTCCCGCAGCGCCGGCGCGGGCGGCGAGGCCCCCTCGTACATCTGCTGGGGCCACAACAACCGCTCGGCCCTGATCCGCGTCCCGATGTACAAGCCGGGCAAGACGGGCTCCTCGCGCGTCGAGGTCCGCTCGATCGACTCGGGCGCCAACCCGTACCTCACCTACGCCGTCCTCCTCGCGGCCGGCCTCAAGGGCATCGAGGAGGGCTACGAACTCCCGGCGGGCGCCGACGACGACGTCTGGGCCCTCTCCGACGCCGAACGCCGCGCGATGGGCATCGAACCCCTCCCGCAGAACCTCGGCGAGGCCATCGCCCTGATGGAACGCAGCGAACTGGTCGCCGAGACCCTCGGCGAGCACGTCTTCGACTTCTTCCTCCGCAACAAGAAGCAGGAGTGGGAGGAGTACCGCTCGGAGGTCACGGCCTTCGAACTCCGCAAGAACCTCCCGGTGCTGTAACCCCAGTTCAGGGCCCTGCGGGCCACGAACGACACTCCGGGCCGGTGGTCACTGACCACTGGCCCGGAGTTGTCTCGGACGGTCCCGAAGATCTCGCCCTCAGGGCTACGGCCCCCGTGGCCACCACGGCTACGCCGGCTGACACCTCCAGAGCCCCGGCGTGAGTCGGGGACCGAAGGGATCAGGTGCCGCGGCGGTCAATGGCCCGCCAGCTATGGCTATGGGCCAGGAAGCCCCGCGAAGTCAGAGACTGTCGCGCTCTACCAGTGAGCAGTCAGGGCCCATCGTGTAGATCCGTGGCGTGCCCATCCTTTCCACGGCCTTCCGCAGAGCCGCCTCCTTCTCGGCGGGGTCGGGAGCATGTGGGTCCGATATGCGAAAGCCGTGCAGTTCGACCCTGTCGGCGTCCACGTCAGCGGGCTCGGGAAGGCCCTCCTGCACGAAGCCGCAGAGCGAACGTAGTGCGTCTTCTCCGAGTTCCAGGGGGTGGAAGGGCAAGGCGTACGGCACCTCTTCCTCACCAGGCCAAGGAATGATGTCCGCCGGTCGGTCCCCAGCCCAGTAAGGAAGCTCGAAGGAGAGCGGTTCCCCGATGTTCTCGATGATCCCTGCGTCCGGGGACAAGCTCAGAGAGCGGATGAGGCGTCCGTCCTCCCAGACGGCGAACGCCAGCCAGTCGACCACGCTGTGCATGGCATGCAGGACCAGTCGTCGGCCGGCACTCGCTGCCACAAGGTGCTCGGGAAGCTGCGACGGCAAATCGATCATCACGCGCTGATCACAGATGACCTCTACGCCCGGCCAGCTCGCCGCATACGTCGTTCCATCGGGGGGATAGACGCCCTCCCCCAGGACCGAACCGCGAGCTCCTTCGATCTCACAGCCCGCATACAGGCGCCGCACCATGCGGGACGTCTGCTCCAAGTCCGCCGCACCCACCCGTAGCAGCAGGGTTGGCGCATCTCCATCGGCATACACGAGCAGACCGGTTTTGGCTCCCAATGTCCCTCCCCCAGGCGCAACGCCCAATCGTGGATGCACCGTATCCCCCGGCTCTGACAGCAGCGGATCAGCGTGTGGTCGTGCCCATCCCGTACCCGAGCGGGCAGGCGGAGCGGGGAGCAGGCCGGAGGCGTGTGCTGAAGGTCACCGCCTTCGAACTCCGCAAGAACCTCCCGGTGCTGTGGCCCCAGCTCAGCGTGTACGTCACCCGGGGCGGGGCCGCCTAGCATGTGGCTGGCGCCCGGGTGGGCGGCGGGGCATACGGGTGTGGGGGAAGAGTGTGAGCGGGAGCAGGGGCGGCGTGTGGGTGGCCGTTGTGGGGGTTGCGGCGCTCGCGGGGGTGCTCGGCGTCGGTGGGGCCGTGCTGGCTTCGGCCGAGGAGGACGGCCTCGACGGCTGGGTTCGGGAGCCCGCCGGGGCGGAGGCGCCGGCCCGCACCGGGGGAGATCCGTCGCCTGGCACGGTCGCGGCGGAGCTCGCCGCCGCCGCGACGGCCGCCGGGCTCACCCCGGGCGCCGCGCACCCCGCGGAGGAGGGGGAGCTCGCCGACTGCATCGCGGACTGGACCGGCGACGGCCCCGCCGACGGCGGCCGGCTGGCGGCCCTCGAAACCGCTCTGGAGGAACGCGGCTGGCAGGTCACGGCCCGCCAGGGCGGGCCCGCTCCGGCGGTGGCCCTGAAGAGCGGCTCCTGGCGGCTGCAATTCACCAACGGCGGCCTCGTCGACACCCTCTCGCTGGTGGCCACCCGCTCCGGCCGCACCTGCGAAGAAGCGTTCCGCCGCGCCGAGGCGACCCGCGGCAGGCCCTAGGTCCCCGCCGGCCTCAGTGGACCGCGCGGTGCCAGGTGGGGCCGTTGGGAGTGGTGGGGGTCGTCGTGGTGTGGAGTTCGGCGTCCAGGCCCAGGACCGCCGTCGTGGTGGTGCCCGAGGGTTCGAGGACGGCCGACGGGGCGCCCGCGAAGAGCATGAGGGATTCGGCCCACGCCGGGGGGCCGCCGAGGCCCGTGGTGCTGATGGTGCCGCTGTCCGCGCGGCCCACCATCAGGCGGCCCGCGGCGCCGACCGCGCCGTAGCCCGCCCGGCCGCCCGCCTCCGTGACGCTGGAGACGTGAGGCCGGACCGAGGGGCCCGCCGTCACCAGGGCGGTGCGGACGACCCCCGAGTCCGGGCGGCGGAAGTAGAGGCGGACGCCCGCGCCGTCCGGGCAGGCCGACAGGGGGACCGTGGTGGCGGGCAGGCCCGTCGGTGCGGGGCCGAGCAGCGGGGTGTCCGGGGTGCGCTGGGTCCAGGCCAGGACGGACGTCGTGGTGGTCGCGTACACGTGGCGCCGCCCGGCCGCGTCGATCGCCGTCACCGGGTCGCTCTGCAGGTCCTCGCCGCCGAGCCGCTCCCACGGGGAGAAACCGCCGTCCGGCTGCTGGGTGCTCGCGCGCAGGGTGCGGCGCGCGTCGCGGAGGTAGACGGTCAGGAGGCCCCGCGCGTCCACGGACACCGCGGGTGCGCTGATCGCCGAGGTGCCCTCGTCGTCGGTGCGTTCCGGGGTGCCGAGGGACTGCCATGGGCCGAACGGGCCATCAGGCACGGGCTGGACGGCGTACACGACCTCGCGCCGGTACTCCGCCGGCGCGGAGCCGAGGGTGGTGCGGGTGGCGAGGACGGCGACGCGGCCGCCGGGGAGGCGGGCGGCGGTGGCGCCCGGGTCGATGCCCGTGCCCGGGAGGAAGACCGGGCCCGCCCAGTCGCCGCCGGGGGTGCGGGTCCAGTACGCGGTCTGGCCGTCCAGCGTGGCGAAGGCCCACAGGCGGCCGGGCGTTCCCTCCGTCAGCCAGGAGGTGTTGTCGGCGCGCGTGTAGCGCAGCGACTGGGCCCAGTTGCGCCCGGTCGGGTTGCCCGCGACCTTGCGGTCGCCGCAGCCGGACGGGCTGCCGCAGTAGTCCTGGTGGTCCTGCCAGGCGTAGGTCCTCAGGAAGCCGGTCTTGGTCTCGGCGGTCTGCGGGTCCAGCGCGTGCGGGAGGGTGCTGTTGTGGTAGCCGAGGTAGCTCTGGACCGTGAAGTGCGGGCGCCTGCTGACCTGGGCGGCGTAGGCGGCGGTGGCGGCCTGCACGAAACGGGCGCCGTACATGTGGTCCTGGTGGTCGGTGTACCGGCCTGCCCCGTCCTCGCCGTAGCGGTTCGGCGTCGGGTCCTGCATCCGTATCGTCGTCGGCCGGTAGAGGTCCAGGACCCCGGCTATCGCCTGGACGAGCTGGTCCTTCGTGTACGTGAACGGCTGCTTGACCGGGGTGCCGGAGGTGAGCTGGGCGTCCAGCGCGGCTATCCGGCCGTTCCACAGGCCGCGCAGGCTCTCGGGGGTGTCCCCGCCGGTGCTGCGGGCCTCCCGCAGCATCAGCCACACCAGGTTGACCTGCGGCTTCGCTATGAGGACGTCGAGCTCGGCGCGCCCGCCCCCGGCGGTGGGTATGACCGTACGCTTCCACGCGCTGGTGCGGTCCCCGGTGGCCATCTGCGCGTACGCGGAGCGGATGCCGTTCTGCCGGGCCTCCGCGTAGTGGGCGCGGTCGGCGGGCTGTTGGGGGTCGGTGGCGGCGCCGCCGCGGGCCTCGTTGCGGCCGTCGGACTCGCCGGAGGTGAGGTAGGCGGTGGTGACCTGGGTGCCGGACAGCAGGGATCGGCTCAGGTCCGGGTTCATGAAGAACAGGTCGTCGTCGGGGTGGGCGACGATCTGGACGACCGAACCGGCGGTGACGCTCGCGGGCCGGGCCGTGGCCGGATTCTTCTCCTGGGTGGCTTCGGCGCTGGTCTGCTGGCCGGTGGCCACGGACAGCACACCGGTGGCGCCGGCTGTCAGCACGGTGAGCAGGGCCGCGAAGCGGCGACGGGTCACGGGCATCGGGTCACGCCTCGGGTCGTGTTCTGGGCGGAGAAAGCGTCGAACAGTCAGAGAGAGGGCGAAACGGCCGACTCGGTTCACCGAATTCGCGGATGACCGGTGCTTTTCCGGAACAAAATACGGACGTTGTTCGTCCGCCTACGGCGATGCGGGCGCGTTGCGCGGGCCCACCGGCTGCCACGGCGCGAGGTGCGCGTTCGGCGCGTCGGCCGAGGAGGTCACGTACAGCCGCGCGTCGAGCCCCACCACCGCCAGGCTGACCAGGCTCTTGCCGGTCATCGTGGAGGAGGGCGCGCCGACGAACATCAGCGGGGACCGTTCCCACGGCTGCCCCGGCCCGGCTTCCGAGCCCAGTTGGCCGCCTGCCGTGCGGCCCGCCAGCACGTGCCCGCTCGCCGTCACCGAGCCGAAGCCCTGGAGGCCGCCGAGGTCGGTCATCTGGCTCACCTTCAGCCCGCCCTCACCCGTGATCAGAGCGGTACGGACATTGCCGGAGCCGGGCTTGCGGAACCACAGCCGTACCCCGCCCTCGCGGCCGTCCGCGGTCAGCGGGAGCGTGGTGTCCGGCAGCCCGGTGGCCGTGACCTGGCCCAGCGGGGCGCCCGGCTTCGGCTGCACCCAGCCCACCACCGACTTGGAGGTGGCGGAGAACACCATGCGGCGCCCGGCGCCGTCGGTCGCGGTGGCCGGGGAGCCGTGCAGATCGATGCCGCCGTACTTCTCCCAGGGCCCCCAGCTGCCGTCCGCCCGCTGCACCCGGCCGCGCAGGCTGTACGCGCCGTCGCGGACGTACGCCGCCAACTGCCCGGTGCCGTCGACCGATACGGCCGGCGCGCTGATGTCGGAGGTCCAGGTCTCGTCCGCGGTCTCGGGGGTGCCGAGCGACTGCCACTCCGTGAACTCCTCGGCCCCCGGCTGCTTCTGGACGACGTAGACGACCTCGCGCTTGTAGTCGGTGGGCTTCGCGCCGAAGGAGGTGCGGGTGCCGAAGGCGGCTATCCGGCCGTCCGCCAGGGTCACGGTGCTCACGCCCGGGTCCATGCCGGTGCCGGGGAGCAGGTCCGGGCCCTTCCAGCGGCCGACGAGACCGGGCCGGTGCCAGAGCGCCACCTGGCCGTCGAGCACCTTGAAGGCCCACAGGCCGTGCTCGGGGTCGGAGGTCAGCCAGCTGGTGCTGGTGCCGCGGGTGTAGTTGATGGAGTCCGACCACCGGTTGCCGCCCGGCTGGTCGGAGACCTTGAGGTCGCCGCAGCCGGCGGGGCTGTTGCAGTGGTTCTGCCGGTCGAGCCAGGCGTAGGTGCCCAGGATGTCCAGCTTCTCCTTGGCCTCGTCCGGGTCCAGGGTGCTGGGGAGCGAGCCGTTTATGTAGCCGGAGTAGTTCTGCACCGCGAAGTGCGGGCGGTCCGTGACGTCCTTGGCGTAGGCGGCGGTGGCCAGCTGCACGAACCGGGCGCCGTAGAAGTGGTCCTGGTGGTCGGTGTAGCGCTTGGTGTCGGGATGCCGGCCGGGGGTCGGGTCCTGGGAGCGGACGGTGGTCGGCCGGTACTGCTCCAGGATGCCCACGAGGGTCTGGACGACCTGGTCCTTGGAGTACGAGAACTTCTCCGTGACCGGGGTGCCGGACGCGAGCATGGAGTCCAGGCGGGGCACCTTGCCGTCCCACAGCCCGTGCAGGCTGTCCGGGACGTTGTCGTAGACGGAACCGGCCTCGCGGAGCTGCAGCCAGACGAGGTTGACCTGGGGCTTGGCGACGAGGACGTCGACCTCGGCGTGGCCGCCGCCCTTGGTCGGGACGACGGTGCGGGTCCAGGGGCTGCCGCGGTCGCCGGTGGCCATCTTGGCGTAGGCGGCGCGGATGCCGTTCTGGCGGGCCTCGGCATAGGCGGCCTTGTCGGGCTTGGTGGTGGCCGCCTTGGCGGCGCCGGCGTTGATGCCGTCGGCCTCGCCGGAGGTCAGGTAGACCGAGGTGACGGGGTGGCCGGCGGATATGGAGTACCGCAGGTCCGGGTTCATGAAGTACAGGTCGTCGTCAGGATGCGCGATGACCTGGAGCACCCGGCCGGGGTCGGGCGGCTCGGGGGCGGGGGTGGGGGTGCCGGCCGCCTTGTCGGGGACGGTGGGGGAGCCGAGCCGGTCGAGGAGTTCGTTGCCCCGGAACAGGAGAAGGCTCCCGGCGGCGGTGACCACGCAGAAGGCGACGACCTTGACGAGGCCGGCCCGGCGGCGGCGACGGGGGCGGGACCCGACCCGGCCACCGTCTCGGGACCCGCTCCGGGCCCCGCCCTTGCCGCGGGCGAGGCGGCGCGCCCGGCGGCGGCTGTCGGTGGCTGTGGCTTCGGGGGCGGTGGCTTCGGCCTCGGGGGCTTCGGGGGCCTCAGCCCCGGGGGCTTCGGCGAACCCGGGGGCCTCGGCCGGCGGTTCGGCCGCGTCGGCCAAGTCCGCCTGCGGCGGGGCCTGATGGATCTGCTGGACATGGCGGGGCGGGTGCGCGTACGGGTGCTGCTGCTGTTGCGGGTGCCCCTGGTACGGCTGTTGTGCCGGATACCGCTGGTGCTCCTGGTACCCCTCGTACCCCTCGTACCCCTGGTGTCCCTCGTACCCCTGGCGTCCCTCGTACTGCCGCTGTCCCTTGTACTCCTGCTGTCCCTCGTACCCCTGCTCGGACGGCCAAGCCCGCTGCCCCCGCGCGGATCCGGTCGGCGCACCCTGCGGGTCCCAGGCTCCGGGGCCCTGCCAGGAGTCGGACATGAGGCTCCTTCCGGCAGGACGGCGGGGTCTACCCCGATGACGCGATGAATAATCCGATGATCAGAGAATCCTTGGCATCGTATGCGCCTCAGGTCGAACATTTGATCCGGACACGCCCAAACCTACGCCGCGGCCCGGGCGGGACTCCGCCGACCGGTCACAGCCCTTAGGCTCAGGAGCAGGGCCCGCCAGGGCAGCGCAGGCAGTGGCAGCGACAACCGCGGGAGGCGGCGGGATGACGGTCCCGGGACGCAGGAGCAGCACCTTCATCCGGCTGCTCCGCAGCGGCTTCACCGACCCCTCCACCGCCGCCCGGCTGCTCGACGCCGACGCGCTCGCGGCCGTACGCGCCGATCCCGTGCTGCTCGACGCCCTCGGCGCGACCGCCGACCCCGACCTCGCCCTCCTCGGCCTCGTCCGGCTCGCCGAGGCCCAGCCGGACGGCGAGCTGCCCGGGCTCCTCGACACCCTCGTCAGCGCCAAGCCGCTGCGCGACCGGCTGCTCGGCGTGCTCGGCGCCTCCGAGGCCCTCGGCGACCACCTCGCCCGCCACCCCCGCGACTGGCTCGGCCTCATCACCTACGAGGCCGCCGACCTGCACCCCGGACTCCCCGAGTTCGAGCTCGGCCTCGCCGACGCGCACGACCCCGTCGGCCTGCGCGTCGCCTACCGCCGCTGCCTGCTCTCCATCGCCGCCCGCGACGTCTGCGGCACCATCGACGTCGCCCAGACCGCCGCCGAGCTCGCCGACCTCGCCACCGCCACCCTCCGCGCGGCCCTGCGGATCGCCTCCGCCGCCGCCCCTGAGGACGCCGCCCTGTGCCGCCTCGCCGTCATCGCGATGGGCAAGTGCGGCGGCAACGAGCTGAACTACGTGTCCGACGTCGACGTCATCTTCGTCGGCGACTCGGTCCCCGGCGCCGACGAGGGCAAGGCCCTCCAGGCCGCCACCCGCCTCGCCTCCCACCTCATGCGGATCTGCTCGGAGACCACCGTCGAGGGCACCATCTGGCCCGTCGACGCCAACCTCCGCCCCGAAGGCCGCAACGGCCCCCTCGTCCGCACCCTCGCCTCCCACCTGGCCTACTACCAGCGCTGGGCCAAGACCTGGGAGTTCCAGGCCCTCCTCAAGGCCCGCGCCGTCGCCGGCGACGAGGCCCTGGGCGCCGAGTACATCGCCGCCATAAGCCCGCTGGTCTGGCAGGCCGCCGAACGCGAGAACTTCGTCGCCGACGTCCAGAAGATGCGCCGCCGCGTCGTCGACAACATCCCCGCCGCCCAGGTCGACCGCGAGCTGAAACTCGGCCCCGGCGGCCTGCGCGACGTCGAGTTCGCCGTCCAGCTGCTCCAGCTCGTCCACGGCCGCAGCGACGCCACCCTGCACTCCGGCACCACCCTCGACGCCCTGCACGCCCTCGCCGCCGGCGGCTACGTCGGCCGCGCCGACGCCGCCCAACTGCACGACGCGTACCGCTTCCTGCGCGCCATGGAGCACCGCATCCAGCTCTACCGGCTGCGCCGCACCCACCTCGTCCCCGAGGACGAGAACGACCTGCGGCGCCTCGGCCGTTCCATGGGCCTGCGCACCGAACCCGTCGCCGAGCTCAACAAGGCCTGGCGCCGGCACGCCTCCGTGGTCCGCCGCCTGCACGAGAAGCTCTTCTACCGGCCGCTGCTCGACGCCGTCGCCCAGCTCACCCCCGGCGAGACCCGGCTCTCCCCGCGCGCCGCAGGCCAGCGACTCGAAGCCCTCGGCTACGCCGACCCGGCCTCGGCCCTGCGCCACCTCGAAGCCCTCGCCTCCGGCGTCACCCGCAAGGCCGCCATCCAGCGCACCCTGCTGCCGGTGATGCTCGGCTGGTTCGCCGACTCCGCCGACCCGGACGCCGGCCTGCTGAACTTCCGCAAGGTCTCCGACGCCCTCGGCAAGACCCCCTGGTACCTGCGCCTGCTGCGCGACGAGGGCGCCGCCGCCGAGAACCTCGCACGCGTCCTGTCCGCCGGACGCCTCGCCCCCGACCTGCTGTTGCGCGCCCCCGAGGCCGTGGCCCTGCTCGGCGACCCCGAAGGCCTGCAGCCCCGTACGCACGAGGCCCTGGAGCAGGAGGTGCTCGCCGCCGTCGGCCGCGCCGAGAACCCCGAGGCCGCCGTCGCCGCCGCCCGCGGCGTGCGCCGCCGCGAGCTCTTCCGCACCACCGCGGCCGACATCATCGGCTCGTACGGTACGGAGGACAACCCGGCCGAGGAGGACCACGGAGCCCTCGTCGACCGGGTCGGCGGGGCCGTCTCCGACCTCACCGCCGCCACCGTCGCCGGGGCCCTGCGCGCCGCCGTCCACAGCCACTACGGCGATACGCTGCCCACCCGCTTCGCCGTCATCGGCGTCGGCCGCTTCGGCGGACACGAACTCGGCTACGGCTCCGACGCCGACGTCCTGTTCGTCCACGAACCCCGCGAGGGCGTCGACGAACAGGAGGCCGCCAAGGCCGCCCAGACCGTCGTCGCCGAAATGCGCAGGCTGCTCCAGCTGCCCACCACCGACCCGCCGCTGCTCATCGACGCCGACCTGCGCCCCGAGGGCCGCTCCGGCCCGCTGGTGCGCACGCTGGCCTCCTACGCCGCCTACTACCGGCGCTGGTCCCTGACCTGGGAGAGCCAGGCCCTGCTGCGCGCCGAACCGGTGGCGGGCGACGCCGACATCGGCGCCCGCTTCATCGAGCTGATCGATCCGCTGCGCTACCCGATGGAGGGGCTCGGCGAGGACGCCGTACGCGAGATCCGCCGGCTCAAGGCCCGCATGGAGTCGGAGCGGCTGCCCCGCGGGGCCGATCCGACCCTGCACACCAAGCTCGGCCGCGGCGGCCTCAGCGACGTCGAGTGGACCGTCCAGCTGATCCAGATGCGGCACGCCTGGGTCGAACCGGGCCTGCGTACCACCCGTACCCGCGAGGCCCTGGCGGCCGCCCACGCGGCCGGGCTGATCCCGACCGAGGAGGCGCAGATCCTGGACGAGGCCTGGGTGCTGGCGACCCGGGTCCGCAACGCCGTGATGCTGGTGCGCGGGCGCGCCGGGGACACCTTCCCCTCCGAGGCCCGGGAACTCGCGGCCGTGGGCCGCTACCTCGGCTACGCCGAGGGCACGGTAGGGGAGCTGCTGGACGACTACCGCCGCATCACCCGCCGTGCCCGGGCGGTCGTGGACGAGCTCTTCTACGGCGCGTAACCGGGGGCCGGAGCGGGGGCTTGGCCGCCCAACTGGCCAACTCTGGCCGGTGTCTTAACGATTTGCATATGATCACCCTCAACTACGGGGAGGCGTGACCATGTCAGATGATCTCGGCCAGGTGGACATGCGGTTGAACAGCGGGCCACCGGCGGGTCCGTACGCTCCGGGGGTCACCCCGGTCACCCCGGTCGCCCCGCCGTCGCCAGGCCCGTACGCTCCGGGCGTCACCGCATCGCCGGTGGTCCCCTACGCTCCGGGGGTCACCCCGCCGTCGTCGGGGCTGTTCGCTCCGGGCGGCTCCAAGGACTTCGCCTCGACGCCCGCGGAGAAGAGGGCGGCGGCGGACGTGATCGAGAACGAGCTGGAGCACGCCACCAAGACGGCCGCGGAGCACGCGGACGACGCCACCGGCAACGCCCAGAAGGGCTTAGAGGGCTGGGAGACGGCCGCCGGCCTGAAGAAGGTGGCGGACACGTGGGACCAGCAGGTGAAGACCCTGATGGGCCGCCTCGCCGGGGAGAAGATGGCGCTGCGCGGTGCCTCGGGCTACATCGCCGGCAACGACATCAGCCTGGGCGGTCAGTTCGCGTCGCAGTCGCAACTGCACGGGATGTAGGGGGCTGCGGTGCTGACCTACTACGAAATCATGACCACGGACCTCGGCCTGTTGACGACGGCCGCCGCCAAGTGGGATGCGATGGCGGGCGAGCTGAAGAAGGTCGAGACCCGCTACGGGGACACCGTCCAGAAGATCACCATGGGGGACAACTGGGTCGGCGTCAGCGCCACAGCGGCGCGGACGAAGTTCACGGCGACCCGCTACGAGTACTCCGCCGCGCAGAACCAGGCCAAGGCGGTGGCGAGCCTGTTGCGGGGCGCCCACGAACAGCTCGTCGACCTGAAGAAGAAGCTGGAGAGCGCCCGCGACGACGCGATCTCCGCCGGCATGACCGTCTCGGAGCAGGGGCGCGTCGCCTTCGACTACTCCAAGCTGACGCCTTCCGAGCGCAGCGCCTACCACCACGACCCCGACGGCCAGGAGGCCATCCGCACCGCGGTCGGCAAGTGGCAGAAGCACATCGACGACCGGGTCAAGGCCGCCTCCGACGCCGACCAGCACGTCAAGGACGCCCTCGTGGCGGCCGTGAACGACAGCAACAGGGATGCCCTGGGTCAGGGCAACGGCCGCGACGAGACCCTCACCGGCTTCAACAACTACGCCGAGGGCGACCTGGCGAAAGCCAAGAAGCTCGACGAAACCAAGATCAGGACGAAGACCGACACCTGGGATGTCGGCTGGAGCAGCACCGGCCCGGGCCAGTACGGCAAGGAGGCCTCGGTCAAGGCCTACGCCGACCTCTTCCACGCCACCGCGAAGGGAGAGGGGAGCCTCGGGCCGATGCAGCTCTCCGGGGTCGCCGACATCTACGGCGGAGGCCGGGCCACCGCGAACTTCGGCATCAGCGACAAGGGTCTGGTCGGCAAGGCCGAGGCGTCCGCGGGAATCCGGGCACTGGCCGAGGGCCGGGCCGGAGGCGAGTACCAGAGCGTCTACGGGCGGGCCGAGGGATTCGTCGGTGGCGAGGCCGGGGTCAGCGCGAAGGCGACCAAGGAGGAAGTGACCGTAGGTGCGAAGGCGTTCGCCGGGGCGAAGGGCAGCCTCACCGGAGGCGTGGAGTCCGGCGGCATCGGCGTCGGCCTGACGGCCGAAGGATGGGCGGGTCCCGGCGCCGAGGCCTGGTGGGGATACAAGAAGGACGAGGAGACCGGGGTGTGGAAGCTCGGCGGCAAGGCCGGCGCCTCGCCCCTCCTCGGTGGCTCCATAGGCCTGGAGATCACCGTCGATCCTGAGAAGGTGGCCAAGACCGCAGGTGACGTGGCCGACGCGGTGGGCGATACGGCGCACGCGGTCGGCGACGCCGCAGGCGACTTCAAGGACTGGTTGCTCGACTGATGTCCGATTCCATGGAAGGAGGGCCCCGGATGCCCACGACACTGCCGGTGCCGATCGAGTTCCGGCTGCCGGAGGGCTGGCTCCCGGCCCGTCCGGAGGGGTTCGACCCGGGAGTGGCCTTCGCCGCGGTGCATCCGCAGCCGGACGCCGGGTTCACCGCCAACATCACCATCGACGGCGGGTTCCCGAAGGACGGGGTGACCCTGGCCGAGATCGCCGACGCGTCGGTGGAGCACCTGCGTGAGTTCGCCGAGTCGGTGGAGGTGGTCCACCGACGCGAGGTCGGTTCCGAGGACGCGCCCGCCCTGACCCAGCGGCTGAGCTTCTCGGCCGTCGCCGACGGCGCCCGCCACGAGCTCGTCCAGTCCCAGGTGTACCTGTCCCTCGTGGACACCGGCGACCCGCACAAGCGGGCGATGATCCGCCTGGCCCTGACCGCCACCAGGGCCCAGCACGACGAAGTCCTGCACCAATTCCAGGACTTCGTACGCTCGGTGCGCCCGGACAACGGGGCGGAGAGCTGACGGTGGGGGGTTTCTGGGACAAGCGCACGGGGACCAGGTATCCGGCCCGTGGGGTCACGCCGGGGGGCGCCGAGGAGCTCCGGGAGGCGCTGCTCGCGCTCGGGGGCCCGGACGGGCTGTTCGCCGTCCGTGAGGGCACCCCGCGAGAACGTGCCGACCTGGTGGTGGAGTGCCGCGTCAGCGAGATGCGCCTGACCCTCAAGACCAGCATGCGACTGGTCCCCGCGAAGCACGAGGTGCGCGTACTCGAAGAGCGGTGGGAGCCCTCGCTGGAGCACTCCGGCGAGCAGTACGGCCGGGGGCCGGGCAAGGCGGTCTACCGGCAGTGGGAGTTCCAGCGGGGCGCCGACGGCCGCCGCCGCAAGGTGGAGACGTTCCGCTTCGACACGGGGCTGGTGAAGAACCCCCTGCAGAACGCGGTCCTCAGGGCCGGCTGGACCTGGCGCGGAGTGCTGTTCAGGCTGTGACCGGAACGGGCGGAGCGGACCGCGGACCCTTCGTGGGTCCTCGGTCCGCTCCACCGGGCGGGCGCGGGGTCAGCGCGCCGTGCCGAAGTCCTGCGTCCAGTAGTAGCCGGGCTGGGCCAGGCCGATACCGATCTCCTTGAAGGAGCAGTTCAGGATGTTCTCCCGGTGGCCCTGGCTGTTCATCCAGCCCTCCATGACCTTCTCGGGAGTGCTGTAGCCATAGGCGACGTTCTCGCCGTACGTGCTCCAGGTGTACCCGGCGCGGGTGATCCGCGCGCCCGGGTCCGAGCCGTCGGAGCCGGTGTGGGACATGTTGCTGTGGGAGGCCATGTCGGCGCTGTGGTCCTGCGCGGCCTTCGTGAGCTTCGCGTTGAGGGAGACGGCCTGGCATCCGGCCGAGGCGCGCTCCTGGTTCACGAGCGCGAGGACCTGGGCGATCTCGCCGGAGGCCGGCGGGGCGGCCGGCTTCGACGGCGCGGGCGCCTGCGGCTTCTTGGTGGCGACCGGCGGCTTCGGCTTCGGCTGCTGCGCGGGCGGCGTGGTCTCCACGACGGGCGGTGCGGCGGTCTCGGTGGGGCTGCTCGGGGAGGCCTCGGCGGGGCTGCTGCTCGGCGACGTGGCCGGGAGCGGGGCGTCCACGGGCGCCAGGGTGCTCGGAGTGGCCGAGGGCGTGGGCTGCCACTGCCACGGGCGCTGCTGCTGGTGGCTCGCGGTCCGCGTCCAGCCGTTGCCGTTGCCGTTGTCCTGACCGTCGAAGCAGGCCATGGCGGCGGTGGGAACACCCACGAGGGCGAGCGCGCCGACGCCGATGACTATTTTCTTGTAGGACGACTTCTTCCGATGCTTCTGCATGCCTGACCTCATTCAGTGATCGCGAAGCTTCCGGCGCCGGAATCGCAGGGCGCCGAAGAGGCCGCCATTCTTAAAAGCCTCTGAATGGCCTGGCAAGTTTCCGCTGATCACGAGCCTGGGGCGGTCGGCACGTGGCTTGAAACGGGACCGTGATCGTGCATCATCACGATTTGGTCACTCCCGCAACCGTCTGATGAGTACTCAGAAACAGCTGTGACCTGGCCGGTCGGGGACGGGTCTACCGGTACCGCACATTCCGTTTCCGGCGGAGAGGGGAATGTCAATTCCAAAAGGGACAAATATCGAAATGTCGGCGGGTTAACGCTCCGTCAAGAAAGCCCGCCGCCGACGTGCGCGCCGTGACGCATATCACTGTTTCCCGGCCGGGTGGCCCGGCGGGGCCGAGACAGCGCGAAGCGCCCGTTCTCCGACGTACGGCGGGAAAACGGGCGCTTCGCGCAGTCTCGCGGCCCTAGGGGGTGTCTTGCCGATCAGGCCGGATCGGCAAGACACCCCCTAGCGCGGTTCCATGGCCGCCGCCCGGCAGGCGCCGTTCGCGGCGCCACCCGGGACTCCTGCCGCGCTCAGGCCGCTCACGCAGCCCTGAAGATCGCCGCTCACGCCCTGCCGGCAGGACGCCGTGACGGCGTCGGTGACCTCGGCACCCGTCTGTGCGGCCATGTTCGTGCAGGCGGGGATGTCCGCGTGGGCGGCGGGGGCGACGAGGGCCGCGCCGCCGAGGGTGAGGGTCAGGCCGGTGAGGACACCGGCGATACGGGTTGACGAGCGCATGGGGCACACACCTGCTCTCGGAAGGGGGGCACGGGCGGCGGAGTTCCTACTCGGGGGCCACCCGGCAGGCGCTCACCGAGGTTCCGTCGGTTACACCTGCAGCGGTCAGGTCGGCCACGCACTTCTCGTTGTCGCCGGTCAGGCCGACGTAGCAGGCCATGCGGACGGAGTCCGGGGCCTCGCCGCCCCGCAGCTCGCTCTCGACCTGGTTGATGCAGGCCGTGACGTCCGCGTGGGCGGCGGGGGCCGACAGGGCGGCGCCGCCGAGGGCGAGGGCCAGGCCGGTGAGGACACCGGCGATACGGGTCGACATGCGCATGAGGACGTACCTGCTCTCCGAATTCGCCGCCGCCGGGTCCGGCCCTCCCCCGTACCGGACCGCTCGGCAGGACTTCCCACTCGTTCGGTGCTGGATCAGCTGTGCGGTTACCTCGACTGGACGGCGAAGAGCTGTACGGCGTACTCGCCGCTCGTGCCGATCCCGGTCTGCTTGTACGTGCAGTTCAAAATGGCGGCCCGGTGGCCCCTGCTGCTGGCCATCCAGCCGTCGACGTGGGACTTCGAGGAGGCGTGGCCCGGTCCGGAGACGTTCTCCGAGGACGGGCCCGCGGGCGAGTAGCCGGCCTTCTCCATGCGGGACAGGGCGGTGGACCCGTCCGAGCCGTCGTGCGCGGTCAGCCCGTTCGCCGCCATGTCGTCGGCGTGGGCCTGGGCGGCCGCCGCGAGCCGCGGGTCCACCGTCAGGGGATCACAACCAGCCTTCTCCCGTTCGGTGTTGACCAGAGCGAGGATCTCGCCCGGCGAGGACTGCTGCACGCTGCGGGTGACGGAGGCCGACGCTGGTGTGGCTGTCGCCGGGACGGCGATCGCGGTGGCCGCGCCGCCCAGTACGAGCAGCGGGACGGTACAGGCGGCGGCGCACACGCGACGGATCCGGCTGTTCTTGGTACGCATCAGAGTTTTCCCCTCGTCGGGGGTCGTGGTGAGCCGCCGATGGCACCCGCCTCTCGGGGGCGGGGTGCTGCGCGGCCTGTGCGGGCACGTGCACCGCCGCAGGCTGCTGCGGGGGCGCGCGCCTCCCTCCACCGTACGACCGGTGCCACGTCCCCACGACCGGGCGCCTCGGTGTGCGGCAACGGCGGGGGTGTGCCGGGTGGCCCGAGGGAGGCCGGTCACGGGGAGTGCGGCTTGCGGCGGAAGACGGCGACGTCGTCGCGGCAGCAGAAGGCGAGGTCGCCGGTGCCGGTGAGAGCGATGGCGGACAGGATCGGCAGAGCCCCGGCACACGAATCCCCGACATCGGCACAGGCGTCAGGCAGCTGATGCTGCTGCCGCGCAGCGGGTGCATCGGCCCGGGGTGGGGGAGCGGAAGGCGCGGTCACAGTCCTCGCACGACCGGAACGGATGGACCTCGCGGTCGGGGAGTACGGGGTACGGCGCCCAGAGGTCCGGGAGCCGGGGCGGTAGCTGTTCGTGCAGGCGGTGGGCGAGCAGGGCGGCCGGGGAGTGGATCACCGTCTGCGGCAGCCCACGCGTCAGCGCGGCGGTGACGGCGCCCGGCACGAGTCCGCGCTCCAGCCAGACGGCTGCGGCCGGCGCCAGCCGCACGGTGTCGCGCTCGGACAGCACCAGCCGGGGGTCACGCAGCCGCAGCCGGGCCAGTAGCTCCCGCGCCTGGAGCTCGACCTCCGGGGCGTCTTCCTCCGGGGCCCCATCCGGGGCGGGCTCGGGCGCGGGTTCGGGCGCGGGTTCGGGCTCAGGGCGGGTCTCCGGGGCGGACTCCGCACCGAGCTCCGCACCGAGCTCCGTACCGGGTGACGGCTGCGGCTCGCGCCGCTCGCGGTGCGTCTCCGCCGACCTGGCGGGTGGGTTGTTGTACGAGACCGTGCGGGTCACGACACGCCCGGACGGGAGCCGCTCCTGGAAGCGGGCCAGGTAACCGTGCGCCTCCAGCTCGCGCAGGGCGGCGGCGATGCGGACCTCGCCCTCGGGGAAGCGTTCGGCCAGGGCCTTGATGGTCACCTTGCAGCCGCTCGGGAGGGACTGGATGTGCGTGGCCAGCCCGATCGCCGTCATGCTCAGCTTGCGGTGCTGGGCGAGATGGTTGCCGATCTTGACGTAGCCGCGACGGTGGTCGTGGTTGATGTGCCGGATGCCCGACGGGACGCGCGCAGGGGCGCTAAGCTGCTGGTCAGCCATGGGGGAAGGGCTTTCTTCCGCTGTGGTCAGGCCCTCGCTCGGGATGCCAGTCCCGTACGAGGGCCGTACGCGTTTTATGGGGTTGTCGGGAGACAGAGTGCCCGGCGAATTGTCATATGCGCCAGCCCGGTTGGGGTGATTCACCCGACTGGGTGAGAGGGGAGGGGGAGGTGTGGAGAGGTCATTTCCCCGGTTATCTAATCCTTAGGCGTCGTGCGTGACCGGTGGCCGACCCACCGGATCGTGAAAACCTCGATCCGGTGAAATCGGACTCCCCAAATCCATTTCCGCCCACACCGTTTTCACCGGCGCGGGCCCGTGATCGATCCCCCAACGTGCGGCGAACGCGGCGACCAGAACCAGCCCCCGCCCCGATTCCGCCCCTGGCGTCGCCGGTGCTGCGGGCGGTGTGAACTCCCGCCTGGTGTCGGACACTTCGATACGCAGCGTAGGCCCGGCCGTGATCCGCAACGCGAGCCGGAAGTCCCGCCCCGGTACGCGGCCGTGGGTCACGGCGTTCGCGGCGAGCTCGGCGACGACCTGTGCGGCATCCTCGAACGGAAGCCCTTGTTCCGTGAGTCGGTCGACCGTGAGGGCGCGGGCGGCGCGTGCTCCGCGCGGGGTGGACGGGAGCGTGGCGACGAGGCAGGTTTCCTGATTCACGTGACTCAGCGTGGCCATCCGTGCGTAACCTGAACAGAGTTGAGGGCGCTGTGTACGACGGCTGTCCAAGGTCGTCCCGCCGTGTCCTCCCGGTCCCGTGGAGGTGGAAGTGAGCACAGACGGCACGGACGAGTCGAGCTGGGAACTCGACCCGGAGGACGAATCCGGGGCGGTCATCGCCGCGGTGGGACGCCAGTTGAAAATGTGGCGAGAGGCCTCCGGACTCGACCGGGCGAAGTTCGGCGAACGGATGGGTTACGGCGCCAATCTGATCTACAAGATCGAGCGCGGCGCCCGCATTCCGCGTCCGGAGTTCCTGGACAAGGCGGACGAGGTCCTGGGGGCGGGTGGGAAAGTCGCCGCCATGAAGGAGGACATTCAGCGGGCGCGGTACCCGAAGAAGGTTCGGGATCTCGCCAAATTGGAATCCGAAGCCGTCGAGCTCGGCGCCTACGCCAGCATTGTTGCTCATGGGCTCCTGCAGACGGAGGAGTACGCCCGGGCCCTCTACGCGCTGCGTCGACCCGCATACCCCGAGGATGAGATCGAACGCCTGGTAGCGGC
Organism: Streptomyces sp. NPDC001502; assembly: GCF_042894785.1. NCBI lineage: Bacteria > Bacillati > Actinomycetota > Actinomycetes > Kitasatosporales > Streptomycetaceae > Streptomyces > Streptomyces sp. NPDC001502. The sequence goes on from NZ_JBIAVW010000014.1 coordinate 94,118, forward strand.
TCGGCTGGCGCGGCAGCGGATTCTCGGCCACCCCGCGGCCCCGTTGCTGACTGTCGTGCAGGAGGAGGCCGTGCTTCGACGGCCTGTCGGGGGCAAGATGGTACTGCGCCGCCAACTGGAACACTTGTTGGAGGTCGGCAGCCTGCGCCACGTCGAGATCCAGGTCATGCCTACCGCAGTCGAGGATCATGCGGGCCTCGCCGGCTCATTGCAGTTGATGCGCCTCAGGGACGGAACGACCGTGGGGCACAACGAAGGTCAGCTGGTCAGCCGGTTGATCACCGAACCCAAAGAGGTCCAGATCCTGGACATGCGCTATGGCATGATCCGGGCACAGGCTCTGACGCCTCGTGAATCGCTGAAGTTCGTCGAGAAGGTACTGGGGGAGACATGAGTATCAAGCTGTCAGCCGAGGACCTCTCCCCACTGACGTGGGTGAAAAGCAGCTACAGCACCAACGACGGGCCCGAGTGCGTCGAGGTCGCCCACACCCCCGCCACCGTCCTCGTCCGGGACTCCAAGCGGCCCGAGTACGCCCGACTTGCGGTCACCCCGGCCGCCTGGAGCGGCTTCGTCGCCCACGCCGTCACCTCGTGAGACGGGTGGATTCCGCCGTCGAGGCCGTGTACCGGTACCGGCGGCCGGATCCTGCGTGCTGGGACGTCGTGGTCGACGCGGTCTGTTCCGAAGCGTCGAGCTACGACGCCGACAGCGCGCTGGTCCAGGCGGGCCGGGCCGTCACCCGGCATGCCGACCGGATCGCCGAGGACCTCCGCCGACAGCAGGGGTTCTTCGGGACCGCCGTCGGCCACGGCGTGGAGGTGCGCGCCCTGGCCCTTGCCGGGATGGGCGACCTGCGGGCGTTGCCGGCCCTGCACAACCTCGGCGAGCACGGCGGCCTTCCCACCCAGCGACCGCAGTCCCGCATCCTGGCCGAGCTGCCCGCGGAAGGGCTGGTTCCCACGATGCGGACCGTGCTGCAGAAGGGCAGTTACCGGGCGGAAGCCACCCTCGAAGTGCTCTCGGCCTGGGGACCCGACGCCGCGCCCGCCGTGCCCGAGGTGACCGGGTTCCTGGACACCGAGTACGCCTACGACGCCCTGCGCGTCCTCGGCCGGATCGGGCCCGCCGCGGCCGGGACGGCGAACCGGCTGACCGAATTCGCCACCGGTCGTGCCCCGCGCGCCGGCCGGCACCACCCGCGCCGGGCCGCCTGGGCGCACTGGCGGGTCACCGGCGATCCGACCCTCGCCCTCGACGTGTGCGGAGCGGCGGTACGGTCCGGGACGGCCGGCCACGGCCTGCCCTTCCTCGCCGATCTCGGCCCGCTGGCCGCCGCCCACGCGGACACCGTGCGCGGCCTGATGGAGTCGCCCGGCGCGTGGACCCGGGTGGCCGCCGCGCACGCGTACTGGCGGATCACCGGGGACCCGGAGCCCGCAGTGCCGGTGCTGCTGGCGGAGGTGGATCCGGCCTGGGCGGGGAATCCGGCCATGCCGGTGCAGGAAGCCGTCCGCCGCCTCGGGGAGATCGGCGCCCCGGCCGCCACCGCGGCCTCCCTGCTGGGCTGGATCCTGGCGCAGGAGGAACGGCTCGGCCACCCCTTCACGGGCGTACGGATCCTCGCGGACGCGGCCTACGTCCGCACCCTCACCGAGGCCCTGGAACGGATCGCTCCGGGCGCGGGCGGCCCCGTACCGGCGCCCTCGAAGGAGCTCGTACCCGTACCGGCGTCCGCGCGAAGGCGGTTCCTCCGGTTCGGGCGCCGGGTCTGACATTCCCAAGTGCCCAGTAGCGCGGCGGGGTTACGGTGAGAGCATGTTCACCGTTCGTCGCGCCGGCCCGTACGACGGGGGCATCCTCGGCGAGATCCACGCCGCAGCCTGGGAGGCGGCCTACGCCCCCTTCTTCGATCCGGAGTTCGCCGCACGTGGTGTCCAGAGCAGACGAGCGCGGTGGCACGAAAGGGTCGGGCAGCCGGACACCACGATCCTGCTGGCCGAACACGACGGCCGTCCTCTGGCGCTGACCGCCTTCAGGAGCTCTTCGACCCGGCCGGGTCTGTCCGAGATCCTCTCCTTCTACAGCCACCCCGACGGCTGGGGCAGCGGCATCGCGGCCGCGCTGATGACCGGGACGCTGGACCACCTGCACGGCGACGGGTTCGCCCGGACTCACCTGTGGACCCTGCGCGACACCCCGCAGTCCCGCCGCTTCTACACCAAGTGCGGCTTCACCGAGAGCGGCGCCGCCCGACCCTTCGACTTCGGCGACGGGAACCCCCTCACCCAGGTCGAATACGAGCGCGCGTGCTGACACCCCGCGAACACCGCCGGGCTCCGCCGGGCTCCGCCGAACTCCGCCGAACTCCGGCAGAATCCGGCTGCCGTTCGCCTGACGTACCCGCTGCCGTCACACCGGGCTCCCTCTCCGGTACTCCAGGGGCGCTGTTCTAGGGAGCGCTCAACCACCCTCCACACAGCAGAGGTCTCTCGCCATGGCAGAACTCAACCGCCGCCGTTTCCTCCAGCTCACCGGCGGCGCCGCCGCCCTGAGCCTGCTCAACGAGAGCATCGCGCGCGCCGCCGCCATCCCCGCGCAGGGGACGACCGGAACCATCGCCGATGTCGAGCACATCGTGGTCCTGATGCAGGAGAACCGTTCCTTCGACCACTACTACGGCGCGCTGCGCGGTGTCCGAGGCTTCGGCGACCCGCGCCCCGTGACCCTGCCCAGCGGCAAGTCCGTCTGGCACCAGGCCGACAACGCGGGCAAGGAGACGCTGCCCTTCCGCCCGCCGTCCGACGACCTCGGCATGGAGTTCCTCCAGGGCCTCAACCACGACTGGGCGGGCGGCCAGAGCGCCTTCAACAAGGGCAAGTACGACAACTGGGTGCCCGCCAAGACGCCCGCCACCATGGCGTACCTGACGCGCGACGACATCCCGTTCCACTACGCCCTCGCCGACACGTTCACCCTCTGCGACGCCTACCACTGCTCCTTCATCGGGTCGACCGACCCCAACCGCTACTACCTCTGGTCGGGCCACACCGGCAACGACGGCACCGGCGGCGGCCCGGTCCTCAACAACGCCGAGGCCGGCTACGGCTGGACCACCTACCCCGAGCGCCTGGAGCAGGCCGGCATCTCCTGGAAGGTCTACCAGGACATCGGCAACGGCCTCGACGCCGCCGGATCCTGGGGCTGGATCGACGACGCCTACCGCGGCAACTACGGCGACAACTCACTCCTCTACTTCAACAACTACCGCAGCGCCCAGCCCGGCAGCCCCCTCTACGACAAGGCCCGCACCGGCACCGACGCCAGGACCGGCGAGGGCTACTTCGACCGGCTGCGCGCCGACGTCGCCGCCGGCACCCTGCCCCAGGTCTCCTGGATCGCCGCCCCCGAGGCCTTCAGCGAGCACTCCAACTGGCCCTCCAACTACGGCGCGTGGTACATCGCGCAGGTGCTGGACGCGCTGACCTCCAACCCCGACGTGTGGGCCCGTACCGCGCTGTTCATCACCTACGACGAGAACGACGGCTTCTTCGACCACGTCGTCCCGCCCTACGCCCCGGCCGACGCCAACCAGGGCCTGTCCACCACGCCGACCGCCCTCGACGTCTTCCCCGGCAAGGCGGGCTACGTCGCCGGACCGTACGGGCTGGGACCGCGCGTCCCGATGCTCGTCGTCTCGCCGTGGAGCACCGGCGGCTACTCCTGCTCCGAGACCTTCGACCACACCTCCGTGATCCGCTTCATGGAGAAGCGCTTCGGTGTGCACGAGCCCAACATCTCGCCCTGGCGCCGCGCCGTCTGCGGTGACCTGACCTCGGCCTTCGACTTCGCCCGCCGGGACACGGCCACGGTGTCGCTGCCCGACACCGGTTCGTGGGAGCCGCAGGACCGCGAGCGCCACCCCGACTTCCGGGCCACCCCGCCGGCCGTCGGCAGCATGCCGCGCCAGGAGAAGGGCCTGTGCCGCACCCGTCCGCTGAAGTACGCCCCGTACGTGGACGGCGCCGCGCTCACCGGCGAGGGCAAGTTCAAGCTGACCTTCAGCGGCGGCCCGGACCTGGGCGCGCAGTTCTACATCACCGCGGGCAACCGGACCGATGCCCCCTGGACGTACACCACCGAGGCCGGCAGGTCGATCTCGGACACCTGGAACACCCGCTACTCCGCCGGCGTCACCGACCTGACCGTCCACGGCCCCAACGGCTTCCTGCGCGGCTTCCGCAACCCGGGCACCACCCCCGGCCCCGAGGTCACCGCCCGCCACAACACCACCACGGGCAATCTGGACCTCACCCTCACCAACGCCGGGGCGTCGACCGCGACGCTCACCGTCACCAACGCCTACGGCGGCGGCCCCAAGCGCCTCACGGTCGCCAAGGGCGCCACCGTCACGTACAGCGTCTCCCTGAAGAACACCCGACGCTGGTACGACGTGACGGTCACCGCGTCCGAGCTCGCAAGCTTCGGCCGCCGCTTCGCCGGCAAGGTCGAGACCGGCGCGGCCGGCCTGTCGGACCCGGCGATCCTGACGAACCAGGGCTCCTGACGAACCAGTCCTCCTGACCCGATGACCCCCTGACCCCCTGACCCCCTGACCAGACGACCGCGCCCGCCCCCCGGACTTCTCCGGGGGAGCGGGCGCTGCTTGGATGTCGGGATGAGCGATGACCTTCCCGACGGATACGAGATCTCCACCGACGCCGCCCGACTGGACGTCGGACTCGTCCACCGGTGGCTGTCCGAGGACGCGTACTGGGCGCTCGGGCGCAGCCGGCAGAAGCAGGAGGACGCCATCGCGGGCTCCCTGAACTTCGGCCTCTACGACCAGGCCTCCGGGGCCCAGCTCGCGTACGCCCGCGTCGTCACCGACCGGGCCACCTTCGCCTGGCTCTGCGACGTCTACGTCGATCCGGGCGCCCGCGGCAAGGGGCTCGGCGGGGCCCTCGTCGACGCCGTGTGCGCGCACCTGGAGCCGTACGGGCTGCGCCGGGTGCTGCTCGCCACCGCCGACGCGCACGCCGTCTACGCCCGGGCCGGCTTCGAGCCCCTCACCACACCCGGGAAGTGGATGGCCCTCGGGCAGCAGTAGCCTCCGGGGCCTCAGGCGCGGGTGCGGACCCGGACCCGGTTCAGCAGTGCCGCGGCCGGGTGCGGGCCCGCGTGCACGGGGTGGCGGGGCAGGCGGTGGGCGAAGGAGCCGTACCAGGACCGCGAGACCGTGTAGCCGAAGGCCAGGCAGAGCATGCCGCCCACGGCGTCGAGCCAGAAGTGGTTGGCGGTGGCCACGATGACGACGAGGGTCGCCGTCGGGTAGAGCAGGCCCAGGATCCGGGCCCAGGGGGCCGAGGCGACCGCGAAGATCGTCAGGCCGCACCAGAGCGACCACCCTATGTGCATGGACGGCATCGCGGCGTACTGGTTCGACATCTGCTTGAGGTTGCCGGAGGCCATGGAGCCCCAGGTGTGGTGGACCAGCACGGTGTCGACGAAGTTCTGCCCGTTCATCAGCCGGGGCGGCGCGAGCGGGTAGCAGTAGTAGCCGACCAGGGCGACGCCCGTGGTGGCGAAGAGGACCAGACGCGTGGCGGCGTACCGCCCCGGATGGAAACGGTAGATCCAGACCAGCACGCCGATCGTCACGACGAAGTGGAGCGTGGCGTAGTAGTAGTTCATGCCCACGATCAGCCACGTCACGGAGTTGACCGCATGGTTGACCGACTGCTCCACGGCGATGCCGAGGGTCCGCTCGACGCTCCAGATCCAGTCGGCGTTGGCGAGGGCCGCCGCCTTCTGCTCGGGCACCGCGTTGCGGATCAGCGAGTACGTCCAGTAGCTGATCGCGATGAGCAGGACCTCGAACCAGATCCGCGGCCGGCGCGGGGCACGCAACCGGGAGAGCAGGGTGCGCTCGGACCCCGGGCGGGTCTCGGTCTCGACCACGGTGGGTGATGAGACGTCCGTCCGGGTTTCCAGTGTCTTCACGCTCGATTCACCCATGGGCAGAGTCTGCCAGATGCGTTCCCGCCTCCGATCATCCCTCGGTACGGTCTTCGGCGCAGCCGCTCAGACCTGGGTACTACGTCGCCGCGTCAGCCCCCCACCTTCCCCGCGACGATCTGCTGCCCGCGGGTGGCGTCGACCACGATCGGGACGCCGTCGGGGAGCTGCCCTTCGAGGTCGTCGAGCAGGTCGTCGATCGGCGGGAGGTCGCCGGGACTGCGCACGTGGACGTAGAAGGTCCTGGACTGGGCGTCGACTCCGGTGACCGCCGCGCCGGGGCTGGCCGAGAGCCAGCGCTCCGCGGCGGTCCAGGTCCGCGAGGTCCACGCGTTCAGCAGGACCGTGGTCACCGTGTTGGCGCCCAGGGGGAGCGCGACCGCGGCGAACAGCAGCCCCAGCATGACGTAGGCCCCGCGGGGCGCCCCGGCCCGCTCGGGGTGTCCGGCGGCCCGGGTGTACCCGAGGACGGCGAAGACCACCATGCCCGCGAAGACCATGGCGAGGAGGTTGGACACGAAGAGCACCAGCGCGCCCAGCGCGAGCCACCACGACGTCTGGCCGGCGCACACGCCCGTCACCACGAGCGGCGGCACCAGGGAGATCGCGATCGCGACCCCCGGCAGGACCGCGGCGACGTCCTTGCGGGACAGCGCCACGGCGCCGGCGAAGCCCGTGGCCAGCGCGGCGATCAGGTCCAGGAGCCCGGGGGAGGTCCGGCTGGAGATCTGACTGTCCGACAGCAGGTCGTAGGCGGGTGGCACGACCAGGGAGGCCACCGCGCCGATCAGGAGCACCAGCAGACCGCCGAGCGCCACGAAGGCGAGGGCGGTGGAGCGGCGGCGCTGCACGGCGCCGAGGGCGATCCCCATGATCGGCGTGGAGAGCGGCGCGATGATCATCGCGCCGATGACGGTGGCGGTGGAGTCCGTCAGGATGCCGCACGCGGCGATCACGGAGGACAGCGTGAGCATGGTCCAGAAGGCCGACTGCTTCGCCCGGCTGTCGCCCGACGACAGATCGAGATCCTCCTGGAGGTCCTCCAGGGAACGTCGCTTGTGGTCGGGCAGGATCCTGTCGCGAAGCCGGCCGGGCATGGGCATCTGCCCAGTATCAGGACCGGGGTGGCTGCGCCGCCGCAGGGACACGTGCCGCTGCCCCGGGCGGCCGCCGACGCCGCCGGCTGGGTACTAGGGCGTGTTCTAAAAGTAGCGCCGGGCGCCCGAAGGGCGCGGCTCGCGGCGTCTGGTGCCGTGCATCGCAAGGCGGAGGATCGCCCGCCTACTGGACGTAAGCGGGCGTTCCGACAACGCGGCGAGGCGCGGTGCCAGGCGCCGCGAGCCAGGCGGGACTTTTAAAACACGCCCTAGTCCCGGCGGCGCTGGCCCGGGCCCGAGGCCGTGGAGCCGCGCACCACCAGTTCGGGGAGGAAGACGAACTCGCTGTGCGGGGCCGGCGTGCCGCCGATCTCCTCCAGCAGGGTCCGGACCGCCGCCTGACCCATCGCCTGCACAGGCTGGCGGATGGTCGTCAGCGGCGGGTCGGTGAACGCTATGAGCGGGGAGTCGTCGAAGCCGACCACCGACACGTCCTGCGGGACCTTCAGGCCCTGCTGCCGGGCCGCCCGGATCGCGCCGAGCGCCATCATGTCGCTCGCGCACACCACCGCCGTGCAGCCGCGCGAGATCAGCGCCGCCGCGGCGGCCTGGCCGCCCTCCAGCGAGTAGAGGGAGTGCTGGATCAGCTCCTCGATCTCGGCCTCGCCGAGTCCGAGCCGCTCCTTCATCCCGAGCCGGAAGCCCTCGATCTTGCGGAGGACCGGCACGAAGCGCTTCGGTCCGACCGCGAGCCCGATGCGGGTGTGCCCGAGCGCGGCGAGGTGGGTGACGGCGAGCTGCATCGCGGCCCGGTCGTCGGGGGAGACGAAGGGAGCCTGCACCTTCTCGGAGAACCCGTTGATCAGGACGTACGGGACGCCCTGCCCGCGGAGTTGGTCGTAGCGGCCCATGTCGGCCGTGGTGTCGGCGTGCAGGCCGGAGACGAAGATGATCCCGGAGACCCCGCGGTCGACCAGCATCTCGGTCAGCTCGTCCTCGGTGGACCCGCCGGGCGTCTGCGTGGCCAGCACCGGCGTGTACCCCTGCCGGGTCAGGGCCTGGCCGATGACCTGGGCGAGCGCCGGGAAGATCGGGTTGTCCAGTTCAGGAGTTATCAGACCGACGAGCCCCGCACTGCGCTGGCGCAGCTTCACGGGCCGCTCGTAGCCGAGTACGTCGAGGGCGGCCAGTACGGATTCGCGGGTGCCTGCGGCCACACCGGGCTTGCCGTTGAGCACGCGGCTGACTGTGGCTTCGCTGACCCCCGCCTGGGCTGCGATGTCGGCTAGCCGTGCGGTCACGGGATTGGACTGTACCGGTCGGACGTTCACCATGACCACCACGTGCACGAATCCGGGGGAAGCCGGACGGTGCGGCCGTCCGTCTCCACCGGGGCGCTGGAGAGTACGGGACGCCCGGGCGCGGGAAGTTCGACCGGGCCGGGGCGGCTGTTGAGGGTGCAGGCGAAGCCGGGGCGGGTGAAGAGGAGCACGCCCTCGGGGGCGGACTGCCAGCGCATTCCGCATGCGTACGGGCCGTACGGGGCTTCGGCCGAGGCGTCGCCGCCCCCCGCGCACGCCTCCGTCCCTGCCTCCGGCGCGCCCAGCCCCGGCATCGCCCGGCGCAGCTCCAGGGCGGCACGGTAGAGCTCCAGCGTGGAGTGCGGGTCGCCGGTCTGCGCGGCGACGCTGAGGCCGCCCCAGCCGGCGGGCTGCGGGAGCCAGCTGCCGGCCGGCCCGAAGCCGTACGGGGGCTCCGTGCCGGACCAGGGGAGCGGCACCCGGCACCCGTCGCGCAGCCCGTCCTGTCCCTCCGGCTCCGCCGCGGTCGCGGAATCGGGGACAGGGGTCCCGGCCCCGCCGGCCTCCCCCTGCGACCCCTGCGACCCCTGCGATCCCTCCGACCCCTGCGATCCCTCCGACCCCGCCGGGCCGTCCGTGTCCCACAGCCGACGGCGCCCGCGGCGGAAGGCCGGGTCCTGGCGGACCCGGTCCGGGAGGTCCGCGACCTCCGGGAGGCCGAGCTCCTCGCCCTGGTAGAGGTACGCCGACCCGGGCAGGGCCAGCATCAGCAGGGCGGCGGCCCGGGCCCGGGCCAGGCCGCGGGCCCCGCCGCCGTAGCGCGTCACATGGCGTACGACGTCGTGATTGGACAGCACCCAGGTGGTCGGGGCGCCGACGGCGGTGGTGGCGGCCAGGGACTCGTCGATGACGGTGCGCATCGCGGCGGGGTCCCACGGGCAGTTCAGGAAGCGGAAGTTGAAGGCCTGGTGCAGTTCGTCGGGGCGCACGTACAGGGCGAGCCGCTCCGAGGTGGGCGCCCAGGCCTCGGCGACCCCGATGCGCCCGCCCCCGTAGCAGTCGAGGAGGCGGCGCCAGGAGCGGTGGATCTCGTGGACCCCGTCCTGGTCGAAGAAGGGGAGCGGCTCGGTGCCGATGAGTGTGGCCTGGGCGCCGCGGCCGATGTCCGGCAGACCCGGGGCCTTGACCATGCCGTGGGCGACGTCGATGCGGAAGCCGTCGATGCCGAGGTCGAGCCAGAAGCGCAGCACGGAGGCGAATTCCGCGGCGACCTCGGGGTGGTCCCAGTCGAGGTCCGGCTGCTCGGGGGCGAAGAGGTGCAGGTACCAGTCGCCGTCCGGGACCCGGGTCCAGGCCGGGCCGCCGAAGATCGACTCCCAGTCGTTCGGGGGCCTGGCACCGTCCGGCCCCCGCCCGGGGCGGAAGTGGTAGCGCTCGCGGGCCCCCGGATCCCCGGCGAGGGCGGCGCGGAACCACGGGTGCTGCTCGGAGGTGTGGTTCGGCACCACGTCCACGATGACCCGCAGCCCCAGCGCGTGCGCGGCCCGGACCAGCTCGTCGGCGTCGGAGAGGTCCCCGAAGAGGGGGTCGACGGCCCGGTAGTCGGCGACGTCGTAGCCGCCGTCCGCCTGCGGGGAGACGTAGAAGGGGGTGAGCCACACGGCGTCGACCCCGAGGCGGGCGAGGTGGGGGAGGCGGGAGCGGACCCCGCGGAGGTCGCCGATGCCGTCCCCGTCGCTGTCGGCGAAGGAGCGTACGTACACCTGATAGATGACGGCATCGCGCCACCAGCCACCGCTCGCGGTCGCGTTGCTGGAAGAGCTTGCAAGCTGGACGGCCGTCGAGTCGTGGGTCATATCGGGGTCAACGCGGGTACATGCCCCCTGGTTGCGGGCCCGAGCAGTCGAAGGTGACTCGAACTAACAGCAAGCTGCGGCAACCGTACGGACACACGGATGTAACGATCGCCTCCGCTTGCAGAAAGTTTGCGCAAGGTCTTTCGGTCCTCTTTCAGTCTTGTTACGTTCCTGGCAACTCGGGACCGCGAGGGCGCGGCCGGGATCATCGAAGGAGTTCATATGCGGCGTGGCATAGCGGCCACCGCGCTGGTCGCGACCCTGGCGCTCGCGGCAACGGCTTGCGGTGGGGACGACAAGGACGCGGCCGACGGCACCAAGGCGGGCGGCGAGCTTTCCGGCACGGTCACGTGGTGGGACACCTCGAACGACGCCGAGAAGGCCAGCTTCCAGAAGATCGCCGAGGCGTTCACGGCGAAGCACCCGAAGGTGACCGTCAAGTACGTCAACGTCCCGTACGGCGACGCGCAGAACAAGGTCAAGAACGCCTTCAGCAGCGGCTCCGACGCGCCTGACGTGATCCGCGCCGACGTCGGCTGGGTCGCGGACTTCGCCTCGCTGGGCTACCTCGACGAGGTCCCGGCCGAGACGGCGAAGAAGGTCGACGCCGAGTTCCTCCCGCAGGCCGCGGCCAGCGGCAAGTTCGAGGGCAAGACCTACGCCGTCCCGCAGGTCATCGACAGCCTCGGCCTCTTCTACAACAAGAAGATGCTCGCCGACGCCGGCGTCCAGCCCCCCAAGACGCTGGCGGAGCTGAAGACCGCCGCCGAGGCCATCAAGGCGAAGACCGGCAAGGCCGCTCTCTACCTGCGCGGCGACGACTCCTACTGGTTCCTCCCGCTGATCTACGGCGAGGGCGGCGACCTCGTCGACGCGAAGAACAAGACGGTCACCGTCGACAACGAGGCGGGCGTCAAGGCCTTCAAGACCGCCCGCGACCTGGTCAGCTCCGGCGCGGCGATCACCAACGCCACCGACGGCTACGCCAACATGCAGACGGCCTTCAAGACCGGCGAGGCCGCCATGATGATCAACGGTCCGTGGGCCGTCGCCGACACCTACGCCGGCGACCAGTTCAAGGACAAGGCCAACCTCGGCATCGCCGCCGTCCCGGCCGGCTCCGCCAAGGCCGGTGCCCCGCAGGGCGGCCACGACCTCGGCGTCTACGCCGGCTCCAAGAACACCGCCGCCGCGCACGCCTTCGTCGAGTACATGACCTCGCAGGAGGTCCAGGTGCAGTCGACCAAGGAGCTCAGCCTGCTCCCGACCCGGACCGCCGCCTACGAGCAGCCGGACGTCAAGGGCAACGAGATGGTCCAGTTCTTCAAGCCGGCCGTGGACAAGGCCGTCGAGCGCGCCTGGATCCCGGAGAACGGCTCCCTCTTCGAGCCGCTGAAGGTCGAATACACCAAGGCGATCACCGGGGCGTCGAGCCCGGAGGACGCGGCCAAGGCGGCCGGCGTCGAGTTCCGCAAGATCCTCAAGGGCTGGAAGTAACGAAACCATGGCTGCTCACACCAGCCAGTCGGTGGCGAAGGCCGCGGGCGACGACGTCGAGAACGACGTCGCCGCCCGCGGCCGGAGCCGCAGGACTGACAGCGACAGCGGTAACCGTGGCGGTGCCCACGGTGGAAAAGGCGCGTCCGGCCTCCGGCGCGCCGTCGGCACGCACTGGTACGCCTGGGCCATGGTCGCCCCGGTGGTGCTCGTCCTCGGCGTGATCATCGGCTGGCCGCTGGTCCGGGGCGTCTACCTGTCGCTGACCGACGCCACCGAGCGCAACGTCTCGCGCACCATCGGCGCCCGGCACATCGAGGCCACGTACGAGTTCGTCGGACTCGACAACTACGTGGCCGTGCTCAGCGACCCGGTGTTCCTGCAGCGGCTGGTGTGGACGGTGATGTGGACCGTCGCGTGCGTGTCCATCACCTTCACGCTCGGTCTGATCCTGGCCAACATGCTCAACCGGGACTTCCGGGGCCGCGCCGCCTACCGGATGGCGCTCATCCTGCCCTGGGCCGTCCCCGGCTTCGTCTCCGTCTTCGCCTGGCGGTTCCTCTTCAACCGCGACAACGGCATCCTCAACAAGATCCTCGACGGTGGCGGCATCGCCGCGATCCCGTGGCTCGACGACCCGACCTGGGCCAAGTTCTCGGTCGTCGCCGTCAACGTCTGGCTCGGCGTCCCCTTCATGATGGTCGCCCTGCTCGGCGGCCTGCAGTCGATCCCCGGCGAGCTCTACGAGGCAGCCGAGATGGACGGCGCCAGCGCCTGGCAGCGCTTCCGGCACATCACCCTGCCCGGACTGCGCACGGTGAGCATGACGGTGATCCTGCTCTCCACCATCTGGACCTTCAACATGTTCCCGGTGATCTTCCTCCTCACCCGGGGCGGTCCCGGCGACTCCACCGAGATCCTGGTGACCCAGGCCTTCCGCGAGGCGTTCGTGTCGAGCCCGCGCGACTTCGCCGGCTCGGCCACGTGGGGCGTCCTGATCCTCGCCCTGCTCATGATCTTCGCGCTGGTCTACCGGCGCTCGCTGCGCAAGCAGGGAGAGGTGTGGTGACCATGTCCACCGCGACCACCGCTCGTACGGCCACCACCGGCAAGACCGGCACCGGCAAGGCCACCACCGGCAAGGCGACCGTCCGTGCCCGGGGCAGCCGTTCCCCACTCGCCTCCGTCGCCCTGCACGCCACCCTCGTCGTGGCGTCCGTGATCGCCGTCTTCCCGGTGCTGTGGATCGTGCTGACCTCGCTCAAGCCGGCCAAGCACGCGGTCACCACCGACTTCGTCAAGGAACCGACCCTCGGCAACTACACGCACCTGCTGGAGGAGAGCCACTTCCTCAGCTGGTTCGCCAACTCCGTCCTGGTCGCCGGCGTCACCACCGTCCTCGGTGTCTTCATCGCCGCCACCACCGGATACGCGGTCAGCCGCTTCAAGTTCCCCGGCATGAAGCCGCTCATGTGGACCCTGCTCATCACGCAGATGTTCCCGATGGCGATCCTCATCGTCCCGCTCTACAACCTCATGGGCGACCTCGGCCTGCTCAACCAGCCGCTCGGCCTGATCATCACCTACCTCACCATCGCCGTGCCGTTCTGCGCCTGGATGATGAAGGGCTTCTTCGACACCATCCCGGTGGAGATCGACGAATCCGGCCGCGTCGACGGACTCAACCCCTTCGGCACCTTCTGGCGCCTCATCCTGCCGCTCGCCAAGCCCGGCCTCGCCGTCACCGGCTTCTACGCCTTCATCACCGCCTGGGGCGAGGTCGCGTACGCCTCCGCCTTCATGGTCGGGGAGGAGAACCTCACCCTGGCCGGCGGACTGCAGACCTTCGTCACGCAGTACACCTCCAACTGGGGAGCCATGAGCGCTGCCTCGGTCCTCATCGCCATCCCCGCGGCGATCTTCTTCGTCTTCGCCCAGCGTCACCTCGTCGCCGGGATGACGGCAGGCGCCACCAAGGGCTGACCACCCGAGCCTGCCCCCTCTCACCCCCGGCCCGATCTCTCCAAGGACACCATGACCCAGCACCTCGCCGACGCACTCCCCACCTCCACCGGCACGCAGCCCGGCTGGTGGAGAGAAGCGGTGATCTACCAGGTCTATCCGCGCAGCTTCGCCGACTCCAACGGGGACGGCATGGGGGACCTCGAAGGCATCCGCAGCCGCCTGCCCTACCTGAAGGAGCTGGGCGTCGACGCCGTCTGGCTCAGCCCCTTCTACGCCTCCCCGCAGGCCGACGCCGGCTACGACGTCGCCGACTACCGGGCCATCGACCCCATGTTCGGCACCCTGCACGACGCCGACGCCGTGATCCGCGAAGCCCACGAACTGGGCCTGCGCATCATCGTGGACCTCGTCCCGAACCACTGCTCCGACCAGCACGAATGGTTCAAGCAGGCACTGCGGGAAGGCCCCGGCACCCCGCTGCGCGAGCGCTTCCACTTCCGCCCCGGACAGGGCGCGGACGGCTCGGAGCCCCCGAACGACTGGGAGTCGATCTTCGGCGGCCCGGCCTGGACCCGGGTCGCGGACGGCGAGTGGTACCTGCACCTCTTCGCCCCCGAGCAGCCCGACTTCAACTGGGAACACCCCGCCGTACAGGACGAGTTCCGCTCCATCCTGCGCTTCTGGCTCGACCTCGGCGCCGACGGCTTCCGCATCGACGTCGCCCACGGCCTGGTCAAGGCCCCCGGCCTGCCCGACCTCGGCCGCGACGAACAGCTCAAGCTGCTCGGCAACCAGGTCCTGCCCTTCTTCGACCAGGACGGCGTCCACGAGATCTACCGCTCCTGGCGGCTGGTCCTCGACGAATACGCGGGCGACCGCATCGGCGTCGCCGAGGCCTGGACCCCCAGCGCCGACCGCACCGCCATGTACCTGCGCCCCGACGAGCTGCACCAGGCCTTCAACTTCCACTACCTGAACACCGGCTGGGACGCCGAGGCACTGCGCGCCACCATCGACGAGTCGCTCGACTCGATGCGGCCCGTCGGCGCCCCCACCACCTGGGTGCTGTCCAACCACGACGTGGTCCGCCACCGCACCCGCTTCGGCACCCTGGAGCGGGCGCGCGCCGCCGCGCTGCTGATGCTGGCCCTGCCCGGGTCGGCGTACGTCTACCAGGGCGAGGAGCTCGGCCTCCCGGAGGTGGTGGACCTCCCGGACGAAGTGCGCCAGGACCCCTCCTTCTTCAAGGCCAACGGCCAGGACGGGCTCCGCGACGGCTGCCGCGTACCGATCCCGTGGAGCGGCGACCAGGCCCCGTACGGCTTCGGGACCGGCGGCAGCTGGCTCCCGCAGCCCGCGGAATGGGCCGGGCTCAGCGTGGAGGCGCAGACCGGCGACCCGGAGTCCACGCTGGAGCTCTACCGCTCCGCGCTGCGGGTACGGCGCGCGCACCCGGCCCTGGGCGCGGGCGACGGCGTCGAGTGGCTGCCCGCACCGGCCGGCGTACTGGCCTTCCGGCGCGGCGACTTCGTCTGCACCGTGAACACCACCGACGAGCCGGTACGGCTGCCCGCGCCGGGCACGCTGCTGCTGGCGAGCGGCGACCTCGCCGACCTCGCCGACCCCGCCGACCCCGACGTCCTCCCGGCGGACTGCACGGTGTGGTGGCAGGGGTGACGTCCCCGCTGAGGCTGACGGACATCGCCGCGCAGGCCGCGGTCAGCGAGGCGACCGTCAGCCGCGTGCTCAACGGCAAACCGGGCGTGGCGGCCGGCACCCGGCACAAGGTGCTGGCCGCACTCGACCTGCTGGGCTACGAGCGTCCCGTACGGCTCAAACGGCGCAGCAACGGGCTGGTCGGGCTGCTGATCCCGGAGCTCACCAACCCGATCTTCCCGGCGTTCGCGCAGGTCATAGAGCAGGCGCTGGCCGGGCACGGATACACGCCGGTGCTGTGCACGCAGACCCCGGGCGGGGCCACCGAGGACGAACTGGTGGAACAGCTGGAGGAGCGCGGGGTCACCGGGATCGTCTTCCTGTCGGGCCTGCACGCCGACGCCCACGCCGACCCCGCGCGCTACCAGAGACTGGCGGCGCGCGGGCTGCCGTTCGTCCTGATCAACGGCTTCAACGAGCAGGTGAACGCCCCGTTCATCTCCCCGGACGACCGGGCGGCGGCGGACATGGCCGTACGGCACCTCCAGGACCTGGGGCACCGCAGGATCGGGCTCGCGATCGGGCCGACGCGCTACGTGCCGTCGGCCCGCAAGGAGCAGGGATTCCTCGCGGCGCTGCCGACGGCGGAGGCGGACGGGCTGATCCAGCGCACGCTCTTCACGGTGGAGGGCGGACACGCGGCGGGCATGGCCCTGCTGGACCGCGGCTGCACGGGCATCGTGTGCGGCAGCGACCCGATGGCGCTCGGCGTCATCAGGGCGGCGCGCGAGCGCGGGCTGCGGGTGCCGCAGGACGTGTCGGTGGTCGGCTTCGACGACTCACCGCTGATCGCGTTCACGGACCCGCCGCTGACGACGGTCCGCCAGCCGGTACGCGCGATGGCGACGGCGGCGGTCGGCGCCCTCCTGGAGGCGGTGTCGGGCACCCCGGTCCAGCGCACGGAGTACGTCTTCCAGCCGGAACTGGTGGTGCGCGGCTCGACGGCCGAGGTGCCGTAGCCCTCCGGGCGGGGGCGTGGGTGGTCGGGCGCTGCTCCGCCGGGGTCGGGGAGGCGCTGCGGGGGTGCGAGTGGTCGGGATCTGCTCGGGCGGAATCAGACGAAGAGCGGCGGGGGCTTGGGTGGGCGGGAGCTGCTGGGGCGGGGTCAGGGATGGGTATGGGGGTTTCCCGTCAGTCCCATCGTCCCTCCGTGTCGGGCCGGTCCCTCAAGGGCGCTCCTTCGTCGCGTCGCTTCGCGATGTCGCTGCGCTCCACCCTTGACCGACCGTCCCGCCCCGGAGAAACGAAAGACTGCCGGGAAGCCCCCAAAGGAACGGGCCGGGAGTTCCTTTTCAGGGACGGGGCGGCCAGAGATGTGCGAGGGGTCCGGGTGAGCACGGTCCAGAGACGGGGCCCATAAGAGCGGCCTGCCGGGAGGGGGGAAGCGCGTCCAATCGCTACGCGCTCCTCGTCTCTCAGCGTCTCCACCTCGTCCTGGGCTGGACATAGGCCGCCCACGACCCGCAGGTGCTTCTCATGGGAGGCGTCCGACGGACGTCCGGGGCTGGCCCTGCCCCTATCCCTCGTGTGGGCGATGGCGGGTCCATGACTTTCGAAGTAATTTCAAAGTCATGAGTGCCGAGAATGCTGCCGTCAACTTCTCCGAGCTGGTCAACAAGAACAAGCAGACTCTGGCCAGGCTCAAGGACTCACCACGGTTGCTGCTGCATCGTAGGGACGGTGAGGATTTGGTCCTCACCACCGCTGCCAGAGCCGAGCAGGACCAGACTGTGGTCTCGGCCGCCACGAGGATGCTGTCAGCCATGGCGAGACGAGAGCCCGGCAGCATGGAGTTGCTCCTCGACATACTGCCCGATGCGTTTCCCTGGGTCCGCTTCCTTCCTGAGCCGGACGTCCATGCCTTTGCCGTGGAACTGGTCGACACCATGCGCGCCGCCGACTCGATCGGCAACAACGCGTCCGTTGCTCAGCTGCTCATCGCCTGGCAGCACACGGCCGAGGTCCATTCCGATCCCGTTCTCCTGGCGGCGCTGACGACAGACCATGGCACGGACTACGGCTCTGTACCCGACCCCTTTGACGTCCGTTGACCACGGGACGCGGTGACCGAGCCGCACCCCCGGCGCCGGAAGGTCAATGGGATGTCCGCTTCGCCGATGCCGCATCGGCGAAGGGCTGGGAGTGTCTCGCCCAGCAAGCCCGTGAGAACACGTACCGAGCCTGGGTCATGATGCGCACGGACCCCAGGCCTGCGGTCGAGACATCTCGGCAACACCGTCTCAAGGGAACTCTGGCCCACGGAATTCACCGCGGACAGACGTGTGCGCAGTGGCAGATCGAGGTGACGGGAGGCGGTCGGATTTGGTGCCTCGTGGACACGGCTCGTGACACCTGCTGGATCGCCTTCGCTGGAACCGGGCACCCACGCGCGACGGACAGCAAGTGACTTGGGCAGTCGGTCACGGTCGTTGAGGGGCGTCCAATCGCTACGTGCTCCTGGCATCTCAGCGGCCGTCTGGGCTGGACATGCGGCCCCAGATCGCTACGCGCTTCTCCACGATCGCGGCCGCCGGAGGCGGACGGCCGGCAGCTCGGCTATCCCGTCGTAGAACCGGGTCAGCGCGAGCATCACCCCACAAGCTCACACCCAAACATGTGCAATTGGGGCAAACTGGCGACCCCTTGGACCGCCCACGTGCAGTGACCCGCATCCACGACGACATAGCCGCTGTCCCACCCCGTCTTGACCCCAGACGGTCGTCGGACGCCTCCCAGGAGAAGCACCTACGGGTCGTGGGCGGCCTATGCCCAGCCCAGGACGGTCGTCGGACGCTGAGAGGTGAGGAGCGCGTAGCGATCTGGCGCGCCTCCCCGACCCGGCAGGCCACTCCTATGGGCCCCGCCTCTTGATCATGGCTCTTCGCGCCCGACCGGGCAGCACGTCTCTGGCCGCCCCGTCCCTGTCTTGATGTCCCGGCCCGTTCCTTTGGGGGCTTCCCGGCAGTCTTTCGTTTCTCCGGGGCGGGACGGTCGGTCAAGGGTGGCCGAAGGCCATCGCGAAGCGACGCGACGACGAAGGAGGAGCGCCCTTGAGGGACCGGCCCGACACGGAGGGACGATGGGACTGACGGGAAACCCCCATACGCCTCTCTGATTCCGGTCGAGAGGATCCCGCCCACCGAAGCCCCGCCCCGCCTCCCCGACCCCGCAAGAGCCGGCTCCCGCCCCCGAAGCCCCCCGCCACCGCCGCCCGAAGAAATCTTTCGCCCCACCGATGAGTTCTCGTCCCCGACCCAGTCATACCTACGAGACCGCACCGCACACACCCGCACCCGCACACACCCGCACCCCCCGGAGGGACACACATCATGGCCGAGACAGCGAAGGGCCCCGCCAGCTACTTCCCCTCGATCGAGAAGAAGTACGGACGTCCGATCGGGGAATGGCAGGACCTCATCCGGTCCTCGCCGCTGACCAAGCACATGGAGCTCGTCTCGTGGCTCAAGACCGAGCACGGGCTGGGGCACGGTCACGCCAACGCCCTCGTGGCGCACACCCTCGCCGAGGGCGAGTAACCGTCCCCGCCCCCCGGGCGGGGCCGGTCACCCCCGTCCCAGCAGGACCGTTCCCGACGAGCAGAACCAGCCGCCCGTGCCCGAGGCCAGGGCGACCTCCGGGAGGCGGCCGCCGGGTTTGGTGACCTGCCCGGCCCCCGCCTCGCCGCGGAGTTGGCGGACGGCCTCGACCAGGAGGAACAGCCCGCGCATGCCGGGGTGGCAGGCCGAGAGGCCGCCGCCGTCGGTGTTGACCGGGAGTTCCCCGTCGCGCAGCAGGCGGCCCTTCTCCACGAAGGCCCCGCCCTCGCCCTTCGCGCAGAAGCCGAGGTCCTCCAGGGTCACCAGGGTCATGTAGGTGAAGGCGTCGTAGATCTCCGCGAGGTCCACGTCCGACGGGGTGAGGCCGGCCCGCTCGAAGGCGATGCGGCCCGATACCGCCGCCGGGGACACGGTGAAGTCCTCCCACTCCGACATGGTGGTGTGGGAGACGGACGTGCCGGCCCCCAGCACCCATACGGGGGCCTTCGCGGTGTCCGGTACGTAGTCCTCCGCCGCCAGGAGCACCGCGCAGCCGCCGTCCGAGCGGATGCAGCAGTGCAGCTTGGTGAAGGGGTCGGCGATCATGTCGCCGCCGAGTACGTCCTCGACCGTGATCGGGTCGCGGAACATGGCGTCCGGGTTGGTGGCCGCGTTCGCCCGGGCCTGTACGGCCACGGAGGCGAGCTGTTCCAGCGTCGTCCCGTACTCGTGCATGTGGCGGCGGGCGGCCATGGCGTACTTGGAGATCAGCGTGTGGCCGTACGGGACCTCGAACTGCAGCGGGCCCCGCGCGCCGAAGGAGAGGTTGGACGTGCGGCGCCGCGCCTTGATGTCCGCGCGGGCCGTGGAGCCGTAGACCAGGAGTACGGCGTTGGCGTGCCCGGCGGCGATCGCGTCCGCCGCGTGGGCGGCCATGACCTCCCAGGTCGAGCCGCCGACCGAGGTGGAGTCGACCCAGGTGGGGCGCAGGCCCAGGTACTCGGCCACCTCGACCGGTGCGAGGGTGCCGAGGCCGGCCGAGGCGAAGCCGTCGATGACGGAGCGGTTCAGGCCGGAGTCGGCCAGGGCGCGCCGGGCGGCCTGTGCGTGCAGGGCGTAGGGGGTGGGGCCGTCGACCCGGCCGCAGTCCGAGAGGGCGACGCCGACCACCGCGACCCTCCGGCGGGCGCGGGACGTGGGTCCGGATGTGAGTCCAGGTGTGGGTCCAGGCATGAGGGGACGGTATATCTGACGAAGTGTCAGACGCTAGACCCCGCCGCGCAACCCGCTCCCGCCGCCCCCTGTGCATCTGTCCCCGGCGGGCCTAATATGACGGCCCGTCAGATGCCCCCGGCCGTCGCCGGGAGGTGCCCCCGGGAGGAGCCCGACGATGGATGCCGCCTTCACCGCGGAGCAGGACGAGATACGCCGTACCCTGCGCGAGATCCTGGGCAAACGCTGTGGCCCCGACGAGGTCAAGGCTGCTGTCCGTACCGCCGCCGGACACGACCGCGAGCTCTGGCAGCAGCTGGCCCGGCAGCTCGGGCTGCCCGGCATCGCCATCGCCGAGGAGTACGGCGGTGTCGGCTGCGCCCCCGCCGACCTGGCCCTGGCCTGTGAGGAGACGGGCCGGGCGCTGCTGCCCTCGCCGCTGCTGGCCACCGCAGCGCTGTGCGTGCCCCTGATCACCGCCCTCGGCACCGAGGCCCAGCGCTCCGCGCTGCTCCCGCCGCTGGCCACGGGCGGGCTGACCGCCGCCCTCGCCGTCAGCGGCCCGGCGCTGGCCACCGCCCTCGCGCTGACCGGCGAGGACACCTCCGGGCAGTGGTCCGGCGGCGGCCGCGCGGGCGGTGTCCAGGCCCGCGCGGCCGCTGCCGGCGGTGCCGGCTCCGGGGGCGGTTGGCGGCTGTACGGGGAGGCCGTCCAGGTGCTCGACGGGCACAGCGCCGGGCTGCTGCTGGTCGCCGCGCACACCGGCGGCTTCGCGCGCAGCCGCACACTGCTGTTCCTCGTACGGGAGGACGCGCCGGGCCTCGTACGGTCCCGGCAGGCGGTCCTGGACGAGACCCGCCCGCAGGCCAGGATCGAACTGCGGAACGTGAGCGCGGAGTTGCTCGGCGACGAAGGGGCGGATGTGCTCGGCGCGCTCGCCGCCACCGGGCGTACCGCCGCGGCCGTCCTGGCCGCCGAGGCGGTCGGCGCGGCCGGTCAGGCGCTGGCCCGCACGGTGGAGTACGTACGCGGGCGCGAGCAGTTCGGCCGGGCGATCGGCTCCTTCCAGGCGGTCAAGCACCGCCTCGCCGACCTGTACGTGCAGGTGCAGGCGGCCCGCTCGGCGGCCTACTACGCCGCCTGGGACCCGGAGCAGGGCGGCCTCGCGCTCGCCCAGGCCCTGGAGGCCCTGCGGGTGACCGCGGGCGAGGCGATCCAGCTGCACGGCGGCATCGGCTTCACCTGGGAGCACGACGCGCACCTCTACTTCAAGCGGGCGGCGGCCGACGAGCTGCTGTTCGGCCCGGTCCACCGGCTGCGGGCGCACGCCGCCGACCGTGCGGGCCTGTTCGCGGACCGGGCGGACCCGGCGGACCCGGCGGACCGGGCGGACCCGGCAAACCCGGTGGCCGCTCCGGCCCCGGCTGCGCCGCAATCCTCGCCCGACCCCACGTCCCCGCCCACGTCCCCGCCCGCACCAGAGAAGGTGGCCGTCTGATGGCTCCCGGCGTCAAGCTGATGCAGAAGGTCTCCTCGACCATGCTCTTCGCCAAGATCGCACCGCACTTCATCCCCGCCATGGACAAGGCGGTGCACAAGCTGACCCGCGGCAAGGTCATCCTCAGCGCCCAGATGCTGCCGGGCGTGATCCTCACCGCCAAGGGTGCCAAGACCGGTGAGCCGCGCACGACCCCGCTCGCCTGCATGCCGGAGGACGGCGGGACGACGTGGATCCTGATCGGCTCCAACTTCGGCCGGCCCGGGCACCCGGCATGGACCGGGAACCTGCTCAAGCACCCGGACGCGGACGTGAGTTGGCAAGGCCGGGACATCCCCGTCCGGGCCCGGCTGCTGGCGGGTGAGGAACGCGCGGAGGCGTGGCAGGCGGTGCTGAGGTTCTGGCCGCCGTATGCGACGTACCAGGCGCGCATCGAGCGCGAGATCCGGTTGTTCCGCCTGGAGCGTCGCTGATCGCAGGCGATCGGGCGTGGTCGGCGGTGGGCCCCTGGAAGGCGTCCGGGGGTCCGCCGCTATTTCGTGGGCTTCTTGCCCGTGATGCCGAGGTGGACGAGCAGCGCCAGGTTCGGCTTGAGCTCGGCCTGCTTGACGCCCCAGGTCTGGAAGCCCTTCTGGTGCGAGGCGACCGCGGCCAGCATCGCGACCAGTGAACCGGCCATCGCCGCGGGGCTGATGTCCTTGTCGACCTTGCCCTTGGCCTGGAGCTCCTTCATCGATTCCGTGAGGGAGTTGGTGACCGAGTTCAGGATCTTCATGCGGATCTTGTAGAAGCGCTTGTCTCCTTCGGCCGCGCCGAGGTCGACGACCCGCAGGATCGCGTCGTTGCGGCGCCAGAACTCCAGGAAGCCCTCGACGAGTTCCTCGGCGGCGGCCCACCCTGACTTGCCGACCCAGGTCCGGCCCTCGACGAGCGACGTCAACTGCGCGCCCTCGGTGGCCATTTGTTCGGCGATCTCCAGGACGGCGCCCTCGACGTCCGGGAAGTACTGGTAGAAGGTCGCGGGGGAGGTGCCGGCCTTGCGGGCGACGTCGATCACTTTGACGTCGCGGTACGGCGAGGAGCTGAGCATCTCGCTGAGGCAGTCGAGCAGCTTCTGCCGCGTCGCCTGGCCGCGCCGGCCGGCGACACGCCCGTCGACGGTGCGTACTTGTCCTGTCATGCCGTCAGCTTACCGAGGGGTGATCGGCGCGCTATTCGGCCGCCTGCAAATGGGGTTACGGGGTCCCTGGCCTGGGCGGAAGACGGTCCCGGGCGGCAGGGCAGGCGCATTCCGGATGGAAATCGGCCCCCGTGCGCCCCCGGCCGGGCCGTGCCCCCGCGCCGGCCGCGCGCCGCCCCGGCCCCGGTCGCGGGCCGCCTCTCGGCCCGGGCGTGTCGCCCGGTTCCGCAAGGTTTCCCCCGAATAGTCTTATCAACAGGCTGTGGACAAGTTTTCGGGCGGATCATGGCTGAGAGGGTTGGGAGGGTACACACCCCCGCACAACGGAAGGAAACGGGCCCATGGCCGCATTCGCGGAAGGTGCACCCTGTTGGGTGGACGCCTCGCTTCCGGACGTCGAGGCGGGCAAGCGCTTCTACGGTGAGCTCTTCGGGTGGACCTTCGCCGAGGGTGCGGGCGCCGAGTACGGCCACTACACGCAGGCCTACAGCCGCGGCCGCAACGTCGCCGCCCTCGCCCCCAAACCCGACGGCCGCATGCCCACCGTCTGGGGGATCTACCTCTACACCACCGACGCCTACGCCTGCGCCCAGCGCATCCGCGCCGCCGGCGGCCAGATGGTGATGGACCCGATGCCGGTCGGCCCGTACGGCACCGCGGCGATGGCCGCCGACCCCGGCGGCGCCGTCTTCGGCCTGTGGCAGCCCGGCACCCACCACGGCTTCGACGCCCAGCAGGAGCCGTACACGTACTGCTGGAGCGAGGTCTACACCCGGGCCCGCGACGCCGTCGACGTCTTCTACGCCAAGGTCTTCGGCTACGTCCCGCAGGACCAGGACGACGCCGGCGTCGAGTACCGCATCTGGTCCCCGCCCGGGTCCGCGCCCGGCACGGACACCGCCGTCCTCGGCCGCAGCCTGATCACCGACGCGTTCCCCGAGGTCATGCCCGCGCACTTCCTCGCCTACTTCGCCGTACCCGACTGCGACCAGTCGGTCGCCATGGTGCAGCGGCTCGGCGGCCGGGTCACCGCCGACCCCTTCGACACCCCCTACGGGCGGATCGCGGTCGTCGCCGACAACCAGGGGGCGGTCTTCGGGCTGCTCTCGGAACCCCGCACGAAGCCGGACGCGTAGCCGGCCGGGCAACCCCGCCCACCGGGCCGCACCCCCCGTATCGCCCCCGACCCGGGAAGATCGCCGAGCAGATCACACCGCCCGGCTCGACGTGCCGGGGCCGGACCGGGTCCGGGCCTGACAGAATCGGGGTTGCTCGACCCGGGCGGCGCCCGGAGTGAGACGCTGCACGGGGCAGGGCCCCGTGCCGGTGGAAGCGGGCCCGCTGAGTGGCCCGTACGGGGAGGTGTGGAGGCGAGTGGTGGAGCAGCTGACGCAGCACGACCCGAGACGGATCGGCCCCTTCGAGGTGCTGGGACGGCTCGGCGCCGGCGGCATGGGGCTGGTCTATCTCGCGCGGTCCGCGTCCGGACGGCGGGTCGCGATCAAGACGGTGCGCACGGAGCTCGCCGAGGACCAGCTCTTCCGCGTCCGCTTCACCCGCGAGGTGGAGGCGGCCCGCGCCGTGTCCGGCTTCTACACCGCGGCCGTGGTCGACGCAGACCCGCGCGCCGCCGTGCCGTGGCTGGCGACCGCCTACGTCCCGGCGCCCTCCCTGGAGGAGATCGTCAACGAGTGCGGGCCCATGCCCGCCCAGGCCGTACGGTGGCTCGCGGCCGGTATCGCCGAGGCCCTGCAGTCCATCCACGGCGCCGGCCTGGTCCACCGCGACCTGAAGCCGTCCAACGTGCTCGTCGTCGAGGACGGCCCGCGCGTGATCGACTTCGGTATCGCGAGCGGGGTCTCGAACACCCGCCTGACCATGACGAACGTCGCCGTCGGCACCCCCGCCTACATGTCGCCCGAGCAGGCCAAGGACTCGCGCAGCGTCAAGGGTGCCAGCGACGTCTTCTCGCTCGGCTCCACCCTCGTCTTCGCCGCCACCGGGCACCCGCCGTACCACGGGGCGAACCCGGTGGAGACGGTCTTCATGCTGCTGCGCGAGGGCCCCAACCTGGAGGGGCTCCCGCCCGAGCTGCGGCCGCTGATCGACTCCTGCATGCAGATGGACGCCACGCTCCGGCCCACCCCGGCCGACCTGCAGGCGCAGCTCGCCCCGCACCTGTTCGACGGCGGCGACGACAGCGGCACCGCCTCGGCGTGGCTGCCCGCCCGGGCCGTCGCGATGATCGAGGCCCGGCGCGCGGGGCACCGTACGCCGCCCGCGCCCGTCCCCGTGGTGCCGGCGCCCGGCCCGGGCTCCGGGGGCCGCGGGCCGGCCTCCGAGGCCGTCACGCACCGCCGCCCGCGCGGGGCCGACTCCTGGGTGGACCCGCGTACGGGGCAGGCCGTCCCGCAGCGCCCGCACCACCCGCCGATGTCCCCGGTGCCCTCGGGCGAGCCGGTGCGCCTGGGCGGCTCGCCGGTGCCGATCGGGCCCGGGCCGCGCGCGAGCGCCGCCGCCCCGGCCGCGCACGCCTCCTCCTCCGCCGCGGATTCGGCGACCGGCTGGATCCGCCCGCCCGGCGGGTCGGTGGCCACCCCCTCGGCGGTGCAGCCCGTACCGAGCCCCGCTCCGGCCCCGGACAGCGGCCGCTGGCGGCCGTGGCGCTTCCGCATGTCCAACGAGGTCTGGGGCACCCCGACCGTCGCCGGGAACCTGCTCTACGTGACCTCCTTCGAGGTCCACGCGCTGGACGTGGCGAGCGGCCGCCGCCAGTTCAAGACCCGTGACGTCGCCTGGTCCATGGCGGTCGCCGACGGCCGGATCCACGCCTCCGACGGCCCCTCCCTCTACGCGCTCGACGCCGGCGACGGATCCGAGCGGTGGCGGCTGTCCACCGACGCCTGGGTGTACGCGCTGCGCGCCGAGCGCGGCACGGTCGTCACCGCCACCCGTGGCGGCGGCGTGCAGGGCCGGGAAGCCTCCAACGGCCACAAGCTGTGGGAACTGACCGGCGCGCAGAGCGACTTCGAGACCCCGGAGGCGGCCCCCGTCCTCCACGACGGCACGGTGTACGTGTGGCAGGACGCCCGGCTGCGCGCCCTGGACGCCCGTACCGGCCGCGAGTCCTGGTCCTATCCGATCGGTGACGCGGCCTCCTGCGGGAACGTGCCCGTGCGGGTCACTCCGGCCCCGGACGGCAACGTCTACGTCGCGGCCGGCACCCGGGTCATCTCGGTGGACCGGGCCTCGGGCCGGGTCCGCTGGCACTTCGAGGCCCCCGCGGTCTTCCTGGCGCCCCCGGCCTTCGCGCCGGGCGCGGCCGTCACGGGCGGCGGGGTCTACCTCGTCGACTACCTGGGCACGGTCTACGCCCTCGACGCGGCCACCGGCCAGGACCGCTGGCGGATCGCGACGGAGGGACGGCAGTCCTCGGACCCGGTGGTGGTCGCGAACGGCAACGTCCACCTGGGCGCGGGCAGCGCGCTGTACACGCTCGACGCGGTCACCGGCACCCCGAAGTGGCGGTTCGCGGCGGGCGGCGAGATCACCGGCCTGCCGGCGGTCGCGGACGGCCGGGTGCACTTCGGTTCGGCCGACCACTGCCTGTACACCCTGGACGCGGCGGGTGGCCAGCTGCGCTGGAAGCTGGCCACGGGCGGCGAGATCACGGGCGCCCCGGTGGCGGAGGCGGGCGTGGTCTACGCATGCAGCAAGGACCGCTGCGTGTACGCCCTGGACGCGGCGAAGGGGACGGGCACCCGTACGAGCGGTTGACCTGCCCGGAGGCGGGGCTGCGGCCCCGCCGGGTAGCGCACCGCACCGGGAGTGACAGGATGGACCCCATGAGCAACGTCTACTTCGACATCACCATCAACGGCGCCCCCGCCGGCCGCATCGTCTTCGCCCTCTTCGACGAGGTCGTCCCGAAGACGGCGCGCAACTTCCGTGAGCTGGCCACCGGCCAGAACGGCTACGGCTACGCCGGCTCGGGCTTCCACCGCGTCATCCCCCAGTTCATGCTGCAGGGCGGTGACTTCACCAACCACAACGGCACCGGCGGCAAGTCCATCTACGGCGAGAAGTTCGAGGACGAGAACTTCCAGCTGAAGCACGACCGCCCGTACCTGCTGTCGATGGCGAACGCCGGCCGCAACACCAACGGCTCGCAGTTCTTCATCACCACGGTCGTCACCTCGTGGCTCGACGGCAAGCACGTCGTCTTCGGCGAGGTCGTCTCGGGCCAGGAGCTCGTGGACCAGATCGAGGCCCTGGGCTCCCAGTCCGGCGCCCCCAAGGGCAAGGTCGAGATCGCGGCCTCCGGCGTCGTCGACGCCGCCTGATTCCCACCCGCCTGTCCGGCCGGTCGGCCCCGCCCCCTCCGGGGGGCCGGGGCCGCCGCCATTTCCGGGGTCAGCCCGAAACGGGCGTCGTCGGGGGGAGGGGGCGGGTGCGGGGGGTGGGGCGGCCGCGCATGACCGCTGCGCCCAGGAGGATCAGCGCACCCGCGCCGAGGGCGTTGGCGAGGCCGTCGCCGAGGCCCCGGCCGCCGTCGCCGCCCACCGAGAGGCTGCCCACGGCCTGGCCCTGGCGGACCATCCACAGGATCGTGAAGCCGAGTACGACCAGCCCCGCCAGCGCCATCAGCAGCCGCGAGCGGAGCAGCGCCGCGCACAGGGTGAGGACCGCGGCGAAGAGGTACGGGAGCAGGATCGAGGCCAGCAGGGTGGGTGTGTGGCCGGTGATCCCGGCGGAGGTGAAGAGCTCCTGGACGCCGTAGTCGCGTCCGTGACGGCCGTCGTACCAGGCACGGAAGGGGCTCCAGACGGCGGCCGCCGCTCCGATCAGACCCATCAGGGAGCCGAGTGCGTTGCGGAGCATGCCCGGCCCTCCGGGATAGGGATCTCGATCCCGACGCTACGCCCGGGCCCCGGGGCCCGCACCCCGGACGGTTCTGGCGGGGAATGGTCCTTATGTTCCTCTTACGTTGCGCGCCCCGGCTGGTAGCGTGACCCGCCGTTGTCCCAGGGGGAGGGGTTCGGGCCATGGTGGCTGGGCGTCGTATCAGGTTCACCGCGGTGCTGGTGGGGGTCGTGCTCGCGCTGACCGGTTTCTCGTCGCACGGCGGAAGCAGCAGCAGCGGGAGCAGCGGGAGCAGCGGTAAGAGCAAGAGCAGCAGCGGTGGCGGTGGCGGGTGCTCCAGCTCCAAGAGCAAGAAGAAGAGCCACGGCAGCGGCAACTACAACGGCACGGCCACCGCGTCGCCCTCCGCGAGCGCGAGCGGTGCCCCGGCCACGGCGGTCGTGGTCACCTGCGTCGGCGCCACCCCGCCGGTCACCACCGTCAGGTTCACCTCGAACGTGGACCGCAAGGCGACCTTCACGGTGCACCTGTACCGGGAGGGCACGAACGGGGCCACCGTCGAGTCGACCGAGGTCGAGGCGACCCTGGAGGCCCGTGAGACCCGTACGGTCGAGGTCGCGCTGGCGGAGCCCTCGCGTGCGGCCGAGGTCACCGCGTGCAGGCTCGGCCCGCCCCGCGAATCGTCCGGCACCGGGACGCCGGGCCCGGCCAGGACCACCTCGGGCGGCTCCAGGCCCACGCCCGGGTCCACCCCGAAGAAGTCCACCCCGAAGTCCACGCGCAAGCACTGAGGCCTGCCGTCAGCGCAGCCTGAACTCCGTACCGGGCCGCCGCGAGCCGAACAGCTCCGCCTGCCGCTCCGGCGCCAGGTTCCCCAGCGCGATCAGCGCCGGAGCCTGCGCCAGGGCCTGCTGGAGCGCGGCCTGCTTCGCCGACCACAGGGCCCGTACGGTGCCCTGCACGGCCTCCGTGGGGAAGCCGGCCAGGGTCTCCGCCGCCCGCAGGGCCGCCGGGAGCAGCCCCTCGGGCGCGGTCAGTTCCGAGACCAGTCCGATCGTGTGGGCCCGGCGCGCGGAGAGCCGCTCGGCCGTGCCCATCAGGGACATCCGGGCCGCCTCCCCGAAGGGCATCCGCTGTGCCATGTAGACGGCCTCGTAGGCGCTGACCATCCCGTAGGTGGTGTGCGGGTCGAAGAAGGTGGCGGTCTCGGAGGCGATCAGGAACTCCGCCTCGCCCAGCAGGTAGAAGGCTCCGCCGCAGGCCATGCCGTTGACGGCGGCGACGACCGGCTTCCACAGGTCGCCCGCCTTGGGGCCGATGGCGATCAGCGGGTCGTCGGCCGAGTACGGGGAGGCCGGCTGCGGTACGTCGACGCCGCGGTCGATGCCGGTGCAGAAGGCGGCCGCCCCGGCGCCCGTCAGCACCACCGCCCGTACCTCCTCGGCGAACCGGAACTCCCGCCACACCGCGCTCAGTTCGGCGGCGGTTTCCAGGTCGATGGCGTTGTGCCGGTGCTCCCGGTCCAGGGTGACGACGGCGACGCCGGTCGCCTTGTCCCGTTCCACCCGCACGGTCATGACTTCTCCAGGACCCAGCGGGGCACGGCCATGCCGCCCGTCCCGGTGAAGACCACGTGCACCCGGGCGCCGATCCGCAGCCGGGTCGGGTCCACCGAGTCGAGCGGGGCGTCGGCCGAAGTCACCAGGTTCCCGGCGAGCCGGATGTGCGGGGCGTCGGCGAGCTCCACGAGGATCACGTTGTACGGGGCCTGCGCGGCGTACGCGGGCAGCAGCGGCGGGTGCGGCCGGACGTAGGACCAGATCCGGCCGCGGCCGCTCATCCGGCGCCACTCGCTGTCGAAGGACCGGCAGTGCGGGCAGCAGGGGCGGGGCGGGAAGCGCAGCCGGCCGCAGGCGGCGCAGGCCTGGACGCGGAGCTCGCCCTGGGCGGCGTACTCCCAGAAGGGGGCGCCGTCCTCGTCGGGGACCGGCAGCAGCAGCTCGTCCGCGGCGGCGGAGGTGGTGGTCGTCGGGGTCATCGGGGTCATCGGGTCAGCTCCTCAGCAGGATCGCGGACGTCGGCACTCCCTCGCCCGCCGTCACCAGGCAGGTCGCGGCGTCGGGCACCTGCGCGGTGGAGACGCCGCGCAGCTGTTTGACGCCCTCGTTGATCAGGTTGAAGCCGTGCACGTACGCCTCGGACAGGCCGCCGCCCCCGGTGTTGATGGGGAGCCGGCCGCCCATCTCCAGGGCGCCGCCCTCGGTGAAGGCGGCGCCCTCGCCGCGGCCGCAGAAGCCGTACCCCTCCAGGGAGAGCGGGATCAGCGGGGTGAAGGCGTCGTAGATCTGGGCGACGTCCACGTCCTGGGGCCCGAAGTCGGCCTGCTTCCACAGGTGGCGGGCGGCGGTCCAGGCGGGGCCGGACAGGGGGTCGTCGTTCCAGTAGTTGACCATGCCGTGGTGCTGGGCGGGCAGGCCCTGGGCGACGGAGTGCACGTAGACGGGCTTCTGGCGGCAGTCGCGGGCGCGCTCGGCGGAGACGATCACGCAGGCCAGCGCGCCGTCGGTCTCCAGGCAGTTGTCGAAGAGGCAGAGCGGATCGCTGATCATGCGGGAGGTCATGTACATCTCGCGGGTCAGCGGGCGTTCGTACATCATCGCGGCCGGGTTGGCGTTGGCCCGGTTGCGGCAGGCCATGGCGACGTTGAAGAGGTGGTCGCGGGTGGCGCCGTACTCGTGCATGTAGCGGCGGGCGAGCATGCCGATCTCGTCGGCGGGGCGCAGCAGGCCGAAGGGTCTGGTCCATTGGCCGGGGGTGGGCAGCTGGACGGCGGTGTTCTTCCAGGGGCGGGGGCCCGAGCCGCGTTTGCGGGAGCGCCAGGCGACGCCGACGGTGGCCTGGCCGGTGGCGACGGCGGAGGCGAGGTGGCCGACGGTGGCGCAGGAACCGCCGCCGCCGTAGCCGATCTTGGAGAAGAAGGTGACGTCGCCGGCGCCGATGGCCTTGGCGACCTCGACCTCGTCGGTCTCCTCCATGGTGTAGGAGGCGAAGGCGTCGACCTCGGACGGTTCGATGCCGGCGTCGGCGAGGGCCGCGAGAATGGCCCGGCAGGCCAGTTCCTTCTCGGACTGCGGCAGTTGTCTGGC
Organism: Streptomyces sp. NPDC001502; assembly: GCF_042894785.1. Taxonomy (NCBI): domain Bacteria; kingdom Bacillati; phylum Actinomycetota; class Actinomycetes; order Kitasatosporales; family Streptomycetaceae; genus Streptomyces; species Streptomyces sp. NPDC001502. Next base: position 125,003 of record NZ_JBIAVW010000014.1, read on the forward strand.
AAAGGCGGTCTGTCCGATGCCGACTATCGCCGTCGCGTCCTTGAGCGTTGCCGCCATCGCCACCTCCGGGGTGCGCCAGTACTGACAGCCGCGAAGGCTACAGCTAATCTGACGGATAGTCAGCTACTGGGTCTGCGGGAAGGTGGCACGCATGGGCGACGACGGGCGCGAGGACGTACGCGAGAACGTACGCGGGGATCTGCGCTGGGGCAGCATCGCGCAGCTCGTCCGGGCGGCAGCGGCACAGTACGCCGACCGCGAGGCCGTCGTCGACGGGCGCACCCGGATCGGTTACGCGCAGCTCGGCGAGCGCGTCGAGCGCGCCGCCGCCTCCTGCATCGCCGCCGGGATCGAGCCCGGCGACCGGGTGGCCGTCTGGGCCCCCAACACCCTGGAGTGGATCGTCTCCGCCCTTGGCGCCGTCTCGGCCGGCGCGGTGCTCGTCCCCCTCAACACCCGTTTCAAGGGCGCGGAGGCCGCGTACGTCCTGGAGCGCAGCCGGGCCCGGCTGCTCTTCGTCACCGGCACCTTCCTCGGCACCTCCTACGTCGCCTCCCTGCGCCGCGCCGCGGCCGAGGGCCCCGGCACCGGGCCGCTGCCGGGACTGCCGCACCTGGAACAGGTCGTCGTCCTCGCCGACGACGCCCCCGACTCCTTCCGCACCTGGAAGGACTTCCTGGCGGGCGGGGACGGCGTACCGGCCGCCGCGGTCCGCGAGCGCGCCGAGGCCATCCGCCCCGAGTCCCCCTCCGACATCATCTTCACCTCCGGCACCACCGGCAGCCCCAAGGGCGCGGTCATCACCCACGCCCAGTCCCTGCGCTGCTACGACGTGTGGAGCGAGCTCGCCGGACTGCGCGAGGGCGACCGCTATCTGATCGTGAACCCCTTCTTCCACACCTTCGGCTACAAGGCCGGGATCATCGCCTGCCTGATGCGCGGGGCCACGATGGTCCCGCAGTCCGTGTTCAACGTGGACATCGTCCTCGCGAACGTCGCCGCCGAGCGGATCTCCGTACTCCCCGGGCCGCCCACCCTCCACCAGTCCCTCCTCGACCACCCCCAGCGCGACCACCACGACCTCTCCGCCCTGCGCCTGGTCGTCACCGGCGCGGCCGTGGTCCCGCTGCGGCTCGTCGAACGGCTGCGCGGCGAACTGCGCATCGCCACCGTCCTCACCGCGTACGGGCTCTCCGAGGCCAGCGGCATCGTCACCATGTGCCGCCGCGGCGACCCCGCGGAGACCGTATCCGCCACCTCAGGGCGGGCCATACCGGACACGGAGGTGGTGATCCTCGACGCGGACGGGCGGCCGCGGCCGACCGGGCACGTGGGCGAGATCGCGGTCCGCGGCTACCACGTCATGCAGGGCTACTTCGAGGACCCGGAGGAGACCGCCCGGACCATCACCCCCGAGGGCTGGCTGCACACCGGCGACGTGGGGTACGTGGACGAGGACGGCAACCTGCGCATCACCGACCGGATCAAGGACATGTTCATCGTCGGCGGGTTCAACGCCTACCCCGCCGAGATCGAGCAACTCCTCGGCCTCCACCCGGACATCGCGGACGTCGCGGTGATCGGCATCCCGGACCCGCGCCTGGGCGAGGTCGGCAAGGCCTACGCGGTCCGCCGACCCGGCTCCACCCTCACCGCGGACGACCTGATCGCCTGGTCCCGCCGCGAGATGGCCAACTACAAGGTCCCGCGCGCGGTGGAGTTCGTGACGGAACTCCCGCGCAACGCGAGCGGCAAGATCCTCAAACGCGCCCTCCGCACCCCCTGAGGCGGATCAGGGGACGAGGCTGCCCAGATCGATGGTCGCGGCGAACGGAACCGCCACCTTGAGCCACTCCCGGTGGATTCCCGTCGCGACGTACGACCGGGTGACGGTGTCCAGCTCGTAGACGTGGACGGCGGGCCCCGTCGTCTCGTCCTCGACACGCCAGAAGTGGGGGATTCCCGCTTGGGCGTATGTGAAGGGCTTGATGGAGCGATCGCGGTCCACCGACTCCTCGGACACCACTTCGATCACCAGAACCACCTCGTCAGGGAGGTAGCGGGTACGGTCCGGGTCGTAGGGGACGGCCGCAGCCAGGATGTCCGGTTCCGGGCGGCTCTTCCGGTCGAGCCGGATGGTCATCTCCCGGGAGACCTCGATGTCGTCAGGTGCCGCCTGCCGCAGGGCGAAGGTCAGGTTCTCCACGAGCCGGGCGTGCCAGTTCCGCTGCGGGGAGACCCTGAAGACCAGCGCTCCCTCGATGAGCTCGGTGTGCCGGGGAGCCTGGGGCAGGTGATCGAGGTCGTCCGCTTCCCAGCCGCTCGGGCGGGGCGGGAGCATCCATTCGGGGAGCTCGGCGGCCATGGTGTCCTCCACACTGCTCAACGGCCGCATCCGGATCCACGGCACCGGCCTGTACGTCGTTTCCGCCACGTCGAAGACCGACCAGGCCGGTAGAGGCGCCGGCAACTGGATCGAGGATCGGGAAGACCTCCAGCTCGTGCGCCGGGTCCGTGCGTGGTTCGCCGTCCTGCGCGAGCTCGGCGCCAACACGGACATGATCGTCGCAGGGGTCCCGCTCGCCGAGCGGAACATCGCTGGCCGGTGGGCGCCCGGGTTCCACACCGCGGACACCGTGTACGACCGCCATCACGGGCCGGTGTCCGCGACCCGCTCGCCAAGGTGCAGCTGTACGGCGGGCCTGCACACGCCGCGGTGGCGCAGGCACGCCGGTGACGAGCGCGTTGGGTAGGTCAGGGCTATGCGGCGGTCACCGCGACGAGCTCGCGAACGCCACTGACGTGGGGGTGCTTGGCGTAGAGGTCATCAACGATCTGCCGAATTGCGGGCCGGTCGCGGACCTCTCCGGGGGCGAGTCGGGCTGCGGCGAGTAGTTCGCCGACTGTCTGATCCGGCTTGGCTCGTTGCCACCAGGCGCGTGCGAGGTCGGTGTGCATACGGCCCTTGCGCTCGATGGTGGGGAACTGGTCGGCGTGCAGGTTCCGGCCAGCTTCAAGAGCGGTGCCGGCGTCGCCGAGTGCCCAATGGACGCCGACCGCGTAGAGATCGACGGCCGCCGGGGTGATCGGGAAGAGACGTCCGGCCGGAGCGGCGTCGGGAAGGTCGCGTGCCGCGCGGGCGGCTTCGCGGATCACGGCGAGCGCCTGGTCGCGGTCCCCGGCGATGGCGGCTGTGTAGGCGGTGCTGCACAGCATCTGTGCGAAGGCGGCGGCTTGTGCCTCCGTGGCGAGGCCGGTGGTCTCCACGCGGGCGACAGCGGCTTCGATGTGGGCCTGGGCCGCGGCTTCCTGGCCCTGATGGCATAGTACGGCGGCGAGTTCGCGGGTGGCGGCGGCCGCGGCGAGCGGGGAGCCGGACACGTCGGCGTACAGGGTGGCCCGGTCTGCGGTCAGCCGTGATTGCTTGTACTGGCCGAGCTTGTTCAGGAGCTGGGAGGCGATGGTGTACGCCGAGGAGAGGCGTGCGTAGTCGAGGTCTCGGCGCGTCTCGGAGGCTCCCTGGTGGGCGTCTGCGAGCAGGCTCGGCAGGGAGCGCAGGAGCCCGGCATGGGCGGGCGGCATCGAATTGCCCTCGTGCGGCCGCCAGGCGGGCGTCGAGGGTCCGGGCTGGGGCACCGCTGGGCTCAGGTGTCGAGGCGAGCGCGGATTCCAGCCGCGTCATCAGGCTCAGGGGGCGAACGCCGCTGCGGTGATGAGGGGGCGGCGGCGCATGGGATCCTCCTCGGCCGGGGTCCTGTCAACGACAACTGTAGGTGCTGGTGAGGAAGTTAGGCCTAAGGACGCGTTGAGGAGCGGGAGGGGAACGCCGACCAAGTCCGCAGCCTGCCTGAGTAGGGGCAGATCGAGGGACCGGCCCTGCTCCAGGCGCGAGACGGTGGACTGCGAGCAGGCCAGGCGCACTCCGAGGTCGCTCTGACGCCACCCGCGGGCTTCGCGGCCGACGCGGATGAGTGAACCTGCGTGCCGGCGCTCGGCGAACTCCATCACGTGGTGGGAGTTCCAGAGTGGGTCCGTACTCACGGGCGCCCTCCGTCGATAGGCGCTGGGCCTGCCGCCCCCCCTAGAGCCTGTAACCGGGTGGGCGCAGCGCGTATTCAAGATCTGCATACGCCATGCAGGGTGCGGGCAGCGTGGACCGCGGGGCCTGCCGTTGTGATGTTGTGGTCACCGGCACCACAACGCGGACCGCCTCCTGGGCGACCGCCTGGTACCGAGTTCAGCACCATCACTCGAATGTGAGGGGAGCGCATCATGCCGAAGGACAAAGGCTCGAACAGTGGCAGCGGCGGTGGGGGGAACCACGCCAAGCCGGACCCGCCGCTGAGCGGTGGCACGCCACCGCCGGGAAACAGCGACGGCCAGGTCTCCACCCCGGGGTCCGGCTCGGGCAAGCGTAAGAAGTAGCGCGACATGTACCTCGACGACCGTCGGCGTCAGCTGGGGGAGGCCATGGAAACCCAGGGCCTGTGGCCGGCGGACTCCCCGTGGGTCCGCCGTGCCATCCTGGACACCGTCCCCCGCCACCAGTTCGCCCCCGACCACCTGTGGATGTGGAACGGGCACGACGCGTACGTGCCCGTCGATCGCAACCGCGACCAGGACGCCTGGACCGACCTCGTGTACGCGGGCCCCGAGGCCTCGGCCATCATCCAGATCCTCGACGGACTGCCCAGCTCAAGCCTGTCCTGCGTCGCCGTCGTCGCGGACATGCTCGACTCCCTCATCCTGGAGCCCGGACAGCGGATCCTGGAAGTCGGCACCGGCGCCGGCTGGAACGCCGGACTCCTCGCCTCCCGCGCGGGCGCCGGACTGGTCACCAGTGTCGAGGTCGACGCCGACCTCGCGGCGGCCGCCGGCCGACGCCTGGCCACGGCCGGGCTGGACGTCGCCGTGCACGCCGGAGACGGCAATGCCGGCTGGCCCGCAGGCGCCCCGTACGACGGGGCGATCGCCACCTACGCCGTTGACGAGATCCCATGGGCCTGGATCGAGCAGACCAGACCCGGCGGCCGCATCGTCTTCCCCTGGGGCCGTCTCGGGCATGTTGCGCTCACCGTCGCCGACGACGGTAAATCGGCAACGGGCTGGGTGCAGGGGCTCGGGATGTTCATGCCGAGCCGCGGAATCGACCAGGGCCGCGAGCATCACGTCATCCGTGGCGACGGCCCGCCCGACCGCGCAGTCCACGTCGAACGCGGCCTGCGCGCGCTCGACGACGTGCACCTGGTCTTCGCGCTCAGGGTGTCCCACCCGGACATCCGGATCGCCACCGAGGACACGAAGGAAGGCCTCACCGTCCGGCTGCACGACGGCGTCAGCTCCTGGGCCACCGCCGTCATCGACCAGGCCGGTACCACGGCGGCGTACGAAGGCGGCCCCCGCCAGCTCCTGGCAGAGGTCGACGCCGGTCGGCGGCACTGGCAGGAGCGCGGCTCTCCGGAGCTGTGGGACTTCGGAATGACCGTCACACCCGAACGGCAGTGTGTTTGGTCCGGCGCCGCTGATGTCGGACCGTACGTGCCCTGACGATTGTCGGTGCTCTACGGCAAGCTGGCCCGTGGGGTGCCCTCCTCGACGCGAGCGAGGAGGACACCCGAAGGACCTAGCTGCGGCCGCTGACCTGGCCGGCGAACGCAGCCCAGGCCGCGCCCGAGAAGCTGAGGACAGGCGCCTGGGGGTCATCGCGGCGCTTGGAGTCCCGTACGTGAACGGCGCCCGGCTGCGGGCACGTCTCCAGGCAGTTACCGCTGGCGTCGCCGCTGTAGGAGGACTTGAACCACTGTCCGTACGGACGGTTGGTGTCGATGCTGGTCATGCTGCTGTTACCTCTCGTTCTAGTCGTTCCAGGAAGGCGGGGGTCTCGTGGGCGGGTAGAGCGCCCTGGGCGAGGATGTCGAACCGACGTACGAACTGCTTGACAGGCCGTAGCTTCGACAGACACTTCATGCCCTGGTCCACCGTGCTGCTCGTGACGACGACCGGGTCGGGGAGTTCCTTCCGGTCGAAGTCGAGGACGTGGAACTCTCCGAAGACCCGGTAGGTGGGTGCGGAGAACGGGATGATCCTCACGGTGACGTTGGGCAGTGAGGCGAGCCGCCGGATTTCCTCGTACTGCTCCAGCATGATCTCCGGGCCGCCGACCATGTTCCGCAGTGCGGATTCGTCCATGATGCAGACGAGTTCCATGCCCTCTTCGGTGATCCGCTTCTTTCGGGTCATCCGGACCTCAACCGCGTTCTCCACGAACTCGCTCGTGCGATCATCCGCGATCCGTGCGGACTCGTGGAGCGCGCGGGCGTAGGTCTCGGCCTGCAGGAGGCCGTTCACCACCTGCGTAGTGACCACCTTGGTGATCTTGGCCCCGGACTCGAATGCGAGGAAGAGGTTCATGCCGGAAGGCATCGTGGCGGACTTGGGGCTCCACCAGTCTCCGCCCTTGGCGTTGCGGTACCAGTCGGCGAGCATCTCCTGGCCCTCGAACGGCACCTTGTACTCATCGAGGAGCTTCATGAACTGGTCTATGCGCTCGAACCCGCTGTGCCCGGACTCAACCTTGCTGATCATCGAGGCTGACCTGAGCCCGATCGCCTTCGCTGCCTGATCGCCCGTCAACCCGGCTTGGTCACGTAGTCGGGTGAGTTCCGCTCCGAGCATGATCCGTAGGAACGTCGGCCCTACGTGTGCCGCCATGGTGATCCTCCCTCCGTTCCAGGTCGAGGTCGGCTGCGGCGTCTCCTACGAGGCAGGGATCCCCCCGCTGCACCGCCTCCACGAGATCTACCGCGTCAACGAGATCGAGGACGAGTCGCTCGGCAAGGGCACCACCTTCATCCTCGCCCCCGGCCGGGACTCGTTCCTCCAGGAGCTGCTCCTCAACACGGAGGACAAGGTGCTGGAGCTGGCGGAGATGTACCAGTCCTGCTTCAACGCCGAGGTCACCCCGGCCCTGCACGCCCTCAAGCGCCTGGAGACGGCGGGCCACATGGTCGGCCCGTTCATCACGAACAACTTCGACGCCCTGGGGGCCCGAGTGGGCTTCCGCGAGGAGTTCATGCGGCGCTACGACCAGCGCATTCCGCCGGTCACCCTCCACCCCGAGGCGAAGGCCCTGGTCGTGATCGGGCTGCACGCCGACCGGCGGCAGGTCGCCAGGCGAGCCCGCGAGGCCGGGCTCCGGGTGTTCATCGTCGACCCCGAGGGCTTCCCCCGGCCGGACGGCACTTGGTTCGAGTACCCGCTGGAGGGGCCGCAGGACGGTGACGTCGTCGTCCGCAAGACGGCCGCCACCGCCATCGGCGAACTGGAGCGTCTGCTGGAGCCCGGCACCGACAGCGAGTGAACGGCGGGGCCGGAGAACGGCAGTAGCCTCTGGCCTTGTTCTCCGGCCCCCCACGGCGGGCCTCCTTCCAGAACGAAAGTCAGGCGTATGCGCATCTCAGTGATCGGCTGCGGGCACCTCGGTATCCCGCACGCCGCGGCGATGGCCGAGCTCGGGCACGAAGTGATCGGTGTCGACACCGACGCCGACAAGATCGCCCGGCTGAACCGCGGCGAATGCCCCATCTACGAGACGGGCCTGCCCGAGCTGCTGGCCCGGCACACGGCAACGGGCCGGCTGCGGTTCACCACCGACATCGCGGAGGCCGCCGAGTTCGCCGAGCTGCACTTCCTGGGAGTGGGAACGCCCATCGACTCCGACGGCCGCAGCTACGACACAGGGCAGGTCTTCGGGGCGGTGCGCCAGCTCGCCCCGCACCTGAAGCAGCCGTGCACCATCGTCGGGAAGTCCACCGTCACGGTAGGCACCACCCGACAGCTGACCGCGCTCGTCCACCGCCTGGCACCCGCCGGCGAAAAGGCCGACGTGGTGTGGAACCCGGAGTTCCTGAGGGAGGGCCACGCCGTCGAGGACAGCCTGCGCCCCGACCGGATCGTCGCCGGCCTGACCACCGCCGAGGCGGAGAAGGCCATCCGTACGGTGTTCGCACCGATCCTCGAAACCGGCGTGCCGCTGTTCATCACCACCCCGGAGACCGCCGAGCTCGCGAAGGGCGCGGCGAACAGCTTCCTCGGCGTCAAGATCAGCTTCATGAACGCCGTGTCGAACATGTGCGACGCCGCGGGCGGCGACGTGTCGCAGATCGTCGACATCCTCGGCGTCGACGTACGCATCGGCAAGGGCAGCATGTCGCCGGGCCTCGGCTACGGCGGCGGCTGCCTGCCCAAGGACATCCGGGCCTTCACCGCCTCCGCGCAGAAGCTCGGCGCGGCCGACGCCGCCACCTTCCTGCGGGCAGCGGAGGAGATCAACGAACACCGCACCGAGGTGGGTCTGGGCCTGGTGGTGAAGGCTCTCGGCCGCCCGCTGGCCGGGGCCCGCATCACCGTGTGGGGGGCCGCGTTCAAGCCCGGCACCAACGACGTGCGGGAATCCCCCGCCCTGTCACTGGCACAAGCCCTCCAGACGGCCGGGGCAGTCGTCACCGTGCACGACCCGCAGGCCGTATCCACGGCGATGCACCGCAACCCGGAACTGGAGTACACCGACGACCTGACGGCATCCGTGGACGGCGCCGACGCGGTGGTGCTGGGCACGGAGTGGCCGGAGTACCGGCAGGCCGACCCCGGCCCGCTCGCCGGCCGAACCGCCACACCGCTGATGGTCGACTGCCGCACCACCCTGGACGCCGCCCGCTGGCGGACCGCGGGCTGGACCCTCCACCAGATCGGAAGGCCCGCCCACTAGACCTCCGGGCCACGCACCGCGCGCAGCCCGGCACATCGATCGAAGGAGACCGACGTGGAAAACCTGCTTACGACCGGCCGGATGTTCCCCATCGTGGACGCCCTCGCCGGGGTCTGCTCCTCGGCGAACATGAAACTGCCGCGCGAGGAACTGCTGGCCTTGCAGATCGCCAAGCCGGCGGAGGAGGCCGGAGAGGCATGGCACGCCCTGCAAGGGCTGCTCGGGCTGATGCCGAGCTGCGCGGATGACTGCGCGACGCGCGACGAGCACTCGTGGAACGGCGTCAGCAACGACCTCGTCGGTGCCTCCTTCGCATCGCTGATCGCGCTCAACTACATCGACGCCGAGGGCTGGCAGGCGGCCGTCATCGACGGGTTCCGCCAGCGGCTCGCGGAGATCGGCAGCCCTCTCGCGGAAGACTTCGAAGGGCAGAACCGGATCCTGGACGCCGTCGAGGAGCTGGGCAAGCACTACGCGGCCGCCGCCGACGGACCGGGCTACGTGACCCCGATCCTGGCCCTGGGCAACCTCACCCGGGAGGCCGGCGAGGCCATTCACTCGCTGCACGGCATCAAGGGCCTCCTCACCTGTGACGAGGAGTGCGGACAACGCATCCACTCGTGGGAGGGCGTCAAAGACCGGCTTGTCGGCTCCTTCGTGACATCGCTGGTCGGCCTGTACTGCGTAGACCCGGCCGGGTGGCGGAGCACCTTCGAGACGATCGCGTTCCGGCGGAGTCGGCGCGGCCGGGAGCTGCTGGGCGCATAGCTGAGCTGGTGGCCTGGCCAGACCTCTGCAACGTGGTGCGGGAGGCCACATCAGTTCCAAGGCGGGGCAGCTCCGGCAGCCCCGCCTTGGCCCCTGGAAGCTGCGCTGGAACTGACAACGAGACGTTGATGCCAGGCGGGGTGTAACGCCTGACGCTCCCACTCCGTCCATAGGGGCGACCAGGCGTTGACGCTCGGTCAAGCGCTGTTGTACCGCCGCCGGGAGGATTCATCACGTGCCGACCTCTGTTGTCAGCGACCAGCTTTCCTTCGATGCCTTCGCCGACCTCTTCGCCGAACCTCTGGACACCACCCCGCCCCCACGGTCGAACAAGAAGGCGCAGGAGTCACACAACAGGTTCATGGCCAGTCTGATCGACGAGCTCGACAAGCCGCAGCTCTCCCGCAACGGGCACTTCGTCGTTGGCCACATGACCATCAACAGCGACGGCCGGGAAGTCCGCGGCTGGCGTGTCATGCACATCGACACCGGTTTGCGCCTCACCATGACCGGACGCAAGGTAGAAGCCGTTGACTTCGCCAACCGGATGGAGGGCGCCCAGCTCGACGGCAAGTCGCTCGATTGGAACGATTCCGAGTCCTTCGGGCTCCTGGAGGGGGTGCGCCGGTTCAGCCTGCTCGGCGGCGGCCTCGCACACCGGGATTCGGCGGCGCGGGCACGTTACCGGCGGCGGGCCAGGACCAGGCGCCAGTGGGGGGTGCCGTCCGGGCGGTGGCCGAAGTGGTCGAGGGGGACCGTTTCCACTGTGAAGCCGGCCGCCCGGAGGTCCTCGCGGACCGGGCCCAGGGGGAAGGTGCGGTAGTACATGACGAAGGGGGGACGCCACACCGCGTTGCGCACCCGCATCGCCGCGTCGAAGCCCGTCGTCGCCCACCACACCCGGGATCCGGGCGGCAGCGGGGCGCCGATCGGGAAGGCGAAGACGCCGCCCTCGCGCAGCGCCGCGTGGATCCCGGAGAAGAGCGCGGGCCGCTCCCCCGGGAGGAAGTGGCCGAAGGCGCCGAAGCTGACCGCCAGGTCGTACGTGTGCGCGAGGGCGGGCGGCAGGGCCCGCGCGTCGGCCCGTACGAAGTCCACGCGGTCATCGTCCGCGTACGCGCGCCCGGCCTCCGCGAGCATGCCCGCGCTGAGGTCCACCCCGGTGATCCGGTCGCGGCACAGCCGGCGCAGCATGTCGATCCCGGCGCCCGTGCCGCAGCACACGTCCAGGCCGGCTCCGAAGCCGCCCTCCACCTGGGCGAGGGTCTCCTCGACGGCGTCGAGCATCCGGTCCGGGGTGCGGAAGGGGGTGTGGTCGAACTTCGGCGCGAGGAGGTCGTAGCCCCGCTCCACCGAGGAGAGGCCCTGCACTGCCAGTTCGCGGACGCTCGGCCCGTGGGAGGAGAACACACCCCCAGCCTATGCCGCCGCCGGGCTCCGGCCCGGGCGCACGTGTACGGCGGTCGCGATGGCTCCCCCTCCGGGCCACCACGACCGCCGTTCCCCCGATTCCCCCGTGGAATCCCCCGTACGTCTTGTGCGTGCTACGGGCGCGGACCCGACGCGTGGTTGTCCAGCGTCTGGATCTCCTCGCCCGCGGCGGTGGCCGCGGCGGCGGCCGCAGCGGCAGCGGCAGCGGCGACGTCCGTCTCGGTCTGCTCCAGCGGCTTGATCTCGATGCCCGAGGCGTGGTTGTCCAGGGTCTCGATCTCGACGCCCGAGGCGTGGTTGTCGAGCGGCTTGAGGTTCTCGTTCGTCGTCATCGATTCTCCTGATGGATGGGTAGGGCTGGGCCCGTTCGGCGATTCCCCCGATGACCGCCGAACGGGTAGTCCACCAACCGGCCCGGATGCTCCCCCCGAGGCGCCGGGTCGATGCACCTATCATGTCGGGCAGCGATAAACGAACGATGAACGCCGCGTTCAGCCGGCGTCTCCGCAGCTCAGGCGGCGATCTCCGAGGCCAACAGGGCCTGCACCTCGCCCAGTTCGGCCGACCTCAGCTGCGTGAACACGGCCTCGGCGTCCCGCCAGCAGGCCCGCGCCCGGTCCCGCTGCCCCAGCCGCCGCAGCGCCTTGCCGAGCACCGTCAGGACCGTCGCCCGGCGCCACTCCCCGCCGATCCCGCGCAGCGCGATGGCCTGCTCGGCGTGCGAGGCGGCCAGCGTGGGCCGGCGCGCCGCCAGGTGGGCCTCGGCGAGCCGGAAGTGGGTCACGCCCTCCCACAGCGGCTGGCGGTTCTCGTGGAACAGCGACAGCGCCTCGGCGAGCTGCGCCAGGGCCTCGCCGAGCCGCCCCGCCTGGGTGAGGGCGATGCCCAGCGCGTAGCGGCCGTTGGCCAGGCGCAGGCTCAGGCCCATCCGGTCGTAGATGGCGATGCCCTGCTGGGCCAGGTCTATGGCGCTGGGCAGGCGGCCCAGCTCCACGTGGATGCGGGAGAGGTTGCACAGGGCGCTGGCCTCGCCGACGTTGTTGCCGTCGGCGCGGAAGCACTCGATGGCCTGCAGCAGGTAGCGCTCGCCGTCCGCGTGCCGGCCCTCGTAGAGGGCGATGATCCCGCGGTCGTTGGGGGCCCAGCACATGGGCAGCGGGTCGCCGGCCTCGCGCGCGAGCACGGTGGCCCGGGCGGCCTCGTCGTCGGCCTCGGCGAAGCGGCCCGCGACCAGGTGGACGTTGGTGAGGGTGGTGCGGGCGCGGCCCTCGGCGTACGGGTCCTTCGCGGCCTGGCCGGCGTCGCGCAGGGCCGCGGCGGCCGACTCGTACTGCCGGGAGTTGGCCCCGGACTCGGCGAGGTCCTTCGCCGCCCACAGCAGGTCCACGGCCCGGCGCAGGACCAGCGACTCGCCACCCCGTACGGAGGCCTGCCGTACGCACGCCAGCAGCGGGTCGGCCTCGGCGTACAGCCAGTCCAGGGCGGCGCGCGGTTCGGCGAAGACCAGCCCGGGGTAATGGGTGTCGGACAGGTGCGCGGGCAGCCGGTCGCCGGGGCGTTCCAGGGCGTAGACCCCGGAGGCGGTGGCCAGGTAGAAGTCCAGCAGCCGGTCCAGGGCCGCCTCGCGCCCGCTCGGCGGCTGCTCGTCGCGCTCGGCGCAGGCGCGCGCGTAGAGGCGTACGAGGTCGTGGAAGCGGTAGCGGCCGGGGGCGGCGGATTCGAGGAGGGAGCAGTCGACTAAAGCCTCCAGGAGGTCCTCGGTGTCGTACTCGGGCCGGTCGAGCACGGCGGCCGCCGCGGAGAGGGAGATGTCGGGGCCGTCGGCGAGGCCGAGGAGGCGGAAGGCGCGCTGCTGGGCGGGCTCCAGCTGGCCGTAGCCGAGCTCGAAGGTGGCCTTGACGGCGAGGTCGCCGGTCTGGAGCTCGTCGAGGCGGCGGCGCTCGTCGGCGAGCTTGGCGGCCAGGACGGAGACGGTCCAGGTGCGGCGGGCGGCGAGCCGGGAGGCGGCGATGCGGATGGCGAGCGGCAGGAAGCCGCAGGCGCCGACGACGTCGAGGGCGGCCTGGCGTTCGGCGCGTACGCGCTCCTCGCCGACGATGCGGGTGAAGAGCTGGAGGGCCTCCTCGGGGCTCATCACGTCGAGGTCGACGAGATGGGCCCCGGCGAGGCCCGCCATGCGGACCCGGCTGGTGACGAGGGCGGCGCAGCCGGCGGTGCCCGGCAGCAGCGGGCGGACCTGGGCGGCGTCGCGGGCGTTGTCGAGGAGGACCAGCACGCGGCGGCCGTCGAGGATGGAGCGGTAGAGCGCGGCCCGCTCGGCGGGGGAGTCGGGGATGGCCGTGTCGGGGGTGCCGAGGGCGCGCAGGAAGGAACCGAGGACGGCCTCCGGTTCGGCGGGGCGGGCCTCGGTGCCCTGGAGGTCGACGTAGAGCTGGCCGTCGGGGAAGTGCGGGCGGGCGGCATGGGCGACGTGGACGGCGAGGGTGGTCTTGCCGACGCCGCCGATGCCGGCGAGCGCGGAGACGGCCATGACCTGGTCCTGGGCGCCGCCGGACAGGATGGTGCCGAGCTCGGCGACGAAGCTGGAGCGGCCGGTGAAGTCGGGGACGGTCGCAGGCAATTGGGCGGGCCTCACGTGAACGGTCGCGGCGGCCGGGGCCGGGTCCTCCGCGCGGGCGAGATCGGCGTCGGCGTTGAGGATGCGCTGCTGGAGCGCGGCCAGTTCGGGACGGGGGTCGACGCCGAGCTCGTCGGCGAGGAGCCGGCGGGTGTCCGCGTAGACGGCGAGGGCCTCGGCCTGCCGGCCGCTGCGGTAGAGGGCGAGCATCAGCAGCTCGCGCAGGCGTTCGCGCAGCGGGTGGGCGGCGGTGAGGGCGGTGAGCTCGGAGACGGCCTCGGCGTGGTGGCCGACCTCCAGGTCGAGGTCGAGGCGGGTCTCCAGCAGCTGGAGGCGCCATTCGGCGAGCCGGATGCGCTCGGTCTCGGCGTGCGGGCCGGGGACCCCGGCGAGGGGCTCGCCCTCCCAGAGGTCGAGGGCGCGGGCCAGGAGCGTACGGGCGAGGGCGCGGTCACCGGCGGCCCGCGCGGCCTCGGCGTCGGCGGCGAGGCTGCGGGCGACGCCGAGGTCGAGGGTGGCGGTGGAGCGCAGCCGGACGGCGTAGCCGCCGGACTCGGTGACGAGGAGGCCGGGGGCGACGACCTTGCGCAGGCGGGAGGCGTACGTACGGATGGTGGCGAGGGCCTGCTGCGGCGGGTCCTCGCCCCAGATGGCGTCGATGAGTTCGGGCGCGGTGGCGGTGCGGCCGTCGCGCAGCAGGAGCACCGCGAGCAGGGCGCGCTGCTGGGGGGTGCCGGAGGGCAGGATCTCGGCGCCGCGCCAGGCGCGGACGGGGCCGAGGACGGCGAAGCGGGACTCGCCCGGACCTGTGGTGCCGGCGGTGTCGCCTGTGGCGGGCTCGGCGGACCCGGACCGTTCCGGACGCGTTCGGGTGGCGGTGGCGGTGGCGGTGGCGGTGGCGGTGGCGCGGGCGGTGGCGGTGGCGCGGGCGGTGGCGCGGGCCGGAACCGGGGCCGGGGAGGCCGCGCCCGCCGGGCCCTTGGCGGAATCGGCCCGTGCGGTGGGTTCGGCGGCAGGATCCGCCGTGGATCCGGACCGTGCCGGGTGGGTGGGGGCCGGGGCCGCCGTGGACTCGGCCGCGGGTGCGGAGGTCGCGCGTGCGGGGGGCGCCCCCGGACCGGCTTCGGGTACGACGGCAGCCGTACGGGCCTCGGGATGTTTCCGCGGGCTCGGGATGGCCGGTACGCCGTCCATCTGTCGTCCCCCTGCCTTCCGTCGGTGTAAGGGTCAGTCTGCCCTGTCTCGCGCGTGGACGTCAGCCCGTGTCCGACCGATCACCGGCCAACTAGCTGACGGTTCGTCAGATCAGCGCTACCGTATGGGCCATGGAGACCTTCCCGAAGATCATCTCGGTGGACGACCACACGGTTGAGCCCCCCCACGTCTGGCGGGACCGGCTCCCGTCCAGGTACCGCGACACCGGCCCCCGCGTCGTCCGCGCCCCGTTGAAGGAAATGACCTTCCTCGGCGGCAAGTTCGCCCCCGTGATGGGGGCCAGGGGCGACGACGGCCCCATCGGCGACTGGTGGGTGTACGAGGACCTGCACCGGCCGCTCACCCGCCTCGACACGGCTGTCGGGTACGACCGCGACGAGATCAAACTGGAAGTCATCACCTACGAGCAGATGCGCCCCGGGTCCTTCTCGGTTCCCGACCGGCTCGCCGACATGGACGTCAACCACGTCCAGTCGGCCCTCTGCTTCCCGACCTTCCCCCGCTTCTGCGGCCAGACCTTCACCGAGGCCAAGGACCGCGAGCTGGGGCTCCTCGGCGTACGGGCCTACAACGACTGGATGGTGGAGGAGTGGTGCGGCCCGGACGCCCGCGGCCGCCTGATCCCCCTCACCCTGATCCCGCTCTGGGACGCCCGCCTGGCCGCCGCCGAGGTCCGCCGCAACGCCGCGCGCGGGGTGCGTGCGGTCGCGTTCTCCGAGATACCCCCGCACCTGGGCCTCCCCTCCATCCACACGGACGAGTGGGACCCCTTCCTGGAGGCGTGCAACGAGACCGGCACGGTCATCGCCATGCACATCGGCTCCTCCTCCCGCATGCCGTCCACCTCGGCCGACGCCCCGCCCGCGGTCGGCTCCACCATCACCTTCGCCAACTGCTGCTTCTCGATGGTGGACTGGCTGATGAGCGGCAAGTTCGAGCGCTTCCCGAACCTGAGGATCATGTACGCGGAGGGCCAGATCGGCTGGATCCCGTACATCCTCGAGCGCGCGAACGTGGTCTGGGAGGAGAACCGAGGCTGGGGCGGAGTCGCGGACAAGGTGCTGCGCCCGCCGTCGGAGCTCTTCGCCGAGCACGTCTTCGGCTGCTTCTTCGACGACGCCTTCGGCCTGAAGAACCTCGACTCGATCGGCGTCGCCAACGTCCTCTACGAGACGGACTACCCCCACTCGGACTCGACCTGGCCCAAGTCCCGCGAGGTCGGCGAGTCCCAGATGGGCCACCTGGCACCGGACGTCGTGGACCGCATCGTGCGCGGCAACGCGATCGACCTGCTCGGGCTCACGGCGGACGGCCTGTGGGCGGGGCCGGGGGCCTGAGCCCGCAGCCGCAGGGCGTGGCCGGCCCCCTCCACCGGCCACGCCACCCCCTACGGCCGTGGGTGCCCTGCGGCCACTCGCGCCCGGTCCGCGCCCCGGACCGTGAGCAGCAGCGCAGTGGCCAGCCCCGCCACCGTCAGTGCCGGCAGCAGCACCCGCACGTCCACGAAGGCCACCAGGGCGGAACCCAGCGCCAGGGCCAGCGCGTTCGGTACGAAGATCAGGGTGTTGGCCGTGGCCGCGGCGCGGCCCAGCGCGGCGTTCGGGACCTCGCGCTGCACCGCGGTCAGCGCGGCGATCAGCACGCACGGCAGCCCGGCGCCGATGGCCGCGCTGCCCGCCAGGGCCGCCGCGTCGTACGGCAGCGCCCGGACCCCGGCGCCGAGGGCGAACAGGGCCGTTCCGGCGGCCGTGAACAGCGTCTCCGGCATCCGCCGCAGCAGCGGGCCCGCCACGAGCCCGCTCAGCACCGAACCCGCGCCCTGCACCGCGTACAGCACCCCCACGTAGGCGGGCGCGTGCCCCAGCACGTCCCCGGCGACCGCGTAGATCACCGCGCCGTTCAGTCCGGCCAGGAACATCACGGCGGCGCCGGCCGACACCAGCGTGCGCGCCGCAGGGACCTCCCGCAGCTGCCGCCAGCCCTCCGGCATCCGCGCGAATCCCCCCGGCCCGTCCCGGATCCGCTCCCGTTCCGGCGGCTCCCCGGGTACCCGCAGCAGGGCGAAGATCCCCGCCGCCAGCGCGAAGGTCACCGCGTCGAGCAGGGCCACCGACGCCCCGCCGAAGCGGGCGAACAGGGCCGCCCCCACCAGCGGAGCCAGCAGCTTCATGCCCTCGCCGGCGGTCAGCCGCAGCCCGTTGAAGTCCCCGAGCAGCCGGTGGCCGACGGCCTGCGGGACCAGGGCCGCCTCCGCCGCCCCGTGCACGGTGCCGCAGATCCCGTACACGAGCAGGACCGCGAACAGCAGCCACACCCGGTCCGCCGAGTCCAGCAGGGTCAGTACGGGCAGCAGCGCGGCCATCACGAGGCCGAGGGCGACCAGCAGCGGCCGCCGGGGCAGCCGGTCGGCGAGCGCCCCCAGCGCCGGTCCGGCGAGGACCGGCGCCCACAGGGTGAACACGGTCAGGGCCGCGAGCGCGTCCGACCCGGTCAGCGACTTCACCCAGACCCCGGAGACCAGCCACATGGCGGTCGTGCCGAATCCCGAGACCACCACCCCGGAGAGGTAGAGCCCCGCGTTGCGGTCCCGCAGGACCTTTCCCACTCCTCGATCCATCACCGGACCAGCCTGATTTCTAAGGCGGGGGCCGGGGATCGGGCAGACGACCTATACGCCGCACCCGGGGTTCCCCCGCGCAGGGGAGGAACGGCCGCCGCCGCGGCCCTGGAAGACGCGGGCCCGCCCCCCTCGGGCGCCCGGCCCGGCCCGGCCCGGGCCGGCGCAGCGTGAGAACCCGCCTTCGCTGCCGGACACGGCCTAGCATCGGGCCGTGCCCCGACTCCAGTTGCTGCGCTTCGACCACGCCCCGGCCCTGCTCGCGTTCGAGCGGGAGAACCGGGCCTACTTCGCCGCGTCGGTCCCGGACCGCGGCGACCGCTACTTCGCCGGCTTCGACGCGCGGCACGCGGCGCTGATGGCCGAGCAGGCCGCCGGCCTGTGCTTCTTCCACGTCCTGGTGGACGACGGCGGGGAGGTGGTGGGCCGGGTCAACCTCGTGGACGTGGCGGACGGTTCGGCCGAGCTCGGGTACCGGATCGCCGAGCGGGCCACGGGCCGGGGCCTGGCCACGGCCGCGGTCCGGGAGGCCTGCGGGCTGGCGGTCACGGAGTACGGACTGGCCGCGCTGCGGGCGGTCACGACGCTGGACAACGCCGGCTCACGCGCCGTGCTGGCCCGTACGGGATTCGTGCCCACCGGCGATGTCGACCTGGACGGCCGTCCGGGCCTGCGTTTCGTATGCGACCTGCGGGCCGAAACCGTGTGAGGCGCAGGCCGGGAGCCGTCCCCGGCCTTGCACCCGACCCTGCCGCCGGGGCATGCTTCGCCAGGGCAAAGCGGGAGGATGATCATGCCGGTGGACAAGCGGACCGTCGTGACGGCGGTGCTGTGCGCGGTGGCGGCCCTCGGGGCGTCCGCCGCGGTGGCCAAGCTCGCGCCGCCGCCGGAGGGGGTCCCCCCGGTACGGGCGAAGGCCGCGCCGAGCGCATCCGCGACGGGACCGTCGTCGCGATCGCAAGTGGCGAAGCCGCAGCTGTCCCCGCCTCCCGGTGCCACCTTGCCGCCCGCTGTCACCCCGCCTCCCGGTGGGCCCGCCGCCTTCACTGGCGCCCTGTTCACCAACGGCCTGGACAGTGATCACTTCTGCACCGCCACCGTGGTGAGCAGCCCCGGCCGGAACATGATCATCACCGCCGGGCACTGCCTGCTCGAAGGGGACCAGAGCGGCGGAAGCGCCGTCTTCGCACCCGCGTACGCCAACGGGGTCGCTCCGTACGGCACTTGGAAGATCGAGGAAGCCTTCGAGGACGACCGCTGGGCCGAGGGTACGGACGACGACTACGACCTCGCCTTCGCCCGCCTCGCCCCGGACGCCAAGGGCCGCACCATCGAGGACGTGACCGGCGCGGCCGTCCTCGACACCAGCGGCCGCGCGGGCGAGGAGGTCACCGTGACCGGTTACCCCGCCGACCGCAAGGTTCCGCGTACCTGCACGTCGGTCGCCGTCCGCATGAGCGCGACCCAACAGCGCTTCGACTGCGCCGACTTCCCGGGCGGCACCAGCGGCAGCGCGTGGATCGCCGGCGACGGGAAGATCATCGGCATCCTCACGGGCGGGGACACGGACGACGTGTCGACCAGCACGGTCCTCGGTGAGTACGCGGCCTCCCTCTACGCCAAGGCCATCGCGAAGCCCACCGCCTAGGCCAGCAGCCCCAGGTGGACCGGTTCCGCCGAGGCGTCTGCCAGGAGGTCCGGCAGGCGCGGGGGCCACAGGGGTTCGCCCAGGGTGGCCAGGCGCCGCGGGGTCAGCCACTGCCAGTGGATGTCCGGGGCCTCCAGGACCGGCTCGCGGTGCGGGCCCGTGGTGACGAAGATGTGCTCGTGCTGGCGGACCGGGATGCCCTGGTGCGTGAAGTCGTGCTCCCAGGTGCAGAGCAGCCGTTCGGGTTCCAGGTCGGTCCAGCCGGTCTCCTCGCGCAGCTCGCGCCGCACGCAGTCCTCGGGGCTCTCGCCGGGATCGATGCCGCCGCCGGGCGGCAGCCAGTGGATGCCCACCTCCACGTTGTCCTCCCGGAAGAGGAACACGGATCCGGTGGGGGACAGGATGACAACGCGCGCTGCGTGACGTGGAGTTCGCATCATCGATTCAATGTACGCCGGTGATCGGTTCCGGGGGATGGGCTTGCACCTGGCCTTTTACCGCCTTTTGCGCGCCCGTCCCCGGGAACCGACCCCGCCCCGGCCCGATCCGCTACGCCGCCGCCAGTGCGAGCGTCGGCGACAGCCGGGCCGCGCGCACCGCCGGGTAGAGCCCGGCCAGGGTGCCGATCACCAAGGTGGCGGCGAAGCCGCCGGTCACCGCCCACAGCGGGACCACCCAGGGCAGGTCGCCGGCGCGGGCGTAGACCGCCGTGGCCGCGCCGCCCAGGGCGATGCCCGCCAGGCCGCCGAGCCCGGACAGCAGCAGGGACTCCGTCACGAACTGGATCCGGATCTGGCCCTTCGTGCCGCCCAGGGACCGCCGCAGGCCGATCTCGTGCCGCCGCTCCAGCACCGAGATGATCATCGTGTTGGCGACGCCGACCCCGCCCACCAGCAGCGCGATCCCGCCCAGCCCCAGCAACAGCGTGCTGAACGCGCCCTCCGTGGCCGCCTTCGCCTGGAGCGCCGCCGAGGGGTCGGAGACCTGCACCGCGCTCGGGGTCTGCGGGTTGGCCGTGCGCGGGATGAGCGCGCGGACCGCCGCCACCCGGTCGTCCGCCGAGCGCTCGTACACCGCCGTCGGGTGACCGCCGAAGCCCAGCAGCTGCTCGGCCGCGTCCCACCCGATCAGCGCGGAGCGCTCGATCTCCGGGGCCAGCGGGACGGGCTCCAGGATGCCGGTCACCGTGAAGTACCGGCCGCCGATGAAGACCTGCTGACCCGGTCCGGTGATGCCGAGCCGGCGCGCGGAGACGTCCCCGAGGACCACCGCGGGGTAGCGGCCGGTGGCCGCGTTGAGCCAGGTGCCGCTCGCCATCCGCGCGCGCAGCGTGCCCAGCAGGTCGTCCTTGGCCGCCTTGAGCACGATCCCGCCCGTCTCCCCCTTCGGGATGTTCTCCGAGCGGCGTACGGACTCGGGCACGTCACCGGTGGTCCCGACCGATTCGACCCCCGCGATCCGGGAGATCATGCCGGGGGCGTCCTTGGGCAGCTTGGTGTCCTGCCCGGTGAACATCCCCTCGCCCGGCTTCGCGACCAGCATGTTGGTGCCGAGCTTGTCGAGCTCCCGCAGCAGCTTCGCCTGGCTGGAGGAGGAGATCCCGACCACCGCGATCATCGTCGCGATGCCGATGGCGATGCCGAGCGCGGACAGGAACACCCGCATCGGGCGGGCGCGCAGGCCCGCCGACCCGACGTGCAGCACGTCCCGCGGGGACAGCCGCGGCGGCTTCAACCGCCGGGCGCGCGTCCCCGTACGAGGCCTCGCGCGGCTCATGACGGCGCCCCCGCCCGGTTCCATACGTCCGCGACGATCTCCCCGTCGCGGATCCGCACCTGCCGCGGCAGGCTCGCCGCGATTTCCTGGTCGTGGGTGATCACGGCGATGGTGGCCCCGTCCCGGTTCAGCTCGCGCAGCAGCTCCATCACCGACTCCCCGGACGCCGTGTCCAGCGCGCCCGTCGGCTCGTCGGCCAGCAGCAGGTCCGGCGCGCCCGCCACCGCCCGGGCGATCGCCACCCGCTGCTTCTGCCCGCCGGACAGCTCGTGCGGCCGGTGGTCCATCCGGTCGCCGAGGCCCACCCGGTCCAGGGCCTGCGCCGCCCGGCGCAGCCGTTCGGCCCGCGCGAGGCCGCTGTAGAGCAGCCCTTCGGCGACGTTCGCCCGGGCGCTGATGCCCGGCACGAGATGGAAGGACTGGAAGACGAAGCCGACGTGCCGGGAGCGCAGGGCCGACAGCGAACGGTCCGGGAGGGCCGCGATGTCGTACCCGGCGATCCGTACGCCGCCCGCGGTCGGGCGGTCCAGGGTGCCGACGATGTGCAGCAGGGTGGACTTGCCGGAACCCGACGGGCCGACGATGGCGAGGAGTTCGCCCGCGGCGACGCTCAGGTCGACCCCGCGCAGGGCCGCGACCCCGCCCGGGTACTCCTTGGTGACCCCGGTCAGTTCCACCACCGGGCCCGGATGCGCCGTCGTGGCCGTCACAGTTTCGGGATCCCCACCTGCATGCCCTCCTTGAGGGCGCCGCCGGTCACCTCGACCCGGCCGTTGCCGAACATGCCCAGCTCGACCGGGACCTCGCGGGCCCGGCCGTCCTCCACGACCTGGACGCCGAAGCCGCCGCCCGCGAGCGCGAGCAGCGCGTTGACCGGTACGGAGAGCACGCCCTTGCGGGTCTCACCGGTCAGGCCGACGCTCACCGGGGACTGGTCCGGGGCGCCCACCTCGGCGGGCTTGTCGAAGGTGACGACCACCTCGACCTGCGCCTTCTTGTCGCCGCCGCCGCCGCCGCCACCGCCGCCGCCGCCGCCGCCGCCGCCACCGCCGCCGCCGCCACCACCGCCACCGTCGCCGCCGCCCGGGCCTCCCGCCCCGCCGCCGTTCTTGTCGTCGGGCCGGTCGGCCCCGCCCACCGAGTCGATCTTCCCGGTGGCGCTGCCGCCTCCCGGCAGCCGTACGGTCACCGGGTCGCCGGCCTTCGCCGCGCCCGCCTTCGCCGCGTCCAGCCGGAAGCGGACGATCCGCTCGGTGCCCGTCACCGTCAGCACCGGCTTGCCCGGCGCCAGCTCGTCACCGACCGCCGCGTCGCCCGCGCGCACCCGCTGCGGCCCCGAGGCGAAGGCGATGTCCTCCTTGCCGACCTCGCCCGTCTCCGCCGCCTTGTGCGCCTTCTGCCACCGCTTGACCGCCGTGGCCGTACCCGCCGTGAAGGTGCCGTCCTCCGGGTCGAGCCCGGTCCCGTACCCGAGGGCCTGCAGATTGCGCTTGAGCTGCTTGACGTCCTCGCCCTTGTCGCCGGCCTTCAGCGGCCGGTACATCGGCGTGGCCCCGTACATGAGCCGCACCACCCGGCCGTTGACCTCGTACAGCTTCCCGTCCCGCTCGACCGCCGCGCCCTCGCCCGCGATCCACGTCAGCACGCCGGGCCCGCCCGCGTTGAGCTTGCGCTCCCCCGCATGGCCGAGGGTGCCCTCCACCTGGAGGCCCGAGCCGAGGTCGCCGCGCTTGACCGGTGCCGTGGCCGGCGGCAGTCCGCCGGCCGCGCGCCGCTCCTGCTCACCCGCGTCGCGCTGCGGCTGCGCCAGGACGGCCCAGCCGCCGCCCGAGACGGTCAGTACGGCGGCCAGCGAGCCCAGCAGCCATGTGGCCCGCTTCCTCATCGGCATCATCGGCCGGTGTCGCACTTCTTCTGGGCCTCCTCGAAGGCCTTCTCCTGCCCCTTGGGGATCTCGGTGGCGCTCTTCATGCCGCCCTCGTGGTACTCAGGGTCCTTCAGCGCGACCCCGTTCTCGCGCATGCACCGGATCCACTCCAGCTCCTTGTCCTTCTCCTCCTGCGTGGGCTCCTTGCCGGCCCCGGAGCCGGTGCTCATCCCGCAGGCCTTCATGGCCTCCTGCATCTTCTGCGGATCGGCGTCCCCGCCCAGCGTCATCCCGCGCGGGTCCTGGCCGGGCTCGGGGTCGGGCACGTCTATGCCGTGCTCGCGCAGGCACTGGCGCATCTTCACCGCGTTGTCGGCCACCGTGCCGGCGCCGCCCCCGCCGGCGCCCCCGGAGGAGTCCTTCTTCCCCGCCGACGCGTCGTTCGCGCAGGCGGTGGCGAACAGGGTCAGTCCGGTGACGACCGCGGCCGTGGTCATGATCAGGGATCGCTTCATGAGCCCGAGCCTGCGGTGAAAGGGCCTTTCGCTTCCCTCTCGCACCCTGCTTACAACGGCGAAATACCGATCTCCGGTAAAGAGGACGCCATGCGCGTACTGGTGGTGGAGGACGAGGAATTCCTCCGGGAGATGATCGCCGAGGGGCTGCGCCGCGACGCGCTGGCCGTCGACGAGGCGAGCGACGGCCTGGAGGCCCTGCGGCGCCTGCGCCTCGGCGAGTACGACGTCCTCGTCCTGGACCGCGACCTGCCCGGCCTGCACGGCGACGAGGTCTGCCGGCAGGTCGTGCGCGAGCGGCTGCTGACCCGCGTCCTGATGCTGACCGCGTCAGGGACCGTACGGGACCGGGTCGAGGGCCTCGGTCTCGGCGCCGACGACTACCTCACCAAGCCCTTCGCCTACGACGAGCTCCTCGCCCGCGTCCTGGCCCTGGGCCGGCGGGCCCGCCCCGCGCTGCCGCCCGTACTGGAACGCGCCGGGGTCGCCGTCGACACCGCCCGGCGCAGCGCCACCCGGGACGGGCACCGGCTGGCGCTGTCCCGCAAGGAGTTCGCGGTGCTGGAGGCGCTGCTGCGCGCCGAGGGCGCCGTCGTCGGCAACGACGACCTGATCGAGCAGGTGTGGGAGCAGGACACCAGCTACTCCACCAACGCCGTCCGCGTCACCCTCAGCAAGCTCCGCGCCAAGCTGGGCGAGCCGCCGCTGATCGAGACCGTGCCGGGCGCGGGCTACCGGATCGCGGCCCGGTGAGCGGGCGCCCGTCGACGCGGCTGCTGCGCACCGAGCGCGGCCGCCTCACCGCCCTGTACGGCTCCCTGCTGCTCCTGGCGGGCGGCGGCCTGGTGGCGCTGGTCTACGTCCTCGTCGGCCAGGGCCTGTACGCGAGCGTCAGCGGGGCCGTCCGTACCGTCTCGCCGGCCTACGTCCTCCAGTCGCCGGGGCCGCCCGTCCCCGGCCGGACCTTCGCCCCCGGCTGCCCCTGCCAGCCGGCGCAGAAGCTGCCCCCGGGCCAGACCCCCACCCCCGAGCAGCTCAAGGGCTACGCCTACACCCAGAACCTCTCCGACGCCGTCACCGACGCCACCCGGCACCGGCTGCTCATGTACTCGCTCCTCGCGCTGGCCGTCTTCGCCGTGCTGTCGATCTGGCTCGCCTGGTGGATGGCCGGCCGGGTGCTGCGCCCCCTGGGCGTGATCACCGAGACCGCGCGCCGCCTGTCCGGGGAGAACCTGGACGAGCGGATCTCCCTCGACGCGCCGCCCGGCGAGCTCAAGCAGCTGGCCGACACCTTCGACGCGATGCTGGGGCGGATGGAGCAGCTGGTCTCCGCGCAACGGCGGTTCGCGGCGAACGCGGCGCACGAACTGCGCACCCCGCTGGCCGTGCAGCGGGCGGCGGCCGAGATCGGCCTGGCGGGGGACCCGTCGCCGCAGAAGGTGGCCCGGATCCGCGCCAAGCTGATCGGTGTCGCCGACTCCAGCGAGCACCTCATCGAGTCCCTGCTGCTGCTCGCCGTCTCGGAACAGGGGCTGGAGTCCACCGGTCCGGTGGACCTGGCGGCACTCGCGGCGGCCGAACTGGCGGCCTGTCCGCAGCAGGGGCTGACCGTCGTACGGACGCTCGCGCCGCTGACCGTGCAGGGCGACCGGACCCTGCTGGGGCACCTGCTGCGGAACCTGCTGACCAATGCGGTACGCCACAACCACGCGGACGGCCGGATCAGCGTGTCCACCTCCGCCGAGGGGGAACTGACGGTGTCGAACACCGGCCCGGTGATCGATCCGGCGGACGTGCCGGGGCTGCTGGAGCCCTTCCGCAGGCGCGCCGAACGGCTGCACACCGCGGGCGAGGGCGCCGGGTTGGGGCTGTCGATCGTGGCCTCGATCGCGCGGGCGCACGGGGCGGAGCTGATGGCGGAGGCCAATCCGGCCCCGGAGGGAGGCCTCACGGTCCGCGTCCGCTTCCCGCTGACCCGCGAGGCGCGCACGTCGTAGCCACCCGGGCTCCGGGGGCCTGCTGATGTACGGTCGGAGGAATGAGCCAGCACGACCGCGCCCGCTCCCGTCCGCCCCGCAAGCCCCGCAAGCCCCGTGCGATCCGCAGGACCCGCCGGGTGGCCCTTGCCGCCGTGCTCGGCCTGGCGACCTTCACGGCCGGCTGGGTGTACGTGGCCCAGGACCCGGACAAGGCCGCGGACCCCCGGCCGCAGGCCCGCGCGGACGCCCGCCCGCAGGCGGAGGACCGCGCCGCGCGTGATGCGCGGCGGGCCGCCGCCCAGCAGGCTGCCCGGCGGGCCGCCCAGCAGGCCGCCGCCCCGCAGGGCCTGACCGGCGTCAGCGAGCAGACCCGGGCCCGGATCCCGGCCGAGTCCCGTCAGCTCATCCTGGTCACCGGCAAGGCGCCGGACTCCTCGGAGTCCACCGCCGCCTTCTACACGCGCCCCGCGGCGGGCGCCGACTGGGTCCGGACCGAGAGCTGGCCGGCCCGCAACGGGGCCAAGGGCTGGTCCACCGAACGCGAGTACGGAGATCTGACCTCGCCGATGGGTGTCTTCGCACTCACCGACGCGGGCGGCCTGCTGCCGAAGCCGCCCGGGACCCGGCTCCCGTACGACGAGAGCAGCGGCTTCGTCCCTTCGGGCCTCGGGGTGAACGGGGAGTCCCTGGCGGGCTCCTTCGACTATGTCGTCGCCATCGACTTCAACCGCAGGCCGGGCCGGTCCCCGCTGGACCCGGTCATGCCGGACGGCGAGGACAAGGGCGGCAACATCTGGCTGCACGTGGACCACGACGGGCCCTCGCAGGGCTGCGTGGGCATCCCGAAGGCGGCCATGCAGAAGGTCCTGGAGACCCTCGACCCGGCGGCGAAGCCGGTCATCGTGATGGGGCCGGAAGGCTTCTGAGCCGGGCGAGGCGGGGCCGCAGCAGCAGTCCGATGTAGGCGAGGTCGAAGACGCTGCACAGGATCCCGAGACCGAGGATGAACGGCGCGTCCTCCAGCACCCCGAACAGCAGGGTCGGGGCGAGCGTCCCCAGCCATTTGGCGACGGCGATGGTCAGGGACTGACCGAGCGGCCCCTGCCGGGAGGCGTACAGGGCGATGAACAGGCCGGACATCAGCAGGTTCTGCAGGAACGCCGAGTACCGGCTCGCGTCGTGCGCCCCGAAGTGCGCCAGGAACATCCCCTGCACGGCGAATCCCGTCCCGAACACCAGGACCGACCAGGCGGCGAAGAGCGGCCGGGTCACGAACTCCGGCAGCTCGGCCCGCCCGAAGCGCAGGTACGTGTAGACGATCACCAGGTCGGCCACCGCCCACACCACGTTGACCACGCCCTGCGCGGAGACTCCGACCGTGACGTCGCGGGTCGCGTAGATGATTTCCCAGGCGAAGTTGAGCGCGAGCGCGGCGACGGGCATCGCGTACGTCCGGTCCCGCAGTCCGACGCGGATCGCCTCCACGTACACGACCGTCCAGGCGATACCGCTGACCAGCGTGAGTATCAGATCCACCCGCGCACCCTAGCGAGGGGAGCGGCGCAGGGGAACGCCCCCTGTTCGGCCCGGCGTGTGTCACACCCCTTGTCTGACGGTCCGTCAGCTACGACGATGGCCCCGCACCGATATGACGAATCGGCAGACGAAGGCGAGGCGGGCCCGCCATGGCGCGCGTATTTCCGCAAGGTCGGCTGGTCTACGGGATGCAGCTCCCGGTCCAGTCGCAGAGCACCATCTACGCCGAGCCCTGGGAGGCGTCGGCCACCGCCGCCGATCTCGCCGGGATCGCGCGGGCCGCCGACCGGGCCGGCTTCGGGTACCTGGCCACCTGCGACCACGTGGCCATCCCGCGGCGGCTGGCCGGCCCCATGAGCACCGTCTGGTACGACCCGGTGGCGACCCTGTCCTTCCTGGCCGGCATCACCGAGCGCGTGCGGCTGCTGAGCCACGTCGCGATCCTGGGCCTGCGCCACCCGCTGATCAGCGCCAAGCAGTACGCCACCCTCGACCACCTCTCCGGCGGCCGGCTGATCCTCGGAGTGGGCGCCGGACACGTGCAGGAGGAGTTCGAGATCCTCGGCGTGGACTTCGCGCGCCGCGGCGCCGTCCTCGACGAGACCCTGGACGCGCTGCGGGCGGCGCTGGGGCCCGAGGAGTACCCGGAGTTCGAGGGCGAGCTGTTCTCCTTCAAGGGCCTCGGCCAGCTGCCCCGGCCCGCGCAGGAGCGGATCCCCGTCTGGGTCGGCGGCTCCTCGCCCGCCGCCGTCCGCCGCGCCGCCGTACGCGGGGACGGCTGGCTCCCGCAGGGCGACCCGCGCGACAAGCTCCCGGCGCAGATCGCCCGGATCGGGGAGCTGCGCGAGGCGGCCGGGGCGAGCGGCCCCTTCGAGTTCGGCGCGATCACCGAGGCGCTGTACGTCGGCGAGCCCGGCTGGGACACCGGCCGCCGCACCCTCACCGGCAAGGGTGAGGTGCTCGCCGAGTCCCTGCGGGAGTACAAGGCGCTCGGCGTGGACCAGATCCAGGTGCGCTTCCGCAGCCGCGACCGCGCCGAACTCGTCGACCAGATCACCGCTTTCGGGGCCGAGGTGGCCCCCCTCCTCAACGACTAGGGGCTGACGGACCATGGGCAAGCTGGACGGGCGCGTCGTCATCATCACCGGCGCGGCACGCGGGCAGGGCGAGCAGGAGGCCCGGCTCTTCGCCGCCGAGGGGGCGCGGGTGCTCCTCGGCGACGTGCTGGACGAGCAGGGCGCGGCGGTGGCCAAGGACATCGGCGAGGACCGGGCCCGGTACGTACGGATGGACGTGAGCCGCGAGGAGGACTGGGCGGCTGCGATCGCCGCTGCGAAGGAGACCTTCGGCCCGATCGACGGCCTGGTCAACAACGCGGGCATCCTGCGCTTCAACGAGCTGACCGCGACCCCGCTGGAGGAGTTCCAGCAGGTGATCCAGGTCAACCAGGTGGGCGCCTTCCTCGGCATCAAGACGGTGGCTCCCGAGATCGAGGCGGCCGGCGGCGGCACCATCGTCAACACCTCCTCGTACACGGGCCTGACGGGCATGGCGTACGTCGGCACGTACGCCGCCACCAAGGCGGCGATCCTCGGCCTCACCCGGGTGGCCGCGCTGGAACTGGCGGGCAAGGGCATCCGGGTCAACGCGATGTGCCCGGGCGCCGTGGACACCCCGATGGCCAACCCGGGCCTGCTGGACCCGGCGAACATGACCGACGAGGCCAGGGACGCGATGGCCGAGCTCTACAAGCGGGTGGTCCCGCTGGGGCGGGTGGGGCAGCCGGAGGAGATCGCGAAGCTGGCGCTCTTCCTGACGGGCGAGGACTCCTCGTACATCACCGGCCAGCCGTTCGTGATCGACGGCGGCTGGCTGGCGGGCGTCAGCATTCTCTGATGGAGCGTCAGGTATTGACGCTCACACCCTGGCAGTGGAACAGTCGAGACATCAAATCTGACGGAACGTCAGAAACCAAAGGACGGTGAACCCCCTTGGAATTCGGGCTCTTTGTGCAGGGATACGTGCCTGAGGCGCGGTCCAAGGTCGACCCCGAGGCAGAGCACAAGGCGCTGATCGAGGAGACCGAGTACGTCATACAGGCGGACAAGTCCGGCTTCAAGTACGCCTGGGCCTCCGAGCACCACTTCCTGGAGGAGTACTCGCACCTGTCGGCGAACGAGGTGTTCCTCGGGTACCTCGCCCACGCCACCGAGCGCATCCACCTCGGCTCCGGCATCTTCAACCCGCTCGCCCCGGTGAACCACCCGGTCAAGGTGGCCGAGAAGGTCGCCATGCTCGACCACCTCTCCAAGGGCCGCTTCGAGTTCGGCACCGGCCGCGGCGCGGGCAGCCACGAGATCCTCGGCTTCCTGCCGGGCATCGAGGACATGAACGGCACCAAGGAGATCTGGGAGGAGACCATCGCGGAATTCCCCAAGATGTTCCTCCAGGAGGAGTACGAGGGGTTCCAGGGCAAGCACTGGTCGCTCCCGCCGCGGAAGATCTTCCCCAAGCCGTACGGCAAGGCCCACCCGGCCATGTGGTACGCCGCCGGCTCCCCGTCCTCGTACGCGATGGCGGCGAAGAAGGGCCTCGGCGTGCTGGGCTTCAGCGTGCAGAAGGTCTCCGACATGGAGTGGGTCCTCGACCAGTACAAGACGGCCATCCGGGAGGCGAAGGCCATCGGCGCCTTCGTCAACGACAACGTCATGGTCACCTCGACCGCGATCTGCGCCGAGACGCACGACAAGGCCGTCGAGATCGCCGTCAACGCCAACATGAACCGCTTCCAGTCGCTGGTCTTCCGCTACCACGACACCTTCCCGCGGCCCGAGGCGATCCCGCAGTGGCCCGAGACCCTGCCGGAGTACAACGCGGAGATCATCGAGCTGCTGATCGCGGAAGAACTGCTGATCTGCGGCGACCCGTCGGAGGTCCGGGCCCAGTGCAAGCGCTGGGAGCAGGCCGGCGCCGACCAGCTGTCCTTCGGCCTGCCGACCGGTGTCTCGCCCGAGGACACGATGACGACGATCAAGCTGATCGGCGAACACGTGATCCCCCACATCGACACGGACCCGGTCCACCGCACGACCCGCTTCCGCCAGGCCGTCTGATTTTCAGCCCCGCCGGCGTTTGAGGCGCGGGGTGTGGGGCGGAGCCCCACGTGCCCCGGCCGGCCGGCGCGTGTACGGGGACGGCGTCTTCCCGGACCGCCGTCCCGCACGGCCCCGGCCGGGCGGCCACCGGCCGGGGCCACATCCAGCCTCGTCGGCCACCTTCAGCCTCGCCGGCGTGTGAGCCGGGGGCACCTCCCGGCGGAGCCGGGTTTCCCGGGGCTCCGCCCCAGACCCCGCGCCTCAAACGCCGGCGAGGCTCCAAGCGTGAAGGGACGTCATGCTCGACCACCTGATCAAGGGCGCGACCGTCGTGGACGGCACCGGCGCCCCCGCCCGCGTCGCAGACGTGGGGATACGCGACGGCCGGATCGCGGCGATAGCCGCACCCGGCACCGTCACCGAAGCGGCCCGCACCACCGAGGACGCCACCGGCCTCGTCCTCACCCCCGGCTTCGTCGACCCGCACACGCACTACGACGCCCAGCTCTTCTGGGACCCGTACGCCACGCCCTCCATGAACCACGGCGTCACCACCGTCGCCGGCGGCAACTGCGGCTTCACCCTGGCCCCGCTCAACCCCGCCCGCCCCGAGGACGCCGACTACACCCGCCGCATGATGAGCAAGGTCGAGGGCATGGCCCTCAAGGCCCTGGAGGAGGGCGTCGACTGGACCTGGTCCACCTTCGGCGAGTACCTCGACGCCCTGGAGGGCCGGATCGCCGTCAACGCCGGGTTCATGGTCGGCCACTGCGCCCTGCGCCGCCACGTGATGGGTGAGGACGCCGTCGGCGGCCAGCCCACCCCCGAGCAGATGCAGCAGATGCTCGACCTCTTCCACGACGCCATGAACGCCGGCGCCTGGGGCCTGTCCACCACCCAGTCCTCCACCCACTCCGACGGGTCCGGCGCCCCCGTGGCCTCCCGCCACGCCCGGCCCGCCGAGCTGCTCGCGCTGTCGAAGGCGGTCGCCGAACACGAGGGCACCCAGCTGGAGGCGATCGTCGCCGGCTGCCTCGACCAGTTCTCGGACGACGAGATCGACCTGTTCGTGGAGATGAGCGCCGCCGCCGGCCGGCCCCTGAACTGGAACGTCCTCACCATCGACGCCTCCGTCCCCGAGCGGGTCCCGCGCCAGCTGATCCCCAGCGAGCGCGCCCGCAAGGCCGGCGGCCGGATCGTCGCGCTGACGATGCCCATCCTCACCCCCATGAACATGTCGCTGGGGACCTTCTGCGCGCTCAACCTCATCCCCGGCTGGGGCGAGATCCTCGGCCTGCCCGTCCCCGAGCGGATCGCCAAGCTCCGCGACGCCGGCGTACGCGCCGAGATGCTGCGCCGCGCCGACAGCAAGGAGGCCGGAGTCTTCCGGCGCCTCGCCCACTTCGGGCGGTACGTCATAGGGGACACGTACAGCAAGGAGAACGAGGGCCTCTCCGGCCGGGTCGTGAACGACATCGCCGCCGAACGCGGCCAGGACCCCTTCCAGTGCCTGGTGGAGATCTGCGCCAACGACGACCTGCGCACGGTGCTCTGGCCGATGCCCACCGACAACGATCCGGCGAGCTGGGCCCTGCGCCAGGAGACCTGGCAGCACGAGGACGTCATGCTCGGCGGCTCCGACGCCGGCGCGCACCTGGACCGGATGTGCGGGGCCCCGTACACGACCCGTTTCCTCGGCGACTGTCTGCGCGGCCGCAAGCTGGTGCCGCTGGAGCAGGCGGTACGGATGCTCACCGACGACCCGGCCCGGCTGTTCGGGCTGCGCGAACGCGGCCGCCTCGCCGAGGGCTTCCACGCGGACCTGGTCCTCTTCGACCCCGAGCGGATCGAGGCCGGTCCCGCGACCCTGGTCCACGACCTGCCCGGGGACAGCCCGCGGCTGGACGCGCGGGCCATCGGCATCGTCTCGGTACGGGTCAACGGCGTGGAGACCATCCGCGACGACGAGGTGACGGGGGCGATCCCCGGGATCGTGCTCCGGTCGGGCCGGGACACGAGGACGGTGAGCACCCGTTGACCGCACAGAAGCTCTACATCGGCGGCGAGTGGGTGGAGCCCGCGGGCGGCCACTACGAGGTGGTCAACCCGGCGGACGAGTCGGTGGTCGGGCTCGCGCCCGAGGCCTCGCGCCAACAGGTCGAGGAGGCGGCGCGCGCCGCGGCCGAGGCCTTCGGGAGCTGGTCCCGTACGACGCCCGAGGCGCGCGCGGCGATCCTGGACCGGGCCGCGGACATCATGCAGCGGGAGTACGAACCGTGGGCGGTGCTGGCCCGGCAGGAGACGGGCGCACCGACCGGCATCGCGCGCGGCATGCAGGTCGGGGTGGGCGTCACCCGCTTCCGGCGGTACGCGAAGGGGGCCCTCGAACCGGTCGAGCGGGGCCTGCCCCCGCAGGTCACCGAGGCCGGCCCGATGGGGCGGGCGAGCATCCTGGGCGCGCTGGAGGTGCGCCAGCCGGTCGGGGTGGTCACCTGCATCACCTCCTACAACAACCCGTGGGCGAACCCGGCGGGCAAGGTGGCCCCGGCCCTGGCCATGGGCAACACGGTGGTGGTCAAGCCGGCGCCGCAGGACCCGCTGTCGGTGTTCAGGATGGCGGACGCCCTGCACGAGGCCGGGGTGCCGGCGGGCGTGGTGAACGTCGTGGGCGGCCAGGCGGTGGAGGTCGGCGAGGCCGCCGTGGACGCGCCGGACGTGGACATGGTCTCCTTCACCGGTTCCACGGCCGTCGGGCAGCGCATCGCGGAGGTCTGCGGCCGGTCCATGAAGCGGCAGCTGATGGAGCTCGGCGGCAAGGGCGCGGCGATCGTCTTCGAGGACGCGGACCTGGACGCGGCGGTGATGGGCATCGGGACGACCTTCTCCTTCTACTCGGGGCAGATCTGCACGGCCCCGACCCGGGTGATCGCGTACCGGTCCGTCTACGACCGGCTGATCGAGAAGCTGACCGGCTACCTGGCCTTCATGAAGGTCGGCGATCCGGCGGCGGCGGGCACGGTGGTCGGCCCGGTGATCTCGGCGGTGCACCGCGACCGCGTGGAGTCGTACATCGAGCTGGGGAAGAAGGAGGGGGCCCGGATCGCGTACGGCGGCGAGCGCCCGGTGGTGGGGGACGGCCGCGGCTTCTACGTGGCTCCGACCCTGCTGGTCGACTGCACGAACGACATGCGGGTGGTCCGTGAGGAGATCTTCGGCCCGGTGGTCGTGGTGGTCCCCTTCGACGGCGACGAGGAAGAGGCGATCCGGCTCGCCAACGACAGCGACTTCGGGCTGCTGAGTTACGTGTGGTCGGGGGATTCGGCGCGCGCGTTCCGCGTGGCACGGCGGCTGCGCTCGGGCGGCGTCGGGGTCAACACCATCGGCCGCAACATGGAGGCGCCGTTCGGCGGCTTCAAGCGCAGCGGGGTGGGCCGGGACGTGGGCTCGTACGCCCTGCACGCCTACAGCGAGATCCAGTCGATCGTCTGGACGGCGTAGGGGTGTCTTGCCGATCAGGCCGGGCTCGCGGGGCCCGCACGCCGGGGCCCCGCAGCGGGGCCCCGGCGCCAGGTCCGCTACGGGCCCCCGGGCGGCCAGTCGTGGCCGAGGGCCTCGGCGTACTCCTTGCTGCCCCCGCACAGCCGTGCCCAGGTGCGCGGGTTCTGTGCCGCGAGCCGTTCGAGGGCGGCCCGGGCCTGTGATTCCGGCGGTGTGCCGTCGTCCGGGATCCGCCACGCGAACTGCAGCCACGGGTCCCCCTTGGCCGGTACGCCGGGTTCGGCGGCGGGCGCGTAGGTGAAGCAGAGCTCGACGGTCTGCGGATCGTCCCATGCGGTGAAGGTCCAGCCCGCGCGGCAGTCCCACGCGGTGAGCAGTTCGGGGCGTTCCCGAAGCCCGTCGGCGAGGAGCCGGGCGGTGTCGCGGGCGGGCCAGGACCAGCTCCGGTCGTTCTCGGCCCGTTCGACCTCCGCGTCGTACGCGGCGGCGTCGCACCGGTACGGGGGCGGCTGCCGCTTTCCTTCGACGCCCCGCCAGCCGTCCCACACCACTGTGTCGCCGTCCCGGCGGATCGTCACGTAGAGGGCCCCGCAGCAGCCTTCGGTGCAGTAGGCCTCGGCGAGCTGGACCTCCCGGGGTTCGGGACCGGCGCGCAGCCGCCCGGCGTCGAGCAGGTACTCGGGGGAGTTGGAGCCGCCCGAGGCGAACAGGTCGGGAACCAACGGCCTGCCGCCGAGCACGATCCGGGTCTCCACCACGTTGCGCACGGCCGGATCGGAGACGACGACCTCGATCTCGAACGTGCCCGGTGCGGCGGGCGGGATGAACGGCCGGCGTCCGGCGCGGAGCATCCAGCCGGCCCGGTGGCCGCTCGGGTCCTTGCCGGGGCCGATGCCCGCGGCGGCCGCTGCCTCGTCGGGGACGGCCGCCCAGAGCGGTTCGGCCAGCAGCCGGCCCAGGGTGTCGATCAGACCGGCCCGCCGGCCCGGCGGCCACTGCAGAACGGCCCCGGCCCCGCTGCGCAGGTCCTGGGCGAGTGAGAGCAGCAGGGCGTACGAGTCCGTTGACGGGCTGAGCCGGTGGGCGCGGGCGACCACGGCCTCGTACACGGGATGCGCCTGCGCGTAGTCGAGGACCTCCGGCCGGTACTGGTTCGTGTGGGCCATGGCGAGCAGCAGCCGGCACGCCGCCACGGTCAGGGCTGGGTCCTGCGGGTACTCGTCGAGCAATTGGTCCAGCCGGGCCGCTTCGGCGATCCGGCGGGGCCGGCCGGTGGGAGTGGGGCCGCCGGTCAGGACGGCGCGGACCGCCTCGCGGTCCCCGGCCGTCACGGCGTCGCAGAAGGCGTCGGGCCCGGGTGCCTCGGCGGTGACGCGGAGTTCCAGCTCGGCCGCCGCCCGTCGGTCGATCCGGTCGAGGACGGCCACCGCCTCGGAGGAGAACTCCCGCAGCATGCCGAGGGTCCTGACGGTGGGCGTGTCTGCGGAGTTGCCCAGGTTGCACAGCAGGGCCAGTCCGGCGTGGACCGCCGACGGGTGCGTTCCGTTGCGGGTCAGCAGGCGGGCCAGGCGCAGGGGCAGGCGGCGGGCCCGCGCGGTGTACTGGCCCTCGGGGACGATTCCGAGGACGATCCTGTGGATGTGCTTCGGCAGGACGGGGAGTGCGGCCAGACGTGTCTGGGCGGCTTCGGCGGCGTGGACGCTGATCGGGTCGGCCAGGAGCGGGACGATGGCCGCGGTGACCGCGGCCTCGGCGGCGGGCGGGTCGAGCCGGTCGCGCCGGCTCACGGCAGGGAATCCGCCGGGCAGCGGGTATCCCCCGGCCGGGATCCGGCCGTCGGGCTCGATGCCGTGCCGGAAGAGGGCGTAGTCGTACAGGGACGTCGTCCGGGGGGCGAGCGGCTCGCGCTCGTCGCGGACGCTCATCGGGCGGGGTGGGGCTCGATTCCGTAGGTCATGCCGAGAGGGTGCCAGGCGGGGTCAGGACGCGTCCAGCGAAAAAGGGGCCTCGCCGCGGACCCGGCCGTTGATCTGGAGCTGCACCAGGTGTTCGCCGGAGTGGTAGCGGCGGGTGGTGATGGGCTTGAAGGAGTGGCGCTTGGTGCCGCCGAGGGTTTCGCCGGGGGCCAGGGCGCGGGTGACGAGTTTGAACACCTTCGGGGTGCGGGTGCCGTTGGCCTTCGCGTGGTGCACGACGTAGTCGATGACCAACTGGGCCGGGAGCGGGCCGGTGTTGGTGACCGTCCAGTCGAAGACGAGGTACTCGCCGACGGCGATCCGCGGGTCGGCGACGACCGGGCCGCTCACGGTGACGGGCACGTCGGGGGAGTGGCCGAGCAGGGTCAGCGCCTCGGGCCGCCCGGCCTTGACCAGGGTGCGCAGTCCGTGGCGTACGACGCGGTCGGTCGTGGCCTCGGGCTCGGCCAGCCAGCGGCCCGCGGTCTCGACCGCGAGGGCGGGGTGGTCGCGGCTGATGTCGTTGAGGTGGTTGGAGACGGAGCGGCGGACGTATTCGGACCCGTCGCGGTAGAGGGCGTCCAGCACCGGCAGGGCCGGCCGCGGGTCGGCGACGAAGGCGGGCAGCTGCGGGGCCCACGGCAGCCGGGGCCGGGTGCCCTCGCTGGCGAGGCGGCGTACGTGCGGGTCCGGGTCGGCCGTCCACTTCCGTACGACGGCCAGGGCGCGGTCCGGGTCGGCGCGCAGGAAGGGCCGGACGGCGGACTCGGCGGTGAGCCGGGAGGTGAGGTCGTGCAGCAGGTCCAGCCCGGGCTCGAACGCCTCCAGCCCGCGGACGGCGACGGCCTCGTTGACGGGGAAGGTCATCCAGCCCTCGAAGCCGGGCCCGGCGAGGGCGGTGCGTACGACGGCCTCGAAGGCGGGCCATGTGTCGGGGAGGTCGTCGAGCACGGCGTCGCGGACGGCGGCGACGCGGCCGCTGAAGGTCAGCCCGTCGAGTGCGCCGGCGCGGGCGCGCAGGGCCGGCGAGGACCGGCGGCCGCCCGCGCGGGCGAGCAGTCGGGCGAGGGTGGTGACGGTGTCCGCGCTGAGGAGCTCATCGGCCGTGGGCATGGGGCAAGTCTCGCCGATGACGCCCCGGTCCGGGGCCCGGTCCCGGGACGTCGTCGCCGGCGGGCGCCTCGGCTCCTACTCGTCCTTGTAGTAGTCGGTCAGGACGCAGCCCTTCACCAGGGCCGGCTCCTTGCGGTAGCCGCTCGGCGCCTTGAAGCCGGGGTGGCAGTTGAGCATGAGCAGCCCGGCCTGCGGCTGCAGCAGGGCACTCATGGCGTCCGAGCTTTCGGAGCCCATGGCGAAGTCCTGGCCGACGACGATGCCCTGGTTGGGGTTGCCGCCGCCCTTCTGCGCGTCGGTCTCGGCCTTGAAGGCCGTCTGGAAGGCCTTGGGGTCCTTGATCAGGACGATGGTGGTGATGCCCCGCCGGCCGCAGTAGCCGGTCTCGGTGACGGAGAAGGCCGGGCCGAACTCGGCGTCGGGGCCCTCGCTCGGTTTGCCGTCGGCGGGGGTGAGGCTGACCGGGTTGCACGGGGTGTAGCCGTTGATGAAGCGGGCGGCGGCGGCCATGGTGCCCGCCTTGGGCAGCTTCTGGAACGCGGTCCCGTCCTTGGGGGCGTTCCCGTTGACCCCGCCGTTCTTGGTGGGGTTCTCCAGGGTGCCCTCGTGGGGGCCGCCGTCGGTGTCGGCGCCCGTGCCGCCGTCCGCGCCGGAGCCGACCCCGATGACCGGTGCCGCGCCGCTCTCGCCCCCGCCGCAGGCGGTGAGGGTGAGCAGGGCGGCGACGGCCGCGGCCGATGCCATGAGTGATGTGCCGGTGCGCATGAGTGGTTCGTCCCCCGTGTAAATGACCTTGAACGGCGGCGACTCTAGGCCGGTGATCACGGCCACGGCAAACCCGCCCGGATCCCCTGTTACCACTGGTCACCGCAAAGTCACGACGGAAACTTTGAAAATACACAAAACGGACATGGCTGCGGTTTCCGCATGCCGAAAGAGTCTCGGTCGAGCCTGCCGAAGCACGGGCGCACGTCAAAGTGAACCTTGTATTAAGTGCTCGTTAACGGTCCCGGTCTCAGGATTCGAAGGCGTTCGGGGGTGTTGAGTTCCGGACTTCGATCGTCCAGATGTGGAAAACGCACCATCTAACGTCCTGACTCATGACTCAGCTGGACGTTCGGCCTCAGGCCGGAGACACGGTAAGCGGCGTCGCCGAGGGCGACGTTCGCGGCAAGGGCCTCGGCAAGGGGTCCGTCGGACTGGTCGGAAGCGCCGTCATCGGCATCTCGACCGTCGCCCCGGTCTACTGCCTGACCTCGACCCTCGGCTCCACCGCCGGTGAGGTCGGCATGCAGATGCCCGCGATCTTCCTCGCCGGCTTCCTCCCGATGCTCCTGGTCGCCTTCGCCTACCGCGAGCTCAACAAGGCCATGCCGGACTGCGGCACCTCCTTCACCTGGACCGTCAAGGCCTTCGGCCCGCGGATCGGCTGGATGTGCGGCTGGGGCCTGGTGATCGCCACGATCATCGTGCTCTCCAACCTCGCGGGCGTCGCCACCTCGTACTTCTGGCTGCTGGCCGGCGAGATCACGAACAATCCGTCGATCGCCGCCCTGGACGACAACAAGCTCGTCCACATCGTCACCTGCCTCACGCTGATCGCCGTCGCGACCGCCATCAGCTACCGCGGCATGACCGCCACCAAGGGCGTCCAGTACGCCCTGGTCGGCCTCCAGCTCGTCGTGCTCGCCATCTTCGTCGCCATGGCCTTCCAGAAGGCCTCCGCCGGCACCTTCGACACCGGCCTGGACTTCTCCTGGTCCTGGATGAACCCCTTCGCGGTCGAGTCCATGGCGGCCTTCACCGCCGGACTCTCGCTCTCGATCTTCATGTACTGGGGCTGGGACGCCTGCCTGGCCACCAACGAGGAGACCACCGGCTCCACGAAGACCCCGGGCCGCGCCTCGCTGATCGCGATGATCGTCCTGGTCGGCTCCTACCTGGCCACCGGCGTCGCCGCCCAGATGGCCGTCGGCTCCGGCGGCGAGGGCCTCGGCCTCGCCAACGAGGAGACCTCGGGCAACGTCTTCGCCGCCCTCGCCGGCCCCGTCATGGGCCCCGCCCTCGGCATCCTGCTCTTCGTGGCCGTCCTGGCCTCCGCCGCGGCCTCCCTGCAGACCACCTTCATCCCGGTGGCCCGCACGGTCCTCGCCATGTCGACGTACGAGGCCCTGCCGCCCTCCTACGCCAAGGTCCACCCGCGCTTCAAGACCCCGGGCCGCGCCACCGTCATGGCGGGCGTCGCGACCGGCGTCTTCTACACGGTCATGACCCTGGTCAGCGAGAACGTCCTCACCGACACGATCTTCGCGCTCGGCCTGATGATCTGCTTCTACTACTCGCTGACGGCCTTCGCCTGCGTCTGGTACTTCCGCGGCGAGCTGCGCCGCTCCTCCCGCGACCTGTTCTTCAAGGGCGTCTTCCCGATCCTGGGCGGCCTCCTGCTGGCCGCGGTCTTCTTCAAGACCCTCTACGACGCCTGGGACCCGTCCTACGGCTCCGGCTCCACGCTCCCCGGCCTCGACGTCGGCAACGTCTTCGTCATCGGCGTCGGCCTGCTGGCCCTCGGCCTGGTGATCATGTTCGTCACCGAGCGCCGCAGCCCTGCCTTCTTCCGCGGCGAGGTCCTGACGAAGTCCACCCCGGCCCTGGTGGTCGAGGACTGACCGTCCCAGCGCCCCAGCGCCCCACCCGCCGAGTCATGCCCCACGGCCCCGGATCGATTCCCCCGATCCGGGGCCGCGGGCGTTCGCGGGCGTCGGCGGGTATCCGTGGACATCCGCGGACATCCGCGGGCGCCGATCGGCCCGGCAGGGTGACCCGGGGTGCGGCGGGGTCGTTGGACGGGGCATGAACGCCTTGAAGCGCACCCTTGCCGTCCTGGCCGTCTCCGGCGGGGCCCTCGCCCTCGGCTCCGTCGCCGCGCACGCCGACGAGCCCGCCGTCCAGGGGCCCCCGATCGCCCAGCGCGTCGGCGACATCGTCGACCACCCCGGGCACGCCGTGCAGGACACCAAGACCGCGGTGGGCGTGACCGCCCAGGCGGCCGGATCCGCCACGCAGGCCACGGACTCCTCCCTCAAGGGAGCCGGCGCGGCCCTGACCGCCGGCCTCCCCGACACCCCGAAGGTCAAGTGACCTCAGCCCCCTGGACCCGGGAGCACGGGGCCGGGCCCATCGGCGCCCAGGAGGCCGGGCTCCCGGGCGGCGGCGCTCGTTGAGCAGGGCATGATCCTCTGGCTGCTCAACCACCTCAGCACCTTCGTCATCGCCGTCCTCCTGGTCGGCGGCCTCACCGGCCTCGCCGTGGCCGGGAGCGTGGCCGCCCGCCGCCGCTTCCCGCACCTGGCCCGGGGCGAACACAACGAGATGGTCGGGGTCGCGCTCGGCATGTTCGGCGCGATCTACGGCATCATCCTCGCCTTCGTCGTCGTCACCCTGTGGACCCAGCTGGAGAACACCCAGAACATCGTCGCCAGCGAAGCCACCGACCTGGCCCTCGTCGTCCGCAGCGCCGACGCCTTCCCGCCGGCCGACCGCGACCGGGTGCACCGGGCCGTCGGCGCGTACACGCGCGCCGTCGTCGAGGTGCAGTGGCCGCTGATGCGCGACGGGCGGCCGAGCTACGAGGCGACCGGCGCGCAGACGCACGCCCTCTACGAGGCGCTCCTGGCCTACGAGCCGCAGGGCACCCGCGCCGAGACGTTCTACGCCGAAGCGGTCACCCGCCTCAACGACGTCGCGGCCCAGCGCCGGGCCCGCATCACGATGGCCGAGACCTCGCTGCCGGTCCTGCTCCAGGTGCTGGTGTACGGGGGTGCGTTCGTGATCGTCCCGCTCACCTTCCTGTTCGGGCTGCGCAGCCTGAAGATGCAGCTGCTCTTCGTATCGGCCGTGGCCGGGCTGATCGGCTTCAGCCTGCTCCTGGTGGTGGCACTGGACCGTCCCTTCGCGGGGGACCTGAGCGTGACCCCGGAGCCCTACAAGGAGGCGGCTCTGGCCCGGTTCTGGGCCGCCGGCTGAGCGGTCCGCGGACTGTCAAGTCCCGAACTCCAGCGACATGACGCGATCCGCACCCTCGGGCTGACTGGAAGCACGGGCTCACCACCGCGCCCCGCACGCCCCGCCTCCCGAGGAGCATTCCCATGGCCGGCATCCCCACCCGCACCCGGACCCGCATCCGGCGTCTCGTCCAGCCCGTGGTCGTGGCCCTCCTGGCCGCGGCCGCCCTCGCAGCTTTGATCACCGCCCTGGTCCACATGGCCCACGACGCCCCCGCGGCGCCGCGTACCCCGCACTCCACCACCGCCCCGGCGTCCCACGACGACGGCGGCTCCGGTCGCCGCCTGTGGTCGGTGTTCAAGCACCTGTGGACGAGCGTCGGCATGGCCAAGGACTCCCCGCACGTGGGCCACGCGGACCCGCCACCGGACGCCCGAGCGGCGGCCCGGAACGCCGACGGGCGGCGTACGCCGACCGTCGTGTCGGTGTACGCCGCCCAGGGGCGGGACGATGCTGCGGGAGGAGGCCCGCGGGCTCATACCGGTTACTTCGGGTCGCGGTTGAAGGAGGCCGCCGACCAGCGGTAGCCGAGCACCGCCAGGCCGAGGGACCAGGCGACCGCGAGCCAGCCGTTGTAGCCGATCTCGGTGCCGAGGAGCAGGCCGCGCAGGGTCTCGATGGCCGGCGTGAACGGCTGGTACTGGGCGATCGGCTGGAACCAGCCCGGCATCGCCTCGACCGGGGTGAACGCGCTGGAGATGAGCGGCAGCAGGATCAGCGGCATCGCGCTGTTGCTGGCGGCCTCGGCGTTCGGGCTGGCCATGCCCATCCCGACGGCGATCCAGGTGAGCGCCAGGGCGAAGAGCGCGATCAGCCCGAAGGCGGCCAGCCACTCCAGGGCCGTGGCATCGGTGGACCGGAAGCCGATGGCGACGGCGACGGCGCCGACGAGGACCACGCTGGCGAGTGACTGCAGGACGCTGCCGACGACGTGCCCGACGAGCACGGAGCCGCGGTGGATCGCCATGGTGCGGAAGCGGGCGATGATGCCCTCGGACATGTCGGTGGAGACGGACACCGCGGCCCCGATGACGGTGCTGCCGATGGTCATCAGCAGGATGCCGGGGACGACGTACGCGATGTAGTCGGAGCGGTCGGCGCCGCCGCCGCCCATGCCGGCGCTCATCACGTCGCCGAAGATGTAGACGAAGAGCAGCAGCAGCATCACCGGGGTGAGCAGCAGGTTCAGCGTCAGCGACGGGTAGCGCCGGGCGTGCAGGAGGTTGCGGCGCAGCATGGTGGAGCAGTCGCGCACGGCGAGGGAGAGGGAGCTCATCGGACGTTCTCCTTGGACTGGTTGGGGATGGCGGCCGGGCCGGTGAGGGCGAAGAACACGTCGTCGAGGTCGGGGGTGTGCACGGTCAGTTCGTCCGCCTCGATGCCGGCGGCCTCCAGCCGGTCGAGGACCGAGCGCAGGTCGCGCTGGCTGCCGTCGCTGGGGATCTGCAGCGCCAGCGCCTCGTCGTCCCGGGTGACCTCGTGCAGGGCGAGGGCCGCGGACCGGTAGGCGGCCGGGTCGGTGAAGCGGAGGCGGACGTGCCCGCCGGGGATCAGCCGCTTCAGCTCGTCGGCGGTGCCTTCGGCGGCGATCCTGCCGTCGTTGAGGACGGCGATGCGGTCGGCGAGCTGGTCGGCCTCCTCCAGGTACTGGGTGGTGAGGAAGACGGTGACGCCGCCCGTGACGAGTTCGCGGATGATCTGCCACATGTTGTGGCGGCTGCGCGGGTCGAGGCCGGTGGTGGGTTCGTCGAGGAAGATGATCCGCGGGTCGCCGACCAGCGTCATCGCGATGTCGAGACGGCGCTTCATCCCGCCGGAGTAGCTGGCGGCGGGCTTCCTGGCGGCCTCGACCAGGTCGAAGCGCTCCAGCAGTTCGCCGGCCACCCGCCGTCCCTCGCTGCGGGAGAGGTGGTGCAGGTCCGCCATGAGGAGCATGTTCTCCTCGCCGGTGATCAGGCCGTCGACGGCGGAGAACTGGCCGGTGACACCGATCGAGGCGCGCACG
This sequence comes from Streptomyces sp. NPDC001502, assembly GCF_042894785.1. NCBI lineage: Bacteria > Bacillati > Actinomycetota > Actinomycetes > Kitasatosporales > Streptomycetaceae > Streptomyces > Streptomyces sp. NPDC001502. Next base: position 167,467 of record NZ_JBIAVW010000014.1, read on the forward strand.
GCCTGCGGGTCGGCGGCCAGGTCGTGGCCGTTGATGTGGATGGCTCCGGTGCCCGGGTCCGCGCCGAGGAGGGTGGAGAGGATCTTGACGGCGGTGGTCTTGCCGGCGCCGTTCGGGCCGAGCAGGGAGAAGACCGTGCCGGCGGGGACCGCCAGGTCGATCCCGTCGAGAACGACCTTGTCGCCGTAGGACTTGCGCAGCCCGTTCGCCGCGATGGCCAGGTTGGTCATGAGGAGTGCTCCTTCGGATGCGGTGACTGCGGGTCAGATGCTGCGGGCGGTGATGTCGCCGTAGGAGGTGGTCGCGCGGATGGTGAGGCCGGCGGCGGCGCCGTCGGTGTTGGTGAGGGCGTTGCTGATCCGGCCGTAGGCGGTGCCGGCGTCGAGGGTGGCGGAGATCCCGCGGGCGGCGCCGACGGTGATGTCGCCTGCCTGGGTGGACAGTTCGACGGTGCCGTGCTGGGCCTCGGCGATCTGCAGGTCGCCCTTCTGGGTGGTGATCTGCGCGGGGCCGCCGAGGCGCCCGATGGCGACGTCGCCGGCCATCAGGGTGAGGTGGGCGCTCGCGGTCTCGTCGAGCTTGACCGTGCCCTGGGCGGCCTCGAAGGTGACGTCGCCGAGGCGGCCGACGCCGCGGAACTCGGCGGCCGCGGTCTTCGCCTCGACGCGGGAGCCGGCCGGCAGCTGGACGGTGATCTCGACGGATCCGGGGTGGCCGAGGATCCGGTTCTTCGCCGGTGCGGCGGTGATCCGCAGGACGCCGTCCTTGTACTCGGCGGTGGTCTGCCCGGCGGCCTTCACGTCGCGGCCCTTGGAGGCGTCGGCGGGGAGGATCTCGACGGTGGTGTCGGCCCGGTCGGCGGCGATGAACCGGATGAGCGCGGCGGGGACGTCCAGGACGGCGGCGATCGGGGCGGCGGTGGCGAACTTCTGCATCGTGCTTCTCCTTCGTCAGCGGCTGCGCTCCGTGCGCCCCGCGGTTTCTGATGAACGAAAAGCTACGTTGCGTTCGATGATCTGGCAACAGACTCGTTGCGCTGAAAATACATCTATGCAGGTCAGAGTTGAGATTTCATTGCAATGGTTTCGCGCTTAACGCAACACGCTGCATCGGTCTCGTTGCAATGAAATGGAAGTGAACGCTATAGTGGGGGACACCACGGACCACGAAGGAGACCGCGATGCCGGGAGGCAGGCTCAATCAGCAGGAACGCCAGCAGATCGCGCTGGGGCTGGCCGACGACCTCGCCTACGCGGAGATCGCCAGGCGCCTCGACCGCCCGACCTCGACGATCTCGCGCGAGGTGATGCGCAACGGCGGCCCCAACGCCTACCGGGCCGACCTGGCCCACCGCGCCACCGAACGCCGCGCCCACCGGCGCAGCCAGGCCGCACCCCGGGGACCGGAGGCGATCCCGCAGGCCCACGGACGCGATCCCGAGGCGGTGCGCGAGTTCGAGGACGTGTTCACCGACGTCCTCATCCAGGCGGGCACGCCCAAGATGATGGCCCGGGTGATGTCCTGCCTCTACATCACGGACACGGGCAGCCTCACCGCGTCCGAACTCGTCCAGCGCCTCCAGGTCAGCCCGGCGTCCATCTCCAAGGCGATCACGTTCCTGGAGGGCCAGGGCCTCGTCCGCAGGGAACGCGACGAACGCCGCCGCGAGCGCTACTTCGTCGACGACGACGTCTGGTACCAGGCGACGATCGCCAGCGCCCGCGCCAACGCCCAGATCATAGAAACCGCACGCCAGGGCGTCAGCATCCTCGGCCCCGACACCCCGGCCGCCAACCGCCTGGAGAACATCGCCCGCTTCATGGACTTCGTCTCCGAAGGCATCACCCGCGCCGCGGAACAGGCGCGCGAGGTCCTCCACACGAAGCCGGGCACGCCCGCGGCAACGCCCCCGGGAGACACCCCTTAGGGCCTGTCCTGCCGATCAGGCCGTGCGGCCCGCCGCCGCCTCGATCACCTCGTCCAGCACCTCGCGGGAGCGGAGCAGATCGCCGGTCATCCGGTCGATCCGCTCCCGCTCCGTGGCCGGTTCGGCCACCAGCGCCGGGGTGGCGCGCACCGGCGGGCCGCCGTCCTCGTCCCGCATGCAGGGGCAGGATCTGCGCGATCTTCGCGCTGTGCGGGCCGGCCGGGTGTCCGAGGGCGCCGATCTCGTGGCACTGGGCCGGGGCTTCCTCGCCAACCCCGACTTCGTCGAGCGGCTGCGCACGGGCGCGCCGCTCAACGAGATCCGCCCGGAATTCCCGATGCACGTACAGGGCGCGGAGGGCTACACCGACGACCCGGTCCTCGGCTGAAACGACCTATCGGTTGCGCCAGTTGACGAAGGTCGCCTCGCCCGTCAGCAGGATGCTGATCTTGTCCTGACGAAACGTCGCGTCCGACACCAGCCCCTTCAGGAACGCCGCCATGCCGAGGGGGTGCAACTGCATCTCGGGGTTGGTGTGCCGTCCGCAGACCAGCACCGGCCATCGGTCCGGGTCGGCGTCCGTGGTCACCCAGCAGTAGATGTCCGCCCCCGAGGTCACGGCCCAGGCCACGATGGACTCGGGGTCCACGTCGAAGTCGGCGTCGTCGCGGCACATCTCCCAGGTCTCGCGGGCGCACTCCGTCTCGTCCCGCAAGCCCGGACCGTCCCGGTACGGCCACCCCTCGGCCCGCAGCGCAGGCAGCAGGACGCTGATCCCGTCGCTGATCACCCCCGACCCGTACACCTCCATGAAGCGCACGTAGTCCGAGGGGAACCGGGTCCCCCAGGCCGCCTCGACCTCTGCCCAGTCGATCCGCTCGTCCACCCCATGAGCCACCGGTATCAGCTCGGCAAGTGCCGCCACCGAGTCCAGCCCGTGCATGCGTCCCCCTTCGTCAGGCGTATCCGCAGGTCAGCCTACGAGGGCGAGACGGCCTGCCCCCAGGTGCGGGAGCAGAGCACCAGCCGGTAGCCGTCGGGGTCGGCGACGGTCACTCCCCACTCGTCCCAGTACGGGTTGTGGGCGGCGACTCGGGTCCCGCCGTGCTCGACCAGGCGCTGGACGAGGGCCTCGTCGGGGGCCTCGCCGAGATAGACCACGAACAGGTCGTCGACGGTGGGCGCGGGCAGGATCGGGTTCGAGGCGTCACGGGTGAGCTCGAAGTGCCAGCCGCCCCCGGCCGGTCCGACCATCAGCAGGTCGTGTTCCCCGGCCACGCTCTCGGCGCTCCGCCACTGCACTTGCAGCCCGAGCCCGTCGACGTAGAACCGCTCGGCGGCCGCCAGGTCGAGGGAGGGCCGGGCGACGCGGACATGGGCATGTGAATTGATCATGCCCGTCAGCGTACGAAACCCCGCCGGGGCAAGGGTGGTTCGGCCGCCTGCCGCACGGCCGACCCGTCGGCCGAGGGCCCCGTGTGGCGGGCCCCGGCCGACGTGTGCCGGGCGTCAGGCGCCCAGGTGGTGAGCCTTGGCCCACTCCTTCTCGCCCTCGGCCTCGCAGTTGGCGGCGTACAGGGGGCCGATCTTCGCCGGGATGCCCGCGAAGGAGGAGCAGTTGGACGCGAAGGCCTTGTGGCCGGCGGAGAAGTAATCGATGTCGACACCGTCGTTGGCCAGGGCCGCGCCGGCGCCGCCCAGCAGGATGCCGGCAGCCAGGACAGACGCCGTCAGGGCAGAGCGAATACGCATGACACTCTCCTAAGAAGTTCGGTCGACGCGCCGGACAGACGGCACGCGACCGGCTCAACATCACGGAGAGTTCACGGGAAACGGTGTTTCACCCCAATGGCGGTCACCCTCTGTCATTCGGGCGTGCCGCGTCAGGAGCCCGCCGTGACCCCGGCCAGGAAGCCCCCCAACTCGCGGCCGCGACGGCCGGCTCGGGGCCGGCCGTCACCTTGGAGTCCCGGACGTGGACGACACGCGTGCTCATCGGTTTCCAGGAGTTGGAAGGCGATGGGCCGCACTTCGCCCTCGCCGTCCCGCCCGGGGAGCACCCGCTCGACGAGGCGCGGGCCGAGATGGCGCGAGGTACGGAGACCACGGCGGTCCGGGTGCGCCTTGGCGAGGCCCCCGCCGTGTCCTGGGAGATGGCCCTCAGGCCGGGCGACGACACCCGGCTGCTGCGCGCGGGCGAGGCGTACGGCTTCGCGCTGGGCTCGGACGGAGGTCATCCCGTCTGGGTGGGCGGGTCCGCCGACGGGGACGTGGTCGCCGTCGTGGTGCTGGTGGACGGGATGCCCGCACTCGCGGCGCCCTGAGCCGCCGGGCCGCCGTTCAGGGGCGCCAGCGCGGCGCCTCGTCGTCCGGGGTGCCGGGGCTGGCGAAGTGGAACGGCACGCCGAGGTGGTCGGCCAGGGCGGTGCCCGCGCGGGTGGCGGCCGCCGCCGAGGGGTGGAGGCCGCCGGTGTCGGCGCCGTCCAGGGCGCGTTCCGCCGCGCCCCAGTAGATCGTGGCGAGGCACTTCTGCGCGCTCTGCCCGCGCTGCCCGTTGTGCCCGGCCGGTTCGTCCAGGATGGCCAGCAGGTTCACGAACCAGTCGTGGACGGTGTCCCCGTCCCAGATCGCCTCGATCGCCACCACCCGGCCCGGGATGCCGTGGGCGAGGGTGGCGAGCGAGTCCAGGTCGATCGGATCGTCGGGGGTGCGGGCCACCCGGTCGCCGAAGTGCACGTAGCGCAGGTGGACGATCTCCTGGGCCTCCCGCAGGCCGATGCCCTGGACGCGGCCGGCCTCCCACACCAGCTTGACCGCCTGCATGAGGCCGTCCTGGAGGACGTATCCGTCGACCTGGGTGCGGATGCCCGCCGGGAGAGCCGTCCAATGGTTCTCGATGTCCCGGTCCACGCCGTCCGCCCCTCGGTTCGTCATGGCGTCATGATCGGCAGGGCGGCGGCGCGCCGTCGAGGGGTTTTCGGGACCGGCCGGCCCCGGCCCCCGGCCCCGTCAGAGGTACTGGGCGAACTCGTCCAGGGTGCGCAGGACTTCCGGCTTCGCGGCCGAGGGGAGCTGCAGGACGACCTCCTCGATGCCGAGGTCGGCGTAGTGGCTCAGCTTGCCGGGGGTGGGCCGGACGGCGTACGGGACCACGCGCAGGGCCTTCGGGTCGCGCCCGGCCGTCTCCCAGATCTGGCGCAGCACCGGGAGGGATTCGCCGAGGCCGCCGCCGCCGATGGGGAGCCAGCCGTCGGCGTGGTCGGCGATGGCGGCGAAGAGCTTGGGGCCGGCCGCGCCGCCGATCAGGGTGCGCGGGCCGTACAGGGGCACGCCGGGGCCGAGTTCACGCGGGGCCTGCACGGGCTTCGGGTAGGCGGTGCTGGCCTGGACGGAGCAGTACTGGCCGACGTACGCGGTGGGCTCGGGGGACCACAGGGCGCGCATCAGCGCCATCCGGTCGCGGACCAGGTCGCGGCGGGTGCGCCACTCGACGCCGTGGTCGGCGGCCTCCTCGGCGTTCCAGCCGTAGCCGATGCCGAGGGTGAAACGGCCGTGGGAGAGGTGGTCCAGGGTGGCGACCTGCTTGGCGAGGTCGATCGGATCGTGCTGGGCGACCAGGGTGATGCCGGTGCCGAGGTGGAGCCGTTCGGTGACGGCGGCGGCCTGGCCGAGGGCGACGAAGGGGTCGAGGGTGCGCCCGTACATCTCGGGGAGTTCGCCGCCCATGGGGGCTGCGGTCTCGCGGCTGACCGGGATGTGGGTGTGCTCCGGGAGGTAGAGGCCGGAGAAGCCGCGCTCTTCGAGGCTGTGGGCCAGCCGGACGGGGGAGATGGTGCGGTCGGTGAGGAAGATGGTCGTGGCGATCCGCATGTGTTCTGGCACCTCCGAGACGTGGGACCCGCCACGGTACGGGCTGGGCCCGCGAATGTTGAGGGGGCGTCAGGTTCCGGGGGTGCGGTTCAGCCGCGCGGGTAGCGGGCCAGCCAGCCCGGGGCGGAGGCGGTGGGGCTGTGCAGGCTCGGGCCCTGGGTCATCTCCAGGGCGAAGTCGTCGGCGAGTTCCAGCAGCGCGGCGCGGCCTTCGAGCTCGGCGAGCCAGGCGGCCGGGAGGGCCGTCTCGCCGTGCAGGGCGCCGAGCAGGGCCCCGCACAGGGCGCCGGCGGCGATGGAGTCGCCCCCGTGGTTGACGGCGAGGCGCAGGCCCTGCGCGACGTCCTCGGCGACCAGGGCGCAGTAGACGGCGGCGGCGAGGGCGTCGGTGGCGTCGGTCCCGTCTCCCGCCTCGTCGGGGGCGAGGGCCGCGACGGCCTCGGGGCCGGGCGAGCCCTGGGTGACGGCGGCCAGGGCGCGCTGGAGGGCGTCCGTGACGGGCTGGTGCCCGGGGCGGGCGCCGAGGAGGCCGAGGGCGCGCTGGACGGCGGAGTCGAGGGAGTCGCCGCGGATCAGGCCGTGGACGATGACGGCCACGGCTCCGGCGGAGAGGGTGGCGGTGGGGTGGCCGTGGCTCTGCGCGGCGCATTCGACGGACAGCTGGAGGACGAGGGCGGGCTCCCAGCCGACCAGCAGCCCGAAGGGCGCCGAGCGGCAGGCGGCGGCCGCGTCACGGGCGGCCGGGTTCTTCGGCTGGTCGAGGGTGCCGAGGGCGTCGTCGGCGAAGCCGCTCAGGCAGGCGCGGTGCGGGGCGCGGCGGGCGTAGAGCCATTCCTCCTGCGCGAGCCAGCCGTTGTCCTTGCGGCGCTCGTCGGGGCCCCAGTCGTGCTGGGTGGCGGCCCAGCGCAGGTACGCGCGGTGGAGGTCGGTGGGCGGGTGCCAGGCGCCGGTGTCGCGGCGTACGTGGGCCCGGATCAGCCCGTCCACGGTGAAGAGGGTGAGCTGGGTGGCGGCGGTGACCCGGCCGCGGCGCCCGAGGGCGGGGGCCGGACCGGTCAGGCCGTCCGGGCCGTGGGCCTCGCGGAGGGCGGCGAGGGAGAGGCCGGCGGCGGGTGCGCCGAGGGCGTCGCCGAGGGCGGAGCCGAGGAGGGTGCCGCGGACGCGGCTGCGGAAGTCCTGCTGCTCGACGCGGCCCCAGAGGCCGGTGGAGATGCCGCGGCCGAGCGTACGGTTCGCCCCGGCGGGGGCCGGTCCCGCGCCGCCGCGGACGGGGCCGGGGGCGGACGCGGCCGGGGCGGTGGGGGCGGGGGCGTGCAGGGAGATGGCAGGGGTGCCGGCGGCCGGGTTCTCGCCCGGGCCGGGGACGGCTGTCGCACCGATGCCGGCGGTGGTGGTGGTGGCGGCGGGGCCGTGGCCGCCCGGGACCCGGCCGGGATCCGTCGCGGAGCCCGTGTCGTTCGTAGCGTTCACTGCGTCCATCCCCGGCACCGCGCCCCCCGCTGACCAGTCCACTCGATGCCCGGCACCCCTGCCCGTACCCGCCGCGCACGCGAACCCGCACTGTAGTGGACAGGACCGATCGAATCCGGAAGCGGTCGGCCGCTAGGCGCGTAAGTGAGCGTAGATCGGCCAGAATCCGAACACTTCCGGCCGCGACCCGGCAGGTGGCACGTTTTGCCAGTTGCCTTCGAGCCGGTCGTTTTCGGTCACGCCTCGTTCATCGGACGTTCTCCGCGGCCGCCCAGCCTCGGAGCCATGAAGAAGGCTCTCCTCGCCGCGACCGCCGTCGCCTCCGCAGTCGCCGCCTCCCTGGTCGCGGCCCCGCTCGCCTCCGCCACCGGCTGGGACCGGCACGACCGGTCCGCCGTCCCGTTCACCGAAGCCACCGTCACCGCCGGAGCCGACGGCTCCTTCACCCTCCAGTGGAAGGCCCGCGGCACCGACCGGGTCGAGATCAAGGCGAACGGCAAGGTCGTCGCGAAGGGCGGGTCCCAGGGCCGCGCCGTGGTCACGGGCCTGCCCGCCGCCGACCGCCAGTGGTTCGACTTCAAGCCCGGCCGCGGCCAGGGCCTGCGCCTCGCCGACCGCCTGATCAAGCTGGACGGCACCGCCAACTTCCGCGACGCCGGCGGCTACCGCACCAGCACCGGCCAGTGGGTCAAGATGGGCGAGGTCTACCGCTCCGACGCCCTCAACAAGCTGACCGGGAACGACCTGGCCAAGCTCCAGCGCCTGCGCGTCAGGACGGTCTTCGACCTCCGCATGGAGGACGAGCGCACCAAGGACGCCGACAAGGTGCCCACGGGCGCCACCTACGTCGTCGCCGACGTCTTCGCGGGCTCCGGCTCCTTCCAGACGATGCCCCGCACCCCCGACGAGGCTGTCAAGGCCATGGTCGACGCGGAGCGGGCCATGGTCTCCGGCGCCGGCGGCAAGAAGGCGTACACCCAGGTCTTCGAAGGCATCGAGCGCGACCGCAGCCGCTCCGTCCTCTTCCACTGCACGGCCGGCAAGGACCGCACCGGCTGGGCGGGCGCCGCCCTGCTGACCGCCCTCGGCGTGCCCCGCGAGACCGTCGAGGCCGACTACCTGGCCAGCAACGACTACCGCAAGGCCGCCAACGACGCGATCCTCTCCCACCTGCCCGCCCAGCAGGCCGCCGTCTACAAGCCGCTGCTCGACGTGCGCCCCGAGTACCTGAACGCGGGCTACGACGAGGTCAAGGTGAAGTACGGCTCCTTCGACCGCTACCTCAAGGACGGGCTCGGCATCGACGCCCGCGAGCTGAAGGAGCTGAAGAAGGACCTCCTGGTCGGCTGATCCGGTACTGCCGGCGAGGGAAGGGGATCACCGGCCGGGTGGCCGGGATCCCCTTCCCCGGTGAGTCCGTGGTGCTTGCGTGGCACTCAGTCCAGTACGGGCAGCAGCTCGGGCAGGTGCCCGTCCGAGGCGCGGGCCGCCTCCTGCCGCTCCTGCGGAACCTCCCCGTACAGCGTCGTACGGGCCTTCGCGGGCCGTCCGGCCGCCTCGGCCACGGCGATCAGGTCCTGCACCGACTTGTACGAGCCGTAACTCGACCCGGCCATGCGCGAGATGGTCTCCTCCATCAGCGTCCCGCCCAGGTCGTTCGCCCCGGACCGGAGCATCTCGGCCGCGCCGTCCGCCCCCAGCTTCACCCAACTCGTCTGGATGTTGGGGATGTGCGGGTGCAGCAGGATCCGGGCCATCGCCGTCACCGCGCGGTTGTCGCGGACCGTCGGACCCGGCCGCGCGATGCCCGCCAGGTACACCGGCGCGTTGGTGTGGATGAAGGGGAGCGTGACGAACTCCGTGAAACCACCGGTCTGCTGTTGGATGCGCGACAGCGTGCGGAAGTGGCCGAGCCAGTGCCGCGGCTGGTCCACGTGCCCGTACATCATCGTGGACGAGGAGCGGATCCCGAGCTCGTGCGCGGTGGTGATGACGTCGATCCAGTCCGCCGTCGGCAGCTTGCCCTTGGTCAGCACCCAGCGGACCTCGTCGTCCAGGATCTCCGCCGCCGTACCCGGGATCGAGTCCAGGCCCGCCTCCTTGGCCGCCGTCAGCCAGTCCCGTACGGACATCCCCGTGCGGGTCGCCCCGTTGACCACCTCCATCGGCGAGAAGGCGTGCACGTGCATGCCGGGGACCCGCTGCTTCACCGCGCGCGCGATGTCGAAGTAGGCCGTCCCGGGCAGGTCCGGGTGGATGCCGCCCTGCATGCACACCTCGACCGCGCCCACGTCCCAGGCCTGGGCGGCCCGGTCGGCGACCTGGTCGAGGGAGAGGGTGTAGGCGTCGGCGTCCGTGCGGCGCTGGGCGAAGGCGCAGAAGCGGCAGCCGGTGTAGCAGACGTTGGTGAAGTTGATGTTCCGCGTGACGATGTAGGTGACCTCGTCGCCCACGACCGACCTGCGCAGGTCGTCGGCGATGCGGCACAGCGCGTCCAGGGCCGGGCCGTCCGCGTGCAGCAGCGCCAGCGCCTGCGCGTCCGTCAGCTTCGTCGGATCGTCGGCGGCCTGCGCGAGCGCGCCCCGTACGTCGGTGTCGATGCGCTCGGCCACCATCCCGGGCGCGGCCGCCTCCCGCAGCGCCTCCCAGTCCCCGTACACGTCGTCGAAGTCGTCGCGCCGGTCGCCGGTGCGGCCCTCGGTGTCGATGGTGGCGTGCAGGTCCGTGCGCCCGTACGCGGTGAAGCCCTCGTCCGGCTCCTGCCACGGCCGGCCCTCGACGGGCGCGCCCTCGTCGGCCAGCCCGGTCTGCGGATCGGCCAGCGCCCGTACGTGCGGCAGCAGCCGGGGGTCCAGCCAGGGCTCGCCGCGCTGCAGGAACTCCGGATAGATGGTGAGGCGTTCGCGCAGCTCGAAGCCGGCGGCGGCGGTCCGCCCGGCCAGCTCCTCGATGTGCGGCCAGGGACGCTCGGGGTTGACGTGGTCGGGGGTCAGCGGCGAGACCCCGCCCCAGTCGTCGATGCCCGCGCCGATGAGCAGCGCGTACTCGGCGTCCACCAGGTTCGGCGGGGCCTGGATGCGTGCGCTCGGGCCCAGGATGTGCCGGGCGACGGCGATGGCGGCGGCCAGCTCCTCCAGCTCCGCGTCCGGCATGCCGCGCATGGCGGTGTCCGGCTTGGCACGGAAGTTCTGGACGATGACCTCCTGGATGCCGTGGTAGCTGCGCTGGATCCGCCGGAGCTCGAAGAAGGCGTCCGCCCGCTCCTCGTAGGACTCGCCGATGCCGATGAGCACACCGGTGGTGAAGGGGACGTTGGAGCGGCCCGCGTCCTCCAGCACCCGCAGCCGTACGGCCGGGTCCTTGTCGGGGGAGCCGTGGTGGGGGCCGCCCGGCTCGGACCACAGGCGGGTGGCGGTGGTCTCCAGCATCATGCCCATGCTGGGCGCGACCGGCTTGAGCCGCTGGAGGTCGGACCAGGACAGGACGCCGGGGTTGAGGTGCGGCAGCAGGCCGGTCTCCTCCAGGACCCGGATCGCCATGGCGCGTACATAGGCGAGGGTGTCGTCGTAGCCGTGCGCGTCGAGCCACTCGCGGGCCTCGGGCCAGCGGTCTTCGGGGCGGTCGCCGAGGGTGAAGAGCGCTTCCTTGCAGCCCATCGCCGCGCCCTGGCGGGCGATGTCGAGGACCTCGTCGGGCGAGAGGTACATCCCGTGGCCGCTCTTGCGCAGCTTTCCGGGGACGGTGACGAAGGTGCAGTAGTGGCACCTGTCGCGGCAGAGGCGGGTGAGGGGGATGAAGACCTTGCGGGAGTAGGTGATGACACCGGGGCGCCCGGCGGCGGCGAGCCCGGCGTCCCTCACCCGTGCGGCGGAGGCGGCGAGGTCCCTCAGGTCCTCGCCGCGCGCCTGGAGGAGTACGGCCGCCTCGGTCGCGTCGAGCGCGACGCCGTCGCGGGCCCGCCGGAGCGCGCGGCGCATCGCGTTTTCGGTCGGAGCGTCACTCGGAGTGGTCATGGGCCGAGCATACGATCCGGTGATCCGGGGGTGGAGGGGGTCACCGCATCAGCTCACCGGCGTTGACCAGCAGAGACTGGCCGGTTACCGCCCGGGCCCGGTCGGAGGCGAGGAAGGCGACGGAATCGGCGACGTCCCCGTCGGTGGCCAGATCGGGCAGCGCCATCCGCTGGGTGAGGCGGGCGTGCACCTCGGCCTCGGGGACGCCCTCGGTGTGGGCGGTGAAGGTGACGAAGGCCTGCACGGGCGGCCCCCACATCCAGCCGGGCAGCACGGTGTTGACGCGGATCCGGTGCGGGCCGAGCTCGCGGGCCATGGAGTACATGGCGGAGGTCAGGGCCCCCTTGGAGGCGGCGTAGGCGGCCTGCTGCACCTCGTTGGGCGCGGCGACCGCGGACTGCGTCCCGATGATCACCACGGAGCCGCCGCGCTCCTTGAGCGCGGGCACACAGGCCCGGGTCATCTTCAGCGTCCCCAGCAGGTTGACGTCGACGATCTGCTGCCAGGTGCCGAAGTCGGCGTCCTGGAGGCCCCCGAAGTACGAGTCCCAGGCGGCGACGTGCACGACGGCGTCGATCCGGCCGAAGCGCGTGAGCGCGAGCTCGGCGAGGGCCGCGCACTGGGCCTCGTCGGTGATGTCGGTGGCCCGGTAGGCGGTGTGCGCACCGTCGGGGTCGATCTCGGCGGCGGATTTGGCGAGATTCGCCTCGGTCCGCGCCCCGAGCACGGCGTTCCCACCGTCGCGCACGACGGTGGCGGCCACCTGATGCCCGAGCCCGGCCCCGACCCCGGAGACGATGACGGTCTTCCCTTGCAGCAGCATGACGGACCTCCGGGCGCGGCGAATCTGACGGGGCGTCAGGCTAAGGCCCGGGCGCGGCGGTGTGAAGGGGTGCGGAGTCGAATCAAGCGCTCGGTGAGGTGCTCCCCGACGCGCTCAGGGCGACGAGCCCGGGCACGCGCTCCCGATGCTCGGCGTGGTCGTAGCCGCCGTGGACGACGTCATCGACTTCGCCGGTCGGCTGCCCCGCGAAGTCGATCCCGAGCAATTCCTCGAACCGCGTCACACCCCGTGCCTCCCTGTTGGCGCCCTGGGCCCGCTCAGAGCGAGCGCGCCACGCTGCGGAATTGGTTCAGGGCGGCGGTGTAGTCGTCTCGGGCTCCATCGTGCGCAGGCAGTGCTTCCAGCGTGCTATCGGCTAGTTCCTCTGCGGCGCGGAGCACGGTGGCTGCCAGTGCAGCGCGGCTGACCACTGCCAACTTTCCTGATTTGGATGTCACGCTGATTCCCGCCTTCGTTGCCTTGAAGGTCAACGCGAAGGAACTGTCCACACCGACGAAGTGCGTGATGGCGGTGCTTCCCTGCAGTAGGTTGCGCAGGACGTCGAGGAGCTGAGCAACCGAAAGGAAGATCATCATCCCTTGGTTGGGATTCTGGCCGATAGAGCTCGCTTCGCCGAGCTCTCCCCGCCAGACCATGTCCCCGAGGTCGAACCCACTGGGCTCGCCTTGGTCTGGGCGTACTGCAAATTCAATGATCACGGGACGTATGACTTTCCTACTGGGAAGAATGTGATGATTCGGTTGCCGTCATGCGAGTCGACCACCAGTCGATAGCGTGCATTCATTCCGTTTACGGACATTCGCTTCTCGAAAGTCTGAATTCGGCGATCGGGATCAGATACTCGGTTTCCCTTCTCGACCATTCTCTCTGCCGCTGCTTCAACCTGGGCTCTTGTGGTAGACGGAGGCATGAGGTCTCCGTGACCGCCGGAGTGGTTTCCGGATATGTGGCGCTCGTCAATGTGTTGCCACCCCTCCTTCGGTGTCCCATCTTCAAGCCTCGGCTTCGCGCGGCAAAGCGCCAGACCGAACGGATCGATCCATTCGGACGGGTTGGGGCCGTACCAATACGGATTTGAGCTGCCGGCCAGGCCCAGGGGGTCCGGGGTGAGGTAGCGGGCCGTTTCGGGGTCGTACGTGCGGAAGTAGTTGTGGTGGAGGCCCGACTCGGGGTCGAAGTACTGGCCCGGGAAGCGGAGTGGTGTGTAGGCCACGGCGTCGCGGGTCCAGGTGGTCGAGCCCCAGAGGGTGGAGCGTGCGCGCCACGCGATGTCGCCCGACTCGTCGATCAGTTCGCGCGGGGTTCCGATGAGGTCCGTGACGATGGCGAAGAAGCGGTCGTCCGTGGTGCCGAGGACGCTCTCCGCCTGGGTGAGCGGGTGCAGGCCGTGGTGGGTCCAGGTGAGGGTGACCGGGCCTTCCGTCTGCTCGCAGAGGGTGGTGCCGTCCCACGTGAAGAGGACCTCTTCCGCCACCTCGCCGCTGGGCGCGAGGCGCTGCTTGGCCGTGCGGCGGGAGAGGGCGTCGTAGCGGTAGCGCCAGCGAGTGCCGTCGGGGGTGGTGACCCCGCACAGACGGTCCTCCGCGTCCCACTCGTAGTGCCAGGTGTCCGGTTTGCGCGAGAGGCGGGTCTTCTGGCGGAGGGTGACCCGGCCGAGGGCGTCGTGTTCGTAGCGGATCGAGCCGGCGCGGGTGATGCGGGTGCCGGTGTACGCGCGGTCGCCCTGGGCCTCCGCGCCCGGGTGGCGGGACGGCCAGGAGGCGCTGGTCTGGTTGCCGGCGTCGTCGTAGGCGTAGCGCTCGGTCCAGTTGGACGCGTCGACCGCCGTGACGCGGGCCGCCGGGTCCAGGGTGAAGGTGCGGGGACCGGCGAGCGCGTCGTCGATCGCCGTGAGGGCGCCGTCCGCGCGGTAGCTGTAGCCGCGACGCTGGAGGGTGCGGCCGTCCTGGCCGACGAGGTGCTGGTCGGTGAGACGTCCGACCGCGTCGTAGGTGTGCGCCAGGGCCAGGTCCGGGCCGATGGTACGGGTCAGCTCCCGGCCTGCGGCGTCCCGCTCGAACGTCAGCGTGCGGCCCGATGCGCTGAGGGCGCTGCGTCGGCCTGCCGCGTCGTACGTCCACTCGGAGAAGGCCCCGCCGGGTGTGGTGCGGCCGGCCCGGCGGCCCGCGACGTCGTAGGTGCGGGTGAGGGTGCGTCCGTCGACCGTCTCCGAGACGACGCGGCCGTACAGGTCCCGCTGCAGGGTCAGCGTGGTGCCGTCCGGTGAGACCGCCCGGGCGAGCTCGTCGTAGTCGTCGTACTCGTACGACGTGATGCCGTCCGCCGTCTCCTTGTGCAGGAGCTGGGAGAGGGCGCCGTGCGCGTACGTGGTCGTGGCGCCGAGCGCGTTCGTACGGGAGACCAGGCGACCCGCGGCATCGTAACCGTAGGTCAGGGTGCGGTCGTCGAAGTCCGTCTCGCAGGCCAGTCGACCGGCTCGATCGTAGGCGTAGGTCCAGGTCAGGCCCTGGGGGTTGGTGACCGAGGTGAGGCGCAGCTCGGTGTCGTGGGTGAAGGAGTGGCGGACGCCGTCCGGGCCCGTGCGGGCCGTGAGGAGGTCGAAGTCCCCGTACTCGGAGAGCGTCAGCCCGCCCACCGGGTCGGTGTGGGAGGTGCAGTTGCCCTCGCCGTCGTAGGTCCAGGACTCCGTGCTGCCGTCGGCGGACTCCCGGCCGAGCAGGCGGCCCTCCACGCTCCACGTGAGGCGGGTGGTGTGGCCGAGGGGGTCGGTGACGGCGACCGGGCGGCCGAAGGGGTCGCGCGTGTACGTGGTCGTCGCGCCCAGCGGGTCGGTGATCTCCAGGGGCAGGCCGGCCGGGTCGCAGCGGACCGTCGTGACCGCGCCCAGGACGTCCGTCACCGAGGCCAGGTGGCCGCGGGCGTCGTACGTGAAGCGGCTCGTGGCCCCGTGCGGTGCGGTGGCGGAGGTGCGGTTTCCGCGCTCGTCGTACGTCGACCGCGTGACCCGGCCGTCGGGCTGGATCACCGTGACCGGCAGGCCCAGAGCGTCGTACTCGGCCCGTACCTCGCGGCCGTCGGGGCGGACCACCGTGGTGAGCCGGCCCTGCTCGTCGTAGGCGTAGCGGGTCGTGTGGCCGAGCGGGTCGGTGCGGGTCACGAGGCGGTTGTACGCGTCGTGCGTGAACCGGGTGGTCGCGCCCGTCGGATCGATCTCGGCCGTGATCCGGGCGCGGTCGTCGACCAGGTACCGGGTCTCGTGACCGTGGGAGTCGGTGTAGGTGGTGGAGCCGTCCTCGTAGGTGAAGCGGACGTCGAGGTGGCCGTTGGTGCCGGACTGGGCGGTGCAGCGGTGCCGTTCGTCGTAGACGTAGTCGAAGTGGCGGTCGTTGGTGTCGGTCCAGGAGGTGATCCGGCCGAGCTCGTCGTAGCCGAACCGGAGCGGGCGGCCCGAGGAGTTGGTGACGTGGGTGAGATTGCCGTCCGTGTACCTGTAGCGGAGCACTTCGGTGCCGTCGGCGAGGGCGAGGCCGGTTATTCGGCCTTCCGACGAGCTGAGGCGCAGCTCGTAGCCGCCACTGTGGGACAGGGCGGACGGAGCGCCCGTCTCGTCGTACTCGAAGGTGATCCAGGCGCCGCCCCGGTCGTCGAGCTGGCTGAGGAGTCCCTCGTCCGTGAAGTGGCGGACGTGTCCGGACTCGGGGTCGGTGACGGTGTAGCCGCCGTCCGCATCGAGGACGAGCGGCCAGCGCTGACCGTGGCCGGGGAGTACGGGGACTCCGGGCTCGGGATGCGGGTAGGCGAGCAGGCTGCCGTCCTCGCGGACGAGGATCATGCCTTCCTCGTCGATCTCCAGACGCTGGTCGACCGTGGACGCCCAGCTCGGGCCGAACCAGCGGCCCGCGCGGTACGAGGACTCGAAGGTGCGGGTGAAGACGAGCGGCAGCGCGCCCGGGAGGACCAGGTCGGTCTGGGGCAGGACCATCCGGCCCGTCGCCACGTCGACCGGGTCGCCCTTGCACTTCAGCTCCGCCTTGCGGCGGGCGGCGGCCTCGGCTTCGGCCTTCGCGGCCGTCCGCGCCGCTTCCTTGCTCGCCGTCTTCTCGGCGAAGCGCATTCCGGTCCGGAGGGTGGGCAAGCCCTTCGTGCCGATGAGGTCGGGGAGGAGGCGGCCCTTGAATTCGTCGGGGTCGGCCATGTAGCTGTCGATCATCGGGCCGGGGATGCGCTCGGGGTGGGACGCGGTGGAGACGAGACCGGCCAGCGTCATGCTGAGGTTCTGCTGGAAATCGGCCGGGTGCGTCAGGTTGTACACGTCGAAGGGGTTCAGGCCGCGGGCGAAGTTCAGCGTTCCCGCCGTGCCCTTGGCCACGCCACCCACGACGTGGGTGAGCTCGAACGCCTCCGAGCCCGCGTAGTCGACGATGTCGGCCAGGAGCCGGTCCGTCGCCGGGGGCTCGGCCGGGGCGTGCTCCATGGCCGCTTTGAGGGCGCGTTCGGCCGTCATGGCCGCCTCGTCGCGCTGCTTGCGCGCTTCGTCCAGGATCTCCTTGGCCCGCTTGCGGGCCGCGTCTCCCGGGTCGGCGCCCTCGACGGGGACCGGGCCCGGATCACGGCCGGCCTTCGCGGCGGCCTCGTAGGCGTCCTTGTTCTTCAGGTGGGCGTCGTGGGCGTCCTTCGACGCCTTCATCGCCGCCTTGTGCAGCTCGATGGCCTCCTGGGCCTGCTTCTGAGCCCACTCCACCGTTTCCGCGTACCGGCTGAGCGCACCGCTCGCCGACTCGCACGCGTCGGAGGCGCGCAGCCAGTCGGTGGGATGCATCGCGAACTTCGCTCGGAACGCATCGGCCGCCTGCCCCTTCCACCGGTCCGAGTCGAGGGCCTTCATGCCTTGGCCGACCCGGTCGAAGGCCGCCTGGAAGTCCGTGAAGTGATTGGCCGACTCCCGGAGCGTCGACGACCGGCCGTGGATCAACTCGTTGGCCTGCTCGCTTTCGCCGAGCTGCTGCTCCCGTACGGTGGCCCCCAGACGGGACGCGGCGTTGTCACCGAAGTCCTCGACCTTGTCCGCCCAGCCGTGCGCGCCGGCACGGTCGAGGACGCCACCGATCTCGTCGGTGGCCCGGTCCACGCCGTGACCGATGACCTTCTTGGCCGAGTCGACCTTCTCGTCGATCGTGTCGAGACCCTTGTCGACCAGCTTGCCCCAGTCCGTCATCAGCCCTCACCACCCGGCTGTACCTGGGGTGCCGGGCCGACCGTGGCATCAACCACCGCGTCCATCTCGTCCCGCAGTCCGACCGCATCGGCGAGCTGGTTGGACAGCAGGATGTCGGAACTGTTCAGGTCCCGGACAGCGCTCTTCCAAGACTCGTTGCCGTTCTCCGTGGCTCGGGCGAAGGACTCGCGGCTGTAGTCGGCGTCCCGGATCTGTGTGATCGGGTTGTCGGAGAAGACCTCGCCCCAGTCCTTGGCGATGATGTCCTTCTCCTCGGCATACGGGTTGCCCAGTGCCGCGTTCGCCACGACCTTGAAGCTCCCCTGGATGTACTGGTCCTGTTCGTACATCGCGCCCGCCGAGAGCCCCACCTTCATGGCGAAGGCGTTCCCTTGCTGCACCAGCGAGCGGACGCCCCAACCCCAGCGTTCGCAGAACGTGCCCAGCGTGGACGCCAGGCTCTCGTGCCCGGTCTCCATCCCCGAGAGAGCCAGGGCGGTGAAGCCGCCGCCCGTGCTCGCCGAGCCCACCGAACCGACTTCCTTCAACTCCGCCAAGCTGTCCGTGATCCCCTTGGCGATCTGAGCCAGTGCCGGCTTCGACACATCGAGATCCGCCCCGTCCCCGCTCACGCTGCCGCCTCCCCGTCAAGCGCTGCCGCATCCGGCACGATCCCGCGGATCGGCGGGAACACCACTCCGTCCGGCCCTGCCGCGTTCCATGCGACACCGCAGGGAAAATCGAGCGCCGGCACCAGCTCGTCGAGCAGCCGCGCACCGATCACCCGCCGGTACGTCCATTCCTGCGCGGCCTCGTCCCGCGCTTCGGCGAAACGGCCCAGCGCCTCCTCGTCGGAGAACACGCAGATCCAGTCCAGGCCGCCGAGCGCGGTCGTCCACAGGCCGCCCTGGGCGTCGAGCGGCACCAGGACCGTCCGGCTACGGAAGTTCGCCAGCCGCTCCAGTGCCGCTTCACGCGCCTGTACCACCGGATCCATGGCCGGCGATCGGCCGCCGGCATCCACGGCAGCAGCCCGGAGCCGCCCCCACTCCTCGTCGAACCCCACCTGGAATCCCCCACCGCTGCTCTTTGCTCCTGATCGAACGTACTTTTGCATGGCGGGATGGGCGGGCAAAATTTGCCGTTTAGTGGGACACATATCCCGCCAGGTGTGTCGAGTTGAACCTGAGCTCTTCGACCCATCGGTCGTTGCAGGAGCGATGGACGGTGCCGCGTCCCGGGCGGGTCGGCGTTCGCGTCGACGGCCGATGCGCTTCGGGAGATGATCGGAGATGACCCCGCGGCACGAGGCGAGGACGTGAGGGCATGGCACTCCCGCATTCTTCCGGCGCGCCCCGGCGGGCCCGGCTGTGGGCCCTGCTGGCGTTGGTCTGTGCGGTGCTCGCGGCGGTGACGCTGGTGGCCGAGGGCATCGTCGGCGGGCTGGTCGTCCTCGTCGTCGGGATGGCCGGGGCGGCTCTCACGGCCATGGGGACCTGGTGGGTGGTGTCCCACCGCGGAGCCGTCCGGCTGGTCGGCACCCTGCTGGTGGTGGGCGCGCCCGTGGCCATCCTGCTCATCTACTCCCGGGCGGACCTGTGGCCCACGGCGCTGCTCGCCATCGTGCTGTGGGCGGCCGCCGTGGCCTGTGCGCGGACCGCGCTGCGCGCCGCGCGCCGGCCCGACGGCATGCGGGCCGTCGCGCGGGCCGCCCCCCGCAACCCGGTGCTGATCATGAACCCGAAGTCCGGCGGCGGGAAGGTCGGCCGCTTCGGCCTGGTCGAGAAGGGGGAGGCGCTCGGCGCCCGGGTGGTGCTGCTGGACCCGGCGGTCGTGACGGACGTCGCCGCACTCGCCCGGCAGGCGGTGGCCGACGGAGCGGACCTGCTCGGGGTGGCGGGCGGCGACGGCACCCAGGCCCGGGTGGCCGAGGTGGCGGCCGAGCACGACCTGCCGTTCCTCGTCATCTCCGCGGGCACCCGGAACCACTTCGCCATGGACCTCGGGCTGGACCGCGAGGACCCGGCCCGGTGCCTGGACGCGCTGGCCGACGGGGAGGAGCTCAGGGTCGACCTGGGGGTCGTGGGCGGCCAGGCCTTCGTCAACACGGCCTCCTTCGGCGTCTACGCGGAGATCGTGCAGCGCCCGGAGTACCGGGACGCCAAGGCGGACTCGGCACTGGCCGCACTGCCCGACCTCCTCCTCGGATACGCCGGCACCACCCTCGACGCGGTGACCGACGGGAAACGGCTGGAGGCCCAGCAGGCGCTGCTGGTCAGCAACAACCCCTACACGTCCTCCGAACCGATGGGCGCCCGCAGGTCCCGCCTCGACCGCGGGGAGCTGGGTGTCCTCGGCATCCGGGTGAACAACGCGGCCCAGGCGGCCGACGTAGCGCTGCGCGGGGCGAAGGCGGCGGGCCTCCACGTACTCACCTCCCGCCAGGTCGTGATCGGATCGGCCGCGGAACGCATCGCCGTCGCCCTGGACGGCGAGGCACTGACCATGCCCACACCCGTGACCTGCTCCATCCGCCCCGGCGCACTGCGCGTCCTGGTGCCCAGGCTCCGCCCGGGGGCCCCGGTGACCGCCCCGCCCATGCAGTGGAGCGAGGTCCTCGCCCTGGCCTTCAGCCGGCCGGGGGCGGGCCCGGCCGGCTGAGGCCCGGGATGCCCGGGATGCCCGACCTCCTGTGCGGCGTCACAATGAGCCGTACCCGGTGTTCGCAGCGGATTGGAGACGTCCGTGAAGGACCTCAAGTTTGAGCAGAAGAAGTCCCTTTCCCGCCTTGAGGTCGCCGATCAGCTCTCCGCGCTCGCGGAGGCGCTGCGCCACGGCGGCAATGCCGAACTGGAACTCGGCCCCGGGAAGATGAGCCTGCGCGTCCCCGATGAGCTCCGCACCGAGATCGAGGTCGAGATCGGCGACGGGGAGATCGAGATGGAGATCGAACTCAAGTGGCCCACGGCGCAGGCCGGGGCCGCGTGACGGCGCCCCCGGAAGGCGGCGGACCGGAGGCCGCTCCGGAGCCGGAGCGGGAGGCGGGCCGCGAGGACTACAGCGGCGCCGTCTACGGTTCCCTGCTCGCCGCCTCCGTGGTGGTCGGAGCCGGGACGCTCGGCAAGTTCCCACGGCTGGAACTCGTCGCCCTGCTCCTCGGTACCGGGGTGGTGTTCTGGGCCGCGCACGTCTTCTCCCGCCTCTTCGGGGCCCGCATGGTGCGCCGGCTGAGCTGGGACGTGGTCCGCAGTACGTCCAGGGAGGAGCGCCCGATCATCAAGGCGGCCGTCCCTCCGGCCGTCGCCGCGGGCATCGCCCCGCTGATCGGGCTGGGACCCCAGGGCATCGCATGGCTGGCGCTGGCCGTCGCCCTGATCGGACAGGTCGGCTGGGCCACCCTCGCCGCCAGCCGCGCCGGCGCCTCACGCCGGCTGATGTTCCTGGCCGGCGCGATCAACCTCTTCCTCGGGCTGCTCATCGTGCTGCTCAAGGTCGCCCTCCAGCACTGAAGCCGCACTGAAGCCGCACTGAAGACGCGCTGAAGCCGCACTGAAGCCCCCCGGCTACTTCCCGCCGTACTCCGCCAGCGCCGCGGCCAGCCGGGCGACGCCCTCGGTGATCTCGGACGGCGTGTGCGTCGTGAAGTTCAGGCGCAGGGTGCGGGGATCCGGGGCGGTGGCGTAGAAGGGGGCGCCCGGGACGAAGGCGACGCCGTGGGTGACTGCTGTTGCGAGGAGGTCCGTCGCGTCGTGGTCCTCCGGCAGGCGGGCCCAGAGGAACATGCCGCCCGCGGGCAGGTTCCACGCGCAGTCGGCCGGCAGGGTCCGGCTCAGGGCGCTCTGCAACGCGTCGCGGCGCTCGCGGTAGGCCCTCCGGACCGTGGCTATGTGCGCGTCGAGGTCCACCGCCGCGAGGTAGTGCGCCGCGGCCAGCTGGTCGACCGTGGAGGTGTGGAGGTCCGCCGCCTGCTTCGCGACCACCGCGGCCCGCCGCAGCGCGGCCGGGGCCCGGAGCCAGCCCAGCCGCAGCCCGGGAGCCATGACCTTCGAGAAGCTGCCGAGCAGGGCCGTACGGTCCTCGGCCCCCGGGTGCGCGGCCAGCCACGGGACGTCGGAGCCCTCGTAGCGGAGTTCCCCGTACGGGTCGTCCTCCACCAGCCACAGCCCGAGCCGGGCGGCGGTCCGCGCGACCGCCGCCCGGCGGGCGGCCGGGAGGGTGCGTCCCGTCGGGTTCTGGAAGGTGGGGACGGTGTACAGCAGCTTCGGCCGCTCGCGCGCCACGACGTCCGCCAGCGCGTCCGGGAGGATGCCCTCCGCGTCGCAGGGCACGGCCACGACCCGCGCCCCCGCCAGCCGGAAGCACTGGAGGGCCGCGAGGTAGGTGGGGTTCTCGACCAGCACCACGTCGCCGGGTTCGACCAGAGTGGCGGTGATGAGGGTGAGGGCCTGCTGGGAGCCCGAGGTGATGAGTACGTCGTCCGGACCGGTCGGCAGCCCGCGCGCGGTCGCCCGGGCGGCGACGGCCTCGCGGAGTTCCGGGGCGCCCTCGGTGGTGGAGTACTGGAGCGCGCGCCGCGCGGACACCGCGAAGGCGGAGTCGTACGCGGTCCGCAGGCCCTCGGCGTCGAAGAGTTCGGGCGCGGGGAGGCCGCCGGCGAGGGAGATGACCCCGGGGCGTTCGGTGAGCGCGAGGATCTCGCGTACGGGGGACCCCTCCACGGAGGCGGCGCGGGCGGCGAACGCGGGCGGCGGCGCGGTGGTGGTGGCGGTGGCGGCGGCCGACTCGGTGGCAGGCGTGGCAGCGGACACGGTGGCAGGCACGGGCAGCTCCTTCAGGAGGCGGGTGCGCGCATCGTAGCGAGGGAAAGTTGTAGACGGCACGTATGTATCAGGGGGCGGACCGGCCGCCGGAGACCCCGGGCCGCCCGACCCCTCCCCATCTGACGCCACATCAGCTAGACCGGTCCCATGACGACAGGAGAGCAGGAACCGCAGCAGGACACCCGCGTCGAGGACTACGCCGAGCTCGCGGCCGTCGGCCCCTACGGCGTGCGCCCCGGCCATGCGCTGATCACCATGGTGGAACCGCACCCGGGCCACGAGTACGCGTACAACCGCTGGTACGAGGACGACCACTACTACGCCGGCGCCATGGCCATGCCCTGGATGTACGCGGGCCGCCGCTGGGTGGCCACCCGCGAGCTGCAGGAGCTGCGCTACCCCGAGAAGTCGGCCGTCGCCCAGCCCGTCACCGCGGGCTGCTACATATCGACGTACTGGGTCACCCAGGGCCGCTACGACGAGCACATGAAGTGGACCGTCGGCATCAACAAGCGCCTCAACCGCGACGGCCGGGTCTACCAGGACCGCACCCACGTCTTCACGTCCTTCCAGGACCACGCGGCCACCGTCTACCGCGACGGCGCCGCCGGTCCGCGGGACTTCCACGCCCTGGACCACCCGTACGAGGGCCTCGTCGTCCAGGTCGTCGACGCCGACGGGCCCGAGCAGCGGGCCGAGTTGCTGGAGTGGCTGCGCTCGCGCGCCCTGCCGAAGCGGCTGCACGGCGGTCCGGCGGCGATGGTGACGGTCTTCCGTCCGACCCCGCTGCCGGGTGACCGGATGACGTACGTCAAGCAGGTGGAGGGGGTCGACACCCGCCTCACGCTGCTGTGGTTCCTTCAGGAGGACCCCCGGACCTGCTGGGACCGCTTCCAGGGGCTGGACGCGGAGGTCGCGGAGGCGGGGCTGGGGCGGGTGGAGCTGGTGGCGCCGTTCATCCCGACGGTGCCGGGGACCGACCGCTACGTCGATCAGCTGCGCTGAGCGGCGAGCCGTCCGCCCACCGGGCATGGCCGAGCCCCCTCGGCCAAGACGGCGGGTCGGTCGAGAGGGCTCCAGTCAGTGACGCAAGTGGTGCAAGTGGTGCAGGTAGTGCAGGTAGTGCAGGTAGTGCAGGTAGTGCAGGTAGTGCAGGTAGTGCAGGTGGTGCACATGGTGCCGGTGATGCGGGTGGTGCAGAAGCCGGGCCCGCCGGTGCCGGTGCCGGTGCTCGACACGGGGACCGAACAGTAGGGGCGGCGAAGGCGGTTGGGGCGCGCCGTGATGTTCAGGCGAGGCGTCCCAGCCGGCCCTCGGTGACGTCGGCGACGAACGAGGTCCAGGAGTCGGGGGCGAAGGTGAGGGACGGTCCGTCCTGCACCTTCGAGTCGCGGACGGCGATGGCCTCCGTGACGGGGGACTTGACCTCGACGCAGGCGCCGTTGGCGGAGTAGGAGGACTTGATCCAGTTGGCCGTGGCGCCCTGGCGAATAGCCATGTTTCTCTCCGGTGAGCGAGTAGTTCCGGTGGTTCCGATGTCCTGTCGGCCAATTTTCCGGCTGACCTGATCGACGCTACCGGCAGCTCCTGACGGGTGAAGGGATCATTCACCCGACCGGGTGGCATATTCGATTCAAGCCTTCTGTGGCTGGGGAGTGACGGTGTACCGTACCGACCCGCTTGCCACACGCACGGTGGATATCGGTCGTATCCGTCCCCTATGCGCTCTTGTCCGCGTATTGATCGATGATCTGCGAGATGAACTCGCGGGTCTGGTCGACATTGAGCGCCTGCGCACGCAGGTGTTCGTACATCACGCTGTACTTCTGGACGTCGTTGGCCTTCTCCAGGTACAGGTCGCTCGTCACGCCCTCGATGTAGACGACGGTCGAGTCGGACGCGTCCGGGAACTCCAGGATCGCGTACTGGCCGTTGACGCCGGGGTGCGCCCCCAGCTCGAAGGGCATCACCTGCACCGTGACGTGCGGCTGCTCCGACTGCTCTATCAAGTATTCGAGCTGCCGGATCATCAACTGGGCGTCGCCCACGCGCCGGCGCAGCGCCGCCTCGTCGATCACCGCCCACAGGCGCAGCGGACCGAGGTCCGGGTTGTTGTTCTCGGTCTCGGAGAGCCGCTTCTGGCGGTGCATCCGGACCTGGACGCGCTTGTCGACGTCGGCCGGGGCGGTCTCCGGCCATGCGCCGCGGACGAGGGACTGGGCGTACTCCGTCGTCTGGAGCAGCCCCGGGATCACCAGGGGCTCGTACGTGCGCAGACTGGCGGCGTCCGTCTCCAGGCCGATGTAGACGCTGTACGGAATGTCGCCGAAGGCGTGCCACCAGCCCTGCTGGCGGGAATCCTTGGCCATCTGCATGAGCGAGTCGATGAGGCGGCGGTCCTCGACCTCGTAGACGTCGCACAGGTCGCGGACATCGCGCTGGCTGATGGAGCGGCGGCCGTTCTCCAGTCGGCTGATCTTCGACTGGGAGACGAGGAGGCGCTCGGCGACCTGTTCGGCCGTCATGCCCTTGTCCTCGCGGAGCTTGCGCAACTCCATGCCCAGTCGGCGGCGTCGGACGGTGGGATTGACATTGGACGCCACGTGAACGGCACCTCCGCCTTCTTCTGTCGTTGCAGCTGTCTCTCTGCGTGTCTGGTGTTGAGCAGACTGCCACCGAAGCGGGCGGCGCCGCTGGGGAACGGCCCGGAAACACAGACGCGCGGGGTGGCGGGGTCGGCGAACCGGCCCCGCCACCCCGCGCGCTGGCGGCTCCCGAACCGACCGGGTCCTCGCGGACGTCGGTCGGGGCGGTGGCGTTGCGATGGTGGTGCGATCGAGCGGGTGGAACGGGTGATCAGGTGGAACGGGGGTGGAACGGGGGTGGATCAGTGCGCGGCCGCGCGGGCCATCGCGCCCGTCCGGCGCGGCTGCAGCGGAACGCTGCTCGCCGTGGCCCGGACCGGCGGTGCGGGTGCGCGGTCACGGCGTGGCTGTGCGGCCACACCGTTCTGGACGTCCATCACGGCATGCGCCACGAGTCCGCCCATCGGGTCGTGCCGGATCAGGTCCCGCAGCCGGGACCTGGACGACCGCCCCTCGTTGCCGGGGTACAGGTGCTTGCCGAGTCCGACCGCGTGGGCCAGTGCGGCGAGCGCCGCGGTCCGCGGGTCCGGCGGTACGCCGGTGCGGATCGCACTGTCGAGCCGGGCTCGGATCTCCCGGCTGATCTCCGTGTCCGTCGCCTGGTAGCGAGTCGTCGGAAGCACTCCGCACATCTGTCCCGCGACGGCGTGCACCATGCCGCAGCGCTCCAGATGAGCGAGGTAAATCTGACGGAGCCCCAGTCGGGGTCCGCCGATCCAGTGGACGGCCCGTACCGGGCTGCCGCGCCTGCGCAGCAGTTCCAGTGCGGAGTCCAGAGTCGGATCTCCTGTCGGCCGTGGCATCACCACGGCGATACGATCCCCATCAGGGGCTATCCGTCCTGCCAGAGCCAGCTCCACTAGCTGTGCCCCGGCCAGGCCGAGGTCGAGCGACTGCGGCTGCGCCGTGGTACCCGTGGCCGGGTCCAAGGCGAGCAGCAGAAGCTCCTCCGGAATTGTTCTGCGGCTCCTGCCCATCCATGCCTCCCCGCGTGGATGAGTGACAGGGTGACGCCTCTCACATTCATCTGTCGAGAGCGCGTGGCCGCTTTGTGGGGGAACCCGCAGCTATGTCGTTCTCGTCTAGCACGGGGGCGATGCTCCCGAGACGGGACACTGTTAGACATTCGGACAGCCGGACGTGGCGGCGATGGAGGAGGAACGGTGGCGGGCGAGTCCCCCGACAAGTCGGTAGATGAAGGAGCGCCGGGGGCGGCGGAGTCGTCCGCGGAACGTGATCCGAGGCTGTCGGTGTTCCGGCCGCGGGATCCCGAGAGCGGCGGGGCCGCCGCTGCCGGTGCCGGTGCCGGTGCCGACGTTCAGGTCGATGCCGATGCCGATGCTGAGTCCGAAGCCGAAGCCGAAGCCGAAGCCGAAGCCGAAGCCGAAGCCGAAGCCGAAGCCGAAGCCGGCTCCGGAGCCGAGCCCGAGGCCGGATCCGGCGCGCGGGACCCGCTGCGGGATGCGGTGGCGGCATGGGTCGCCTCCGCCGACGACGCCTCCGCCGATGGCGCCGACGGCGAGGCCGCTGCGGGCGAAGCCGAAGATTCCGCTTCGGTGGACGACGAGGCGAGCGCGGACGAGCCCGACGCCGCCGGGGCCGGCACGCCGGATGCCCGTACCGAGGCGCAGGGCCCCGATTCCGGCTCCACCTCGGATTCCGTTTCCGATGACTCGGCTGCCCCCGCTCCGGTCGCCGAGGCGAAGCCCGCTGCCGAGAAGCCGAAGGCGGAGGAGCCCGCGGACAGCGAGCGCACCGCAGTCTTCCAGGCCTTCAAGCGCGCCGAGGCGAAGCCCGCTGCGGAAAAGCCGAAGGTCGAAGAGCCTGCGGACAGCGAGCGCACCGCCGTGTTCCGGGCCTTCAAGACTGATTCCGCTTCGGCTCCCGCCGGGGAGCGGCCGAAGCCCGTGGCCGAGAAGCCGAAGGCCGAAGAGCCCGCGGACAGTGAGCGCACCGCGGTGTTCCGCGCCGTGAAGCCCGCTTCCGCTTCGGCTCCCGCCGGGGAGCAGTCGAAGCCCGTGGCCGAGAAGCCGAAGGCCGAAGAGCCCGCGGACAGTGAGCGCACTGCGGTGTTCCGCGCCGTGAAGCCCGCTTCCGCTTTGGCTCCCGCCGGGGAGCAGTCGAAGCCCGTGGCCGAGAAGCCGAAGGCCGAAGAGCCCGCGGACAGTGAGCGCACCGCGGTGTTCCGCGCCGTGAAGCCCGCTTCCGCTTCGGCT